>NZ_JACJEP010000001.1:142757-491934 GCF_014164135.1 Pseudoalteromonas sp. SG45-1
AGTGTGAAAGGCAGCTCAAGTTCGGTGGTGACTTAGCTTGAGTTGTTTTTATTCCCTACAATTGCCACGTAGTGTAAACCAAGAATCTTTATATTGTGTGTGAAGATGTTGTCAGTGTGAAAGGCGGCTCAAGTTCGGTGGTGACTGAATTTGGGCTGTTTTTATTTGTGCCACACAATTATTACTCCCTCCTAAAAACCTATAATCCTATTAAATATTTCTCTTTAAATCGTTTTTTATTTTAGCTAACCGAATGTTTTTTATCGTGTTATTTTTTATTAACAAAATAGCTTCGAAAGCTTAACTCAAATTAATTGATTTTTAGTTGAACAGAAAATTCTCTTTGTTATACTCACGTTCGAACTTTCAGTAAGTTTTGAAAGTTTGGTTGATACGGATCAATTTTCGCTAGGTAAATATGTGCTAGCTGGATTTGATTGTATTTAGCACCTGGTTTTAGGGTTTACAACAGCAATGTTTTTTAAATTTTTCCATTGCAAACTGTATTACTCTAATTTTGTTATAGTCATTTTAGTAGGTTAATGTCTTTGAACACACTTTCTTTGCATCATACAGCTACGGAACTTGCCTCTGGCGAGCCGCAGACGTGTGAACGCTTGAATAAAGCAGGCAAGGGCGTGTGTGTAGCTATAACTTTATTAGTGTTTAATACTGTAATGTTGCTAAGCGGTGCACTAGAGGATGCCTTCAAGCTTGAAGCGCTATTAAGTGATGGGTTTATTGTAGAGCCACTGTTACTTAATCTTGCGCAATTTTTAGCTCATCCGATCATATCAAGTCAGTTACTTATTGGCCTTTGTTGGTTATTGTTCCATATTTGTCCAGCGCGTCGTGCTGGCATAATCCTCCGTAAAGCAGCCTTTGCTTTTAGCGAGGCTAAAGTTCTTCAGCCTGTGATCTCTTCACATGGTTGTCGTGCTCCACCTAGCTTTACAGGTTGCCTGTAACGCTGCATCTTGTTGCTGGTTTTAATTATTTGTTCTTGCTGTAAATAATTAAGGTTAGCTAAAACAAAGTAGCTCCGTGTTTTTTTAAACACATTTCAGCCAACCACCACTCACCCAAGTTAACTTTTATTACGTTATATAAATGCGTTTAGAAAGCTGGGTTTGTTGCTAGGTCATTAATGGCATGAGCTTTAGGTTTTTTTGAATAGCCCCCTTATTTTTATAATTTAATTCTAGTTAACTTGGGTTTTTATTGAAAAATCGTTGCTTTGGTTTTTATTTTAAGCAGCAAATTGAAACTCTAGGTTTGTAGGATACTCCCTTGTTAATTCGTAACCTTTGTAATATTGCTTTAGCTAGTACAGTGCTGGCGTTGTCAGGCTGTAAAGGCGGGATACTCGATCCAAAAGGGCAAATAGGCATTGATGAGAAAAATTTAATCATCATCGCAACCGTGCTTATGTTGCTTGTAGTCGTTCCCGTTATTGTGATGACTTTGTATTTCGCTTGGAAATATAGAGACACTCAAAACCAAGAAATTTATGCTCCAAAATGGGCTCATTCAAATAAAATTGAAGCCGTTGTTTGGGCTGTTCCTATTGTTATTGTAATCATTTTAGGTGTTATTACCTGGCAGTCTACCCAAGACTTAGACCCCTATAAACCCATTGAAGGTAAAGGTGAACATCTTACTGTTGAAGTGGTTTCACTAAACTGGAAGTGGCTATTTATATATCCTGAGCAAGGTATTGCTACGGTTAATGAATTAGTGTTCCCAGCAAATGTACCTGTTGAATATAAAATCACCTCAGAGAGCACAATGAATTCATTTTTTATTCCGCAATTGGGTAGTCAAATATACTCAATGGCTGGGATGGAAACCAAGCTTCACTTAATTGCAAATGAGCCAGGTACGTTTAAAGGCTTTTCAGCAAATTACAGCGGCGCAGGTTTCACTGGCATGAAATTTAATGCCATTGCTACACCTACTCAAGCAGACTTTGATAAGTGGGTGAGTGATGTGAAAGCGAATTCAAGCGCTAATAACCTGACTCATGCAAATTATGTTGAGCTTGCAAAAGCAAGTGAAAATAACCCAGTAGCATATTACGGAAAAGTTGATGACGGCTTATTTCATACCATTGTTATGAAGTATATGCAGGCGCATGGCGATATGAACAAAAAACACCATGCATTGGGCGAACATGGGCAAATGAGTAAAAAGCATCATGAAATGAGTGAGCACTCAATGCCTTCATCTCACAGCCAAGGCGAGGAATAATAATGTCGTTATTAGGTAATCTTTCACTCGACGCAATTCCGTTTCATGAGCCAATTCTTGTGTTCACGATGTCGGTTATTGCGATAGCTGGGCTTATTATTGCCGGGCTTATTACAAAGTATAAAAAATGGGGCGTGCTTTGGCGCGACTGGATCACGTCTGTTGATCACAAACGCTTAGGCGTAATGTATATTCTTTTAGCACTAATAATGCTGTTTCGTGGTTTTTCTGATGCAATAATGATGCGTGCGCAGTTGGCACTTGCTACCAGTGGTGCGCCAGGTTATTTACCACCAGAACACTACGACCAAATATTTACTGCCCACGGCGTAATCATGATCATATTTATGGCAATGCCATTTATGATTGGTCTAATGAACATTGTATTACCACTTCAAATTGGTGCTCGCGATGTTGCTTTTCCATTTTTAAATAATTTAAGTTTTTGGTTTACAGCCAGTGGTGCAATTTTAATTAACTTATCACTTGTATTTGGTGAATTTGCAAAAACAGGTTGGGTGGCATATCCGCCGCTTTCGGAGCTGACCTTTAGCCCTGGGGTGGGGGTCGATTATTATATTTGGGCCTTGCAAATATCCGGGCTCGGTACACTTCTAACAGCCGTAAACTTTTTAGCAACCGTGTTTAAAATGCGTGCACCAGGTATGACCCTAATGAAAATGCCAATTTTTACATGGGCATGTACATGGGCAAACATCTTAATTGCAGCATCATTCCCAATTTTAACTGCTGTACTTGCAATGCTAACGCTTGACCGTTATCTAGACTTCCACTTCTTTACCAATGAATTGGGCGGTAACGCCATGATGTACATCAACCTGTTTTGGGCATGGGGTCACCCTGAGGTATACATATTAGTATTACCAGCGTTTGGTATTTTTTCTGAAATTATTTCGACCTTTGCCGGTAAACGTTTGTTTGGTTACAAATCGATGGTTTATGCCAGCGGTGCAATCTCAATTTTAGGCTTTATTGTTTGGTTACATCACTTCTTTACTATGGGCTCAAGTGCTAACGTTAACGCGTTCTTTGGGGTAATGACTATGGTTATTGCCGTACCAACTGGGGTTAAGTTGTTTAACTGGTTATTTACTATTTACCGAGGTCGATTACGTATAAGTGTACCGGTACTTTGGACTCTTGGCTTTATGGTTACCTTTACCGTAGGCGGTATGACCGGTGTATTACTTGCCATTCCTGGCGCCGATTATGTACTGCATAACAGCTTATTCTTAATTGCACATTTCCATAACACAATTATTGGTGGTGCTGTGTTTGGTTACCTGGCCGGTTTTGTATTTTGGTTCCCTAAAGCAATGGGCTTTAAACTTAATGAAAAATGGGGCAAAGCATCATTTTGGTGTTGGATTATTGGTTTCTTCGTAGCATTTATGCCGCTGTACGTACTTGGTTTCTTAGGTATGACACGTCGCTTAAACCACACTAACAACCCAGATTGGAACATGTGGTTATACATTGCCGCAGGCGGTGCTGTAATTATTATGTTTGGTATTATCAGCCAAGTAATTCAATTATATGTGAGCTTTAGAGACCGTGAAGCGCTTGACGATACAACAGGCGATCCGTGGAACGGCCACACACTTGAGTGGGCTACAAGTTCACCTCCGCAAATTTATAACTTTGCAACAATTCCACATATCGATGATATTGATGCATGGACCGATATGAAAGAAAAAGGTCAAGCATATCAAGATAAAGCAAACTACAGTCCTATTCATATGCCTAAAAACACATCAGCTGGCGTGTTAATGGCAGCAAGTTTAACAGTATTTTGTTTTGCAATGATTTGGCATATTTGGTGGTTAGCTGTGGTTGGACTAGTAGGCGGAATTGCCATATTTATCAAACGTTGTTACACCAGCGATGTAGATTACTATATACAACCTGATGAAATTGCACGCATTGAAGCTGCATATAATTCAAGTGGCGTTAAGGAGTTAAAAGCGTGAGTACACTTTCTGCAAATTTAGACTCTGTATCACACGATGATCATGCCCACGCGCATGATCACCACGATACTTCGGGTGATACCGTATTTGGTTTTTGGTTATACCTAATGACCGATTGCCTACTGTTTGCCTCGTTTTTTGCCACTTACGCTGTGTTATTTATGAACACAGCCGGTGGCGTATCGGGTAAAGATATTTTTGAACTCGACTTTGTAGCAGTAGAAACTGCAGCACTACTGATTAGTAGTATTACTTTTGGTTTTGCCATGATTGCCGCTCAAGGGCAAAAAAAGGCACTAACACTGACTTGGTTATTTGTTACGTTTTGTTTAGGTGCTGTGTTTATTGGTATGGAAGTATACGAATTTCATCACCTAATTGTGCATGGCAATGGTCCACAACAAAGTGCCTTTTTAACATCGTTTTTCTCATTAGTTGGCTTACATGGTTTACATGTAACAGCGGGTCTAATTTGGATGACCATAATGATGATTGAAGTTGCTAAACGCGGCTTAGGTAAAGCAACCGTAACGCGTTTAAGCTGCTTAAGCCTATTTTGGCACTTCTTAGACATTGTCTGGATTTGTGTATTTACCGTTGTTTATTTAATGGGAGCAATGTAATGAGCCACAGCGAAACGCATGCGTTAAAGCAAACGCAAAGTGATCATCATGATGAATCTCATGGCAGTGTTAAAACTTACTTAATTGGCTTTGTGCTATCGGTAATTTTAACTGCTATACCGTTTTACATGGTAATGGAAGGTGACTTCTCAAAAGCAACAACGCTTTGGAGCATTGTTACTTTAGCAATCGTACAAATTTGGGTGCATTTAAAATACTTTTTACACCTTAATTTTACCACCGAAGATGGCCGTTCAAGTACTTTTTCATTCCTATTCAGTGCTCTGATCATCGTAATGGTTGTTGGGTTATCTGTTTGGATCATTTATGAATCTAACGCAATGATGATGTACTAGGAGTTGAAGATGTTTCGTCGTTATTTATCAGTGACAAAGCCGGGTATTATTATGGGCAATTTGATCAGCGTAGCGGGCGGGTTTTTACTTGCCTCGCGCGGTGATATAGACCCATGGTTAATGATTGCCACATTAATTGGTTTGTCGCTAGTGGTTGCATCAGGTTGCGCTATCAATAATGTTATAGATAGAGACATAGATGTGGCCATGGCGCGTACTCGTACGCGGGTTACAGTAACGGGCGAAATGTCGGCCTTTGCTGCACTTAGTCACGGTATTTTATTGGGTGTTGTGGGCTTTGGTTTACTTATCGCCTACACCACTCAAGCCGCGGTATTTTTTGCAGCCTTTGGCTACGTAATTTATGTAGGGGTTTATAGCCTCTACATGAAACGCAACTCAGTATATGGCACTTTTGTAGGCAGCCTTTCTGGCGCTGTACCGCCAGTAGTAGGTTACTGCGCCGTAACAGGGCAGTTCGATATGGGCGCATTAATACTGCTAGTCATGTTTAGCTTGTGGCAAATGCCGCACTCTTACGCTATTGCTATTTTTCGCTTTAAAGATTATCAAGCTGCAGGTATTCCTGTATTACCAGTAGCGCAAGGTATCGACAAAGCAAAACGCCATATCGTACTTTACATTGCTGTATATGCCCTAGTTGTGATGTTACTGCCAATTACTGGCTACACAGGTGCTGCTTTTATGGCTGTTGCTTGTATTACCAGCTTTTGGTGGTTGCTAATGGCGCTACGTGGTTATCGTCGTAATATTGATATGAGTAGCTGGGCACGTAAAGTGTTCGCATTTTCAATTATTAATATTACAGCGTTAAGTATTGCTATGGCTGTTGATTATCATAGTGTTGCTCCACAGCTATTAACGCTTACCTAATTTAAAAATTTTTAACTATTCCAAAGTTAATCCAAAGGCTCGAAAGGGCCTTTTTTTATGCCTAAATATTAAAATAATTGAACATCAGTATTCTCACCCTTTTACTTTCTAAAATCATCAGCATTGTAATAAAGTGGTTTAAGGGTGCCGCAGTTAATAAATTTATAGGTAAGCTCATTTTCAGCTGGGACACGTTTTGAGGTACGAAGCTTTTGCATACATGCATTAACTAAATCAACAAAAATAAGATGGTTATAGCTCGGCGCTTGTTGAATTTTATGAATATAAATATGCTCAGTACCGCCTAGATTAATCATGTCGTAATCTTGCCATTGCGATGATTCACTTAAATCTTTTAGCTCTCTGGCATACAGTTGCTTACTCAGTTCAAGCTCTTTTTTTGAGTAAATTAAACTACCACCTTGTTGATAATCACCCTCGTAAATATCGGCAATAATCGTAATTTCTTCACCACGCATTAAATGTTGAATATTAAACGCTTGTGGCTTAACCGTGATTAGCTCAGCATTTCTAACAAAGTTTAAGAGTGCGACATCGGGGTTTCCTATTTTATAAACAACTTGCACATCATCTGGAGAATTATAACTAGGTAAGTTAATCGCAATTATAGATGAGCCTTGATTAACCAAAGCCATAGGATGCTCAGCATTGTAAGCGGGGTCTACCGGTGGTAGTTCTGTTTTTTCTTCTTCTGCTACAGCAAAGCCACTTAAAGTAACTAGTAATAAAGTAAGTAGTAGGCGCATTATAATCTCAATTAATTTATGAGCTTAAATTTTAGTATAAAATATACATTACATTGAGTTAATTGCACTTAATACTTAAACGCCAAGCATTGTATAAAAGGCTCAAATGAGCCTTTTATACAATTTCAAGGTAATCTCAAAGCGACATTAAAATAATGGCGACTAAATAAGCACTACTTAATTGCTTTTTTTACTTCTCGCCAATCTATTATTTTAAAGTTTTGAGGCTGCTGTGGCATACGATTATAACCATCTTGTACAACTAAAATACCTTCAGGATAACCCGGAAGAGACTTAGATGTTACTGTTAACCCGTCGGTTTCTGATGAGCCATCAATACCATTAACCAAATCACTTATTACATTAAACTTACCCGTAAACTCTAAGCTAGGTGTTTTAATGCCCGCAGTACCATTCTTTATTTTATACAGTACGTAGCTGTTATCACCTTGGCTCGAAACAACTAAATAACGTGTTTTGTCGCTGTGGTAAATTTCCATACCTTCAACATCATCAACAAGTTGCTCATTTATACCTTGCAGCATAACCGGTGTACTGCCTGCAGTTGGCTCTGCACCTATAAACCAAATACCGGCATCTTCTTCGCCTACAAATAATTGTCCTAGTTCATCATCTGCACTACAGCCTTCTGGTTGGCTTGGTAGGTTAAACTCGCGAACAAGTTTGCCTGTTATTTTTTCGTTATCCTCACTGATTTTATATTGCTGATACAGCCCCGATTTATCATTTACAAATACATAGTTCCCCGTATTTGACGAGTACATACATAAGCCATAAATTTCATCAAGATTGGTATTAATATCAGCAATGTACTTCACACTATTATTAGCTTGTACTGTAAATACACTAATACCGTTAAGCGTTCGGTTACTGGCAGTTATTAATGTATTGGTACTGTTTTTAATCGTGCTATTTTGTCGCAGGTCTACGTTATTTAAACGACCAACTTCAAGTGACTGTTCAAGCTTGCCATTTAGGCTGTATACCATTAGTCCACGGCGTTTATCGGTGCCTAAAATTAAGCTGTTTGCTGCATCTTTAGGGTTAACCCAAATTGCCGGATCGTCTGCTGCATCACCAAATGCTTGAACGGGGGCCGTTTGTGCACTTGCCTTTATTTGAGTAATTGATTGGGGGCTGGTTTTTAATGATTTTATGATAGGTGTTACAGGTAGTGTACTTTTAATATAAGCGCCTGTTTCGTCGTTATACAGTACTGCCGTTGCCGCGTTGTTACTTGTGTAATTTACCGCTACCGATTCCAAGCTCAAGTCACCATTTAACATCCAGTTATTAAGAATTTTACTAATTGGATCATAAGCATACACAGTATTGTTTTTGGTACTAGTAAACCAGATAATACCATCTTGCGAAGCTGAAATAGCTCCTAGTTCACTGTCTAACTTTCCAAAGGGGGCGACTAAAGCAATCGGTTTTTTATCTGCTTGCGATTCCGCGTTCGCGTTTATTGCCCAAATGCCTACTTCGCTTTCACTTACATATAAGGTATTTGTTGTTGTACTTACAGCACAACCCGACGCCTCACTAACGCCAGAAAATTCACGTACATTTACGTTAACCGCTTTATTATTCGCTGTATCAAAAATAATAGTTTCGGTAATTAGCCCGCGTACATCAGGTACAAATGCCGATATTGATTCACTCGCTTTATTAGCAAATAAACACACCGTATCGGGTTGTGCTTGTGGTGGGTTAATGCGGGTTAGTTCAATTGTATCCCAGCCACTTTGAGTGTGCTCAAGCTTAAATATAACAACGTTATCTTGATTGTTATCAATAGTTGCAACCAAAAATGAGTGTGCTGTTAGCTTAGTGACAGCAAGCGCTTCAAAGTTACCTTTTTTTATAATGCGGCTTTGTTGCGTTTCACTTTCAACTAACACTAAGCCTTTGCTTTCGCTTGCTAGCAACCAATTGTTATTATTTAACCATGCCGCTTGTGAGCCTTGCATGTTATCTGTTGGACCAAATTCAGTACTATTAATGACTACTTTATCGGATGTTTTTTTTACTGCCGTATTTGTAGCCATGTTACTATTGCTACACGCACTTAATGTACTAAGCACCAAGCTACTTACAATTAAGCTAATAGATGTTTTTAATTTAAATTTCATGTTGTAACCCTTTATTGGTCAAAGCGCTTTTGAGTGCTGTAACGCACTTCGCCTTTATAGTTAATAGCCGTTGCTTTTAGTGCTTCATTGTTAATCGAAAAGCTCAAAAATCCTGGAGTAGCTTCTGCAAAACGCGTAAATTCACGTTGTTTTACGTAACGCGCTTCGCTACCACCACCAGATACAAAGTGGTCGAGTTTACTGCCATCTATTTGGTTATGTTGTAGGTCATGTTCGTGTCCTGCTACGTATGCTTGCACACCATTTTGCTCAAATATGGGCTCGAGTAAATTACGTAAACCTTCAGTAAGTCCGTAACGTTTTCCACTGCTATAAAGTGGGTGATGACCAACCACTATTTTCCATCGTGCCTGGCTATTTGATAGTTGGCTATCTAACCATGTTAATTGCGCTTGGCTGTTTTGCCCTTGAGTTGCTTTGTATTTTTCGCGTGTTTTGTATTCAGGATTTAAAGTATTAGTGTCTAAAAACACCATTAATATCTGCTCGCCACCTTTTAAAGTAAAGGTTTTGCTGTAATAGCGTGCAGGTAAATTCCAGCGCTGACTTTTTTTACTGTAATCAAGTTGTGCTTGCGCATTACCTAAATAATCATGATTACCCAGTACTACATACCAAGGCTCGAATGTATGTGGACCATGGTAAATATCTTCATAGGCACTTTGCCAAAGCGGGTCGTTAACACTTGCCACGCCATTGGGATAAAAGTTATCGCCAGTTGAAATAGTAAAATCACCATTCGTTTGAAACATCGCTATTTCTAACTGGTGTGCTACGTCTTTTTGATAAAAGTGCCCGTTATGTCCCCAATCACCAATAACCGTAAAATTTAAGCTCTTAGGCAGCACCGTCAAGTTGGCAATTTTTTGTTGCTCGTATAATACATCGGTGTACGTTACGTTTGCCAATACGCTTTGTATACTGCATAAGCCAAGTGTTATTAGCAGTAATGTTTTTTTTATCATTATAGTTCTCTCATGTTTGGTAGCGCTAAATAAAGTGATTAGCACTACCTCATAAACTTATTTAAAACGCGTAACGCAGCATAAGTTGATAAACCGGTCCCGCTTCTTCAGATTCAATTTCGTACTCATCAAAGCTTCTACTAAACTGATCTTCAACGGTATCAAATTTATTAAAGGTTTCGTCTTTACTTGCATCAAGTAGGTTTGAACCCACCAAGCGTAGCGTTACATCTTCCCAACGTTTTTCTAAAAACACTTCAAAGTCGGCACTGTAAGATGTAGTTATTTCTTCACCTACAATACGTCCATAGGCATCACCTTGCTTACGGTAAGTTACGCCAAATGCAGCTTTGAGTTCGGGTAAGTCTTGAATAAACCCTACGTTATAAACGTAGTCTGATTGGTCGTTAAATTTGCGAGTTCCAAAAAAATCGGTTACTTCACTATCAAGCCATGAGTAGTTTAAAAATACACCCGTATTAGGCATGCTAAATGCGCCAAGTGGAGTAGATAAATCAAGCTCAACTCCTTTAACATTACCATCGCCGGTGTTGCGTGGTTGCAGTACAAATGTACCTTCGCCCTCAGAGCCTTCTTGTCCTGTATTTGCTATTTCTATTAGGTCATTTACTTTGCGATAAAATAAATTAATACCTACAACGCCACTTTTTCCTAAGCGATACTCGTAGCCTAAGTCCATACCCCAAGCTGATTCTGGTTTTAATTCAGGGTTCCCTAGTTGGTCGTTATCGCCAAGCTCTTTTTCGATAAGTGCCGGCGTTAAAAAATCAAACTCAGGGCGGCGTAAACTACGCGCAATCGATGCACTTATACGCCCATTTTCGCTAACGTTATAACGAAAGTGTGCCGAGGGGAGGATAAAGTCGTAACTATTATTTTCGGTCACGCCAATTGTTTTATCATTAATTTTAGAATCGGTAGACTCCCAGCGAACGCCCAGCTCCCAAGCAAATAAATCATCTTTGTGCTTAACAAGGGCAAATAAGTCAAAGCGATCTTCTTCTAAAGTATTTACACCACCAGTAACCGCTTCGTACTCGCTATTAAATGCAGCAAGCGTTAAAGGTGATGCTGCGTATTGATCCCAACTGGTAAGTGCAAGTTCTAATTCGTTTTGCGATTCTAAAATTTCACTGTCGCGTTTTTTATTTTGTAAAAATGCACCAAGCTGAATTTCTTTGCTGTCACCCCAAGGTTGGCTGTGTTGCCACTGTAGAGTCCATTCTTTATCATCTATTTCACTTTTAGTTTGCTCTTCTTCAAATACCATAGGTAGCTCTGAGGTATCTAATTCGACTTCTTCCTCATAAACAGACTCTTCAAACCGAGCAAAGCCAAATTTAAACTTACTTGTGCCGCTTAGTAGTAGAAATTCATAAGCGGTATTGATGTTGTAATTAGTTTGGTCAATATATTTAACATTGGCATTATCTGTTTCTAAGTTACCGCCATTTACAATATCGTTATTGGTTGCAGTTGGGTCGTTGTATTCAAATGAACGTTCATCCTCAGTACGCTCTGTATCAACCCACATAGCGCTAATATTAAACTGACTATCGTCGTCAAAAACAATTTCGTAGCTGGAGTTAAGTGATGTGTCGTCGCCATCGCGAGTGTCTGATTGGTCTTCGCGGTTATCAAACTCTTCTGTTTGAAAATTTATATTGTTTTCAGGGCTATCGCCGTAGCGCAAACTAGTTTTTTGTTTTGGGTTATATCTGCCTTGTAAATTTGCACCAAGTAATAAGCGCCCACCAGCAAATTCAGTACCGTACACAGCAGCCAAGCTTTCTTTAAATTCACCATCGTCATAAAGCAAGCCACCAGCACGCAAGTAACCGCCATCTAAACTGTAACCATCGCGCAATACAATATTTAATGTGCCCGCAATAGCATCGGCTGAGCGGTTAGCACTTGATGAGCGAATAATTTCAACGCGTTCAATTAACTCAGCCGGAATTCGGTCAACAAAAAATGAACGGTCGGCACCAGCGCCAGGTACTTCTTCACCGTTTATAAGCACCTTTGTATAAGCAGGGCTTAACCCCCGCATACGTGCACCATCCGATTCAAGCACATCCGATAAAAATGTAACACTGGGTACTCGTTTTAATGCATCGCCTGCGGTCAATGGTTCAAAACGTTGAAAGTACTCTTGTGAATATTCTAAGGTTGGTGCGAGTTCGTCTGAGCGGTTTCTGTAGCCAATTTCACCGTATACAACAATTTTGTCAGAAACTTCGATATCTTTTTTTGTGGTTTCTTTTGCATCATCTTCTGCATAAGCCGTTAAATTACATAAGGCTAATGCGGCTACCAGTGCTTTTATTTTAAAGTCTTTCATTGTATTTGCTCTTGGTTATTGCTGGGTTGTTTCTTGATATGGCGAGCAAGCTAAAGATATTTGATTACGTAAATGTGACAGTGTTTAGTTTAAATACATGTATTTAGAGGTGTTTGAGCAATATCTAGAGCGTATTGAGCTTTTATCACTCCTCGTAAAGTCAGGTGTTATGTACCGTGCAGGGCTGTTTTTAAAGTAGGTATCATTTAGTTGTCATATAGCTGAGCTAATATGACCCTGCTAACAAAAACTTGTATGAACTAACTTTAAAACTCATTTATAAACGAGATACCGCACATGCGATTTAACCCCTTTATCAGCCACCGATTATTAATAAACGCTATTATTGCGATGTTTTTTAGCGCTGTGTTTTTAAGTAGTTATTTAGGTGTATTAAAAACTTACGCCAGTATTCAGTGGCTCGATATTATGGGGGAGGGCGGTATTGTATTAATGACTCTCGTATGGATTGCCGCGTTATTAATTTCAAGACCACCGGGTAAAGTAACCACTTACTTAGTGATAGGTGTTGGGTTATTTATGTTCTCGGCAACCCTCGATTTACTTGATGAATGGCTAATGCATCCCGCCCATCAATGGCTCAGCTGGATTGAATCTCTGCCAGCACCTTTAGGTATGTTGTTAACGAGTGTGGGTTTGTATTATTGGCATCAAGAGCAGTACGTATTAAATCGTCAGCTACGCCGCCGTGAAGCGCATTTACGTGAGCACGATAAGGTGTGTTCAGTTACAGGTCTTTATAAGGCGCAGTACCTAGATTCTGCAATTAAAGAGCAACTTACGAGCAAACAACCACTCTGGCTTGGGGCTATTGATATTCGTGATTTTTCGCATTTTAATAGTGAGTTTGGCTTTAGTGAGGGCGACCGGTTACTGCGTGAAATTAGCGAGCTATTGTTAATGAATTGCCGACTAAGTGATGTAGTGTGCCGCTACGCAGGAGATTGCTTTATGATATTGATGCCAGCCACCACAGAGCAGCAAGCTAAAGAGTTGATGGCACAAATTAAAGGAGCTCTAAAGCATTGTGCATTTAAAGTTGAAGCATCTAAAAAAGCAAAGTTTCAATATGTCACTACCGCCTTAATACAAGGTAATACGCATAGCAGTACAGGTAAACTAACAAGCCAACTGCATAGTCAATTACAACAAAAAAAGCATCAACTAAAAGTAACGCACCGTGCACATGTTTGTTAGCCAAGACGACAAATATTTAAGCGCTCAAGGGCTTATTACGTCAGCTGTAGAGCTTGCTCAAAGCCGAAACATAAATTTACATAAGCTGCTACGCGGTACCGGTATTTTTGAACAAGACTTACTTAATTTTCAGCATACATTTAGTGTGTCTCAGCAGGTGCGTTTATTAGCTCAATTTAAGTTGTTGATGAAAAGTACTGACAGTGGTTTTTTACTCGGTAGCCAACTTATTAACGACACTCGAGCCGAAGCTCAGGCATTAAAATATAGCGATAATTTAGCTCAAGTATTAAAGCAATTATCACTTTTAAGAATGCAATTAGCGCCTTTGCTGTTTAGCCAAACGTATATTAAAAACGATAATGTTTATATTTATATTCAGCCAGCACATGGGTTTGATGAAAGCCTTTACCACTATGTGCTAGAGATATACAGCACTGCATTTTATAGTTTACTTAAACGAGTGAGCGAAAGTTACCCGCATTGTCAGTTCGACTTTGCTTTTAAACGCCCTCGGCATATTCAAGAATATGAGCAAAATTTAGGGCTAAAGGTAAGTTTTGATAAGCCATGTACTCGCTGGGTATTAAATAAAACCATGTTAAGGGCTAAAAACCCGCATGCGAGTCAATTACGATTTATGCAAGCGCAGTCGCAGCTACATAATAAAAGCGTAGTTAGCATGACTTTTATTGAAGCCGTCTGCAGATACTTATACTCTCACCCAAGTGCTAATTTAGAGTGCACCGCAAAGCACTTTGCTATGAGCTCAGCTACATTTAAGCGCAGACTCAAACTCAATGGGGTACGCTTTTCAGCGTTAATAGATGAGCAAAATAAGCACAAAGCTATTTACCTACTTACTCTGTGCGCCAAACATAACGAACAAGTCGCTGAACATTTAGCTTTTTACGATATACCTAACTTTCGGCGCGCCTTTAAACGCTGGACAGGCTTAACACCTAATCAGTTAAAAGCGCAATAAGTTACTCAGTTGCCATGTCTATGGAGTGTAACAATGTTCGTGCATTTAAATGAAGATTTGGATCTTCTGGGTTTGACGTATTAGTCAGCCAAATTACATTGCCTTCTTTATTTACAAATAATGTAGTAGGTGTGCCTCGTATACCTAATTGCTGTGCTATTGCATCGGCTTTTACAGCTGTTTTAAAAGTATAACCTCTTTCGCTAAGTGCTTTAGCGGGAGTAGCATCGTCATCTTCTTCAAAGCTCACGGCAATAACTTTTAATCCCATATCATCAATTTTTTGAAGTGCTGGCTGCAGCTTTTTACAGTACGGACACCATGTTGCCCAAAAGTGTAAAACGTAAGGTTGACCTAATAAATCTTGAGTATTGAGTGGCGACCCATCAGCCATTTGTAAATTTAATGTTGGCAATTTAGGATATGTTGCTTCTGGGCTTGTATCTTGTGCGTAAGCTGTAAAGCTTAATAAAATTAGCGTGATGGTAATAAATAGCTGTTTCATAATATGCTCTTTTTTATTTTACATATTAAACAAGAACGATAATTTAACATTTTTCTTTCAAACTAAAAGCCAGCAGCTTGTTCAACAACAATAGCGTGGCGTTTAGCGAGGCGTAGGTGATCTCTATCGTAACCTCCACCTATCACAGTAGCTACAGGTGTATTGTGTTCAAGGCAGCGTTTTAATACTAAATGATCACGTTTAGCTATGCCATCCCAGCTAATATCTAACTTACCCAAGCCATCACCTTGCCAAATATCAACGCCAGCATCGTAAAGTACTAAGCTTGGGTTTAGCTCTTTAAGTAAATAACTTAGTGTTTCGTCAACTATGGCAAGGTATTCGTCGTCCTTCATATTATTTGCCAGGCCAATGTCTAAATCGCTAGCGGACTTTCTAAAGGGGAAGTTTTTTTCGCAATGGATAGAGCAAGTATACGCATAGGGCTGATGCTGTAACATTGCAGCTGTGCCATCACCTTGGTGCACGTCTAAATCAAAAATAAGTACGTTAGTTACCTCACCCGATTCAATTAAAGTTTGCGTGGTAAAGGCCAAATCGTTAACCATACAAAAACCTGAACCAAAGTCATTATGTGCGTGATGTGTACCACCAGCAAGATGACACGCTATACCGTGTTTAAGTGCTAAGCGGGCTGTTTGAAGCGTTCCTTGAGGGGCTGTAAATGTACGTGCCATAAGCTCTTTTGACCAAGGTAGACCAATGCGACGCATTGCTTTTTCATCTAAGCGGTTGTGCCATAAATCTTGGATATAATTATCGCAATGCACAAGCTCAAGGGGCTCTGGCGTGCCTAATATTGGCTCAACTAGGTTACTGCCGATTAAACCAAGCTCTGCAACATGTTGATATAAATGTGCAAATTTACTCATTACAAAGCGATGCTTAGGATCAAAGCTAAACGAGTAGTTAGGATGGTATACCAAAGGCAAATGAGGATTTAAGCGCATATTTATAAGCTTTATAAAGTTTGCCCTATGGTAATCAACTTAAGAGAATGAGTCTATTGTGAGTCATTAATAAGTGACGCTAATTCGCGATGCAGTAGCTCATCATCGGCTAAGTTTAGCTCTATTAAACGCTTTAAATAAGTAATACTGTCTATATCAATGTGATGGCATTTTAAACCAATATGATCGGCTTCAATATGGCAAATCACTACTTCCATTTTTATTTCTATATCGCTTTGAGGTAATGTAAAACGCAGTATTGCTTGCGTATTGTGGCTGCCAATAAATGCATCACAATTAGTAACCAACGCGCCATGTAACGATAGATCGAGTAATTTACACGGATACTGTTGGCTATCAAAACATAACAGAGCGTTAGTTGAAAATAGCACACGAGAAAACTGTCGACGATTTTGCATAACCTAATTTAGCCTTACTGTTTTTATAATAAATTAAGCATAGCGGGTAATTCTCTACATGCTAGCAAGATGTGCTCCTGTAATGCTGGTGACATAAAAAAGCCCTGCAAAGTGCAGGGCTTAAGTTATACAAACATAAAATTAACCAATATTTTTAGCCAATTTTTTTGTACTTAATACGTTTAGGTTGAGTTGCCTCAGCGCCTAGGGTCTTTTTAAGCCACTCTTCATATTCAGTGTAGTTACCATCAAAGAAGTTAATTTGACCTTCATCACGGTAATCTAAAATATGTGTAGCGATACGGTCAAGGAACCAACGGTCATGCGAGATACACATTACACAACCTGGGAACTCTAAAATAGCGTTCTCCAGTGCACGTAGTGTTTCAACGTCCAAGTCATTGGTTGGCTCATCGAGTAGTAACACATTGCCGCCAGCTTTTAATAACTTAGCAAGGTGTAAACGGTTACGCTCACCACCTGATAGGTCTTTAACAAACTTTTGCTGATCGTTACCTTTAAAGTTAAAGCGACTTACATATGCTCGGCTTGGGAACTCAAAGTTACCAATTTTCAGTACGTCTTGTCCGTCTGATATTTCTTGGAAAACAGTTTTGCTTTCGTCCATACCGTCGCGGAACTGATCAACAGTAGCTAGGTGTACTGTTTCGCCAACGCTGATGCTACCGCTGTCTTGCGTTTGCTCACCGCTTATCATTTTAAACAGTGTTGATTTACCCGCGCCATTCGCACCAATAATGCCCACAATGGCACCTTTTGGCATGCTAAAGCTTAAGTCATCAATTAAAACTCGATCGCCAAAACTCTTACGAAGATTAGTTACTTCAAGTACTTGGTCACCTAAACGCGGACCAGGTGGGATAAACATCTCGTTAGTTTCGTTACGTTTTTGGTAATCAGACTGCTGCATTTCAGTAAACTGAGCCATACGTGCTTTTGACTTAGCTTGACGACCTTTAGGGTTTGAACGAACCCATTCAAGTTCTTGCGCAATTGATTTTTGACGTGCTTTTTCAGATTTTTGTTCTTGCTGTAAGCGCGCATCTTTTTGTTCAAGCCAAGAAGAGTAGTTACCTTCCCATGGAATACCTTCACCACGGTCAAGCTCTAATATCCAACCAGCTACATTATCAAGGAAGTAACGGTCATGCGTTACAGCCACAACAGTGCCTTCGTAATCGTGTAAGAAGCGCTCTAACCATGCAACCGACTCAGCATCCAAGTGGTTAGTAGGTTCATCAAGGATAAGCATGTCTGGTTTTTCAAGTAATAATCGACATATAGCAACACGGCGACGCTCACCACCTGAAAGGTGCTCAATTTTAGCATCCCACTCTGGCAGGCGAAGTGCATCAGCTGCGCGTTCTAAAACGTTGTCGATGTTATGACCATCGTGCGCCTGAATAACAGCTTCAAGCTCGCCTTGCTCTTTTGCAAGTGCGTCAAAGTCAGCGTCTTCCATGGCGTATTCGTTATACACTTCGTCAAGACGTTTAAGTGCATGTTTAACTTCGCCAACAGCTTCTTCAACAGTTTCACGTACTGTTTTACTTTCGTCTAAAACAGGTTCTTGCGGTAAATAACCAATTTTAGTACCAGGCTGAGGATGTGCATCACCTTCAAAATCTTGGTCAACACCGGCCATAATACGCAGTAACGTAGATTTACCAGAACCGTTTAAACCAAGCACACCAATTTTAGCGCCAGGAAAAAAGTGCAACGAAATATCTTTTAAGATAGTGCGCTTAGGTGGCACAACCTTAGATACTCGACTCATCGAGAATATAAATTTATCAGGTAAAACCATGGAGGAAAGCCTTCAAATAATAATAAAAATTTCAATGTTGTATTGTAGTGGCTGACGGGTGAAACAGTCAACGAATGCTGTATAGAACAATACACTTACCTAAGCAGTACTTTGTTTTGATTGCTCGTTAAAAACACTACTATTACAGGATTTCTATTGTGTAAAATTCTGTAATCTATTGTTTTATATTGTTCAAATACATTTCATTTTTAACAAAAGTGGTACAGTATATTTACAAGCTGTAAAGTATAAGCAAGTTATATAGGCAGGCCACACTTAGTTTGTTGTTAAACATCACATTATTAAATATTACAAAGGTTTAAAGGAATGAACATGAAAATAGTTACAAGGTTAGGGGCATTACTTTTAGGTTTATACTCATTTTCGAGCCAAGCAGACATACTCCACGTAAATGGTTATTACCAAGGAATAGGGATAGGGTCTACGCAAATAGATGTATACGAGAGTGATAGCATACAGTTTACAACGCTTTACGGCCGGTTTGGATATCAGTTTTCGCGTTACTTTGCATTAGAAGGGCGTATAGGTTTTGGGTTAAATGATGAGTCAACGCCTCTAAACGGAATTGTTTACACTCAGAACCCACAGGGCGGTTCGCTGAGTTCAGAATTCATTAAGAGCGAAATCGATTCAAGCCTTGATTTGCAAACAAGTATATTTGTAAAAGCTAATTATCCAATTTCATCTCGAGCTGATGTGTTTTTATTTGGTGGCTATGGTAGAAATAAATTAAGTTACAATGAAGGCGACTTAAAAAACCTTGCAGAATCAATAACTGGTACAGATACAAATTCTACGCTAATAACTGAGCAAAACTACGATGAAGGCGGCGTAACGTACGGAACCGGCATTGACTTTAGGCTAACTCAACGCTGGCAAGTAAGTGCTGAATACCAATATTTTGATACAAATGAAGGCGATATTTACGCTCTTAATTTATCTGTAAATTATCGTTTTTAATTATAATAGCGCTACTGATTTTAGTAGCGCTATTTCAATTCACTAAAACAAAGTACTTCAATATAAATGCATTCCCTCTCATCTATAACTTTTAGTAAATCTTAAAAAAATCATGAATAAATTTCATTTGGACATCTATACATCTAGAGGTTGATATTTTTTACTTTCAGTTCATAATTAAGCCTCGGTTTTTATGAGCAGGAGTAAAGTATGCCAATTACAGTAAAAGACGAGTTGCCGGCAATTGCACGTTTACGTCAAGAAAACGTATTTGTAATGCCAAAAAGTCGTGCAAAAACGCAAGAAATACGCCCAATGCGTTTGGCTATTTTAAACTTGATGCCTAATAAAGTAGAAACCGAAGTTCAGTTTATTCGCTTACTTGCCAATTCGCCTTTGCAAGTAAACGTAGAACTACTGCGCCTCGACACTCACCGCAGTAGCAGCAACTCAGAAGAGCACCTTGATACCTTTTACCGTTACTTTTCTGAGGTTAAAGACAACAATTACGATGCATTAATAGTAACCGGTGCGCCACTTGCCCATTTAGAATACGACGATGTAGCGTATTGGGATGAGCTAAAGGTCATTATTGATTGGGCTGAGCAACACGTTACCTCTACGTTATTTTCGTGTTGGGCAGCGCATGCAGCGTTATATCACCGTTACAATTTAAAACGCGATTTAAAAGACGATAAACTGTGTGGCGTATTTACTCACCAGTGTTATTTTGATCACGGTGCACTGACTCGCGGATTCGACGATACCTTTTTGGTACCGCACTCACGCTACGGCCATATTGATATAAATAAAATAAACGCCTGTGAAGAACTCGTTGTACTGGCAGGTTCTGAGCGAGTAGGGGCTTACTTACTTAAAAATAAATCGGGTAGCCAAGTGTTTATAACCGGCCACCCAGAGTACGACGCCGACTCGCTAAAAGCAGAATACGAGCGCGATTGTAAAAAAAGCCCTAATGCACCAAAGCCCGAAAATTACTTTCCGGATGACGATGCAACCAAACAACCTTCAAAAACGTGGCAAAGCCATGCTTTTTTACTTTTTTCGAACTGGTTAAATTACTACGTGTACCAAACCACACCGTATGATATTAATTTAGTTAGCCAAGACGTGAGGACTAACAACTATGCCGAATAACGCGCCTACAAATAATAAGCAAGCCGAAATAAGTGCCGCATTAAAAGAACGCATTTTAATTTTAGATGGCGCAATGGGCACCATGATCCAAGATCATAAGCTAGAAGAAGAAGACTATCGCGGAGAGCGTTTTAAAGACTGGCATGTATTAATTAAAGGTAATAACGATTTATTAAGCCTAACCAAGCCCGACTTAATCACTGATATTCATCGTGGTTTTTTATCAGCGGGCGCCGATATTATCGAAACCAATACGTTTAACTCGACCACTATTTCGATGGAAGATTACGACATGGCAAACCTAAGCCGTGAAATAAACCTAGAGTCGGCTAAATTAGCACGCGCAATTTGCGATGAATTTACGGCTAAAACGCCAGAAAAACCGCGCTATGTAGCCGGTGTTTTAGGGCCGACATCTAAAACGTGTTCAATTTCGCCAGACGTAAACGATCCGGGTTACCGAAACGTTACTTTTGATAAGCTAGTTACTGCGTATGTAGAGTCTACCCTTGCATTAATGGAAGGCGGCGCCGATTTAATACTAATCGAAACTATATTCGACACGCTTAATGCAAAAGCCGCCTCGTTTGGTGTAGAAGAAGCCTTTGAGCAAGCAGGGCGCACATTACCAGTTATGATCTCGGGCACTATTACCGACGCTTCTGGCCGTACGCTTTCTGGGCAAACAACCGAAGCATTTTATAACTCTATTCGCCATATTAAGCCTATTTCGATTGGTTTAAACTGCGCGCTTGGCCCTGATTTACTGCGCCAATATGTAGAAGAGCTTTCGCGCGTGTGCGAAACCTTTACATCGGTACACCCTAATGCGGGCTTGCCTAATGAGTTTGGTGAATACGACTTAGAAGCGCCTGAAATGGCAGCCGAAATTATCGATTGGGGTAAATCGGGCTTTATTAATATAGTAGGTGGATGTTGTGGCACCACGCCTGCGCATATTCGTGCTTTTGCAAAAGGTCTAGCGGGCGTTAAACCACGCCAATTGCCAGAGCTTGAAGTACGCATGCGTTTATCAGGCCTTGAAGCCTGTAACTTAAATTAAGGAGCCAACATGACCCAACAAATAGCAGTATTTACTAATGTCGGCGAACGTACCAATGTAACCGGTTCTGCCATGTTTAAACGTTTAATCATGGAAGAAGACTTTGAAGCCGCGCTAACAGTGGCCCGCGAACAAGTAGAAAATGGCGCACAGGTTATTGATATAAACATGGACGAAGCCATGTTGGACTCAAAAGCCGCGATGGTTAAGTTTTTAAACTTAATAGCCTCAGAGCCTGATATTTCACGCGTACCCATTATGGTCGACTCCTCTAAATGGGAAGTAATAGAAGCAGGCCTAAAGTGTATTCAAGGTAAGGCCATTGTTAACTCTATATCGCTAAAAGAGGGCGAAGAGCCGTTTATTCGCCAAGCTAAAATAATAAAACGTTTTGGTGCAGCTGCCGTTGTAATGGCGTTTGATACTGACGGGCAAGCTGATACAGCAGACCGCAAATATGAAATATGTGCCCGCAGCTACAAAATATTAGTAGAAGACATTGGTTTTCCACCAGAAGATATTATATTCGACCCTAATATATTTGCCGTAGCCACCGGTATAGAAGAGCACGACAACTACGCAGTAGAATTTATTGAAGGCACACGCCGCATTAAACAAAACTTACCGCACTGTAAAGTGTCGGGCGGGGTGTCAAATGTATCGTTTTCATTTAGGGGTAATAACCCAGTACGTGAAGCTATTCACTCGGTATTTTTATACCACGCCATAAAAGCGGGTATGGATATGGGCATTGTAAATGCAGGGCAACTCGCCGTTTACGACGACATCCCAGAAGAGCTTCGTAAAGCCGTTGAAGACGTAATACTTAACACAGACCCAGGTGCAGGCGAGCGTTTAGTAGAGCTTGCACCAAAATACTCTGGTATGGCACAAGCCGAGCGAGTAGAAGATTTAGAATGGCGCACATGGCCTGTTGAAAAACGCCTTGAGCACGCGCTTGTAAAAGGCATTACTACCTTTATAGATGAAGATACCGAAGAGTGCCGCGCTGCTGCCGATAAACCTATTCACGTAATTGAAGGGCCGTTAATGGATGGCATGAACGTAGTAGGGGATTTATTTGGCGCAGGTAAAATGTTTTTACCACAAGTGGTTAAATCGGCGCGCGTAATGAAACGAGCCGTAGCCTACTTAGACCCATTTATTGAAGCCGAAAAAGAAGAAGGTTCAACCAATGGTAAAATAGTGATGGCGACCGTAAAAGGCGACGTACACGACATAGGTAAAAACATTGTAGGCGTGGTACTGCAATGTAATAACTATGAAGTTATTGATTTAGGCGTAATGGTACCTGCCGATAAAATATTGCAAACCGCCATCGACGAAAAAGCCGATATTATTGGTTTATCGGGCTTAATTACCCCATCGCTTGACGAAATGGTACACGTAGCAAAAGAAATGAAACGCCGTGGTTTTGAACTGCCGCTACTCATTGGTGGTGCAACTACCTCTAAAGCGCACACCGCAGTAAAAATTGAGCCGCAATATGATAAAGGCGTTGTGTATGTAAATAACGCAAGCCGTGCAGTTGGTGTGGTTTCAAACTTATTATCAAAAGACATTAAACCTGACTTTTTAGCTAAAACTAAAGCTGAATATGTAAAAGTACGCGAGCAACAAGCGCGTAAAAAACCACGCTCTAAGCCTGTTACAATCCAGCGCGCACGCGATAACGCAGCAAAGCTTGATTGGGATAACTACACGCCACCAGTGCCTAAAAAGCTGGGCGTGACTGAATTTAAAAACGTATCAATTGCTACTTTGCGTAAATACATAGATTGGACGCCATACTTTATGACGTGGTCAATTGCCGGTAAATACCCGCGCATAATGGACGATGAAGTAGTAGGCGAGCAAGCACAAAGCTTATTTAAAGACGCTAACGATATGTTAGACGACCTTGAAAAAGCAGGCAGTTTGCAACCACTTGGTGTAATTGGTTTATTCCCGGCTAACCGCGTGGGTGATGACATAGAAATATACACCGACGAAACACGCAAAGAAGTATTAACTACTTCGTGCCATTTACGTCAGCAAACCGAAAAAACCGACTTTGCTAATTATTGCCTAGCCGACTACATAGCACCCAAAGGCACGCCTGATTACTTTGGCGCGTTTGCAGTAACGGGCGGCCTAGAAGAAGACGACTTAGCAAATGTGTTTGACGCACAGCAAGACGACTACAACAAAATAATGGTTAAAGCCGTTGCCGACAGGCTCGCCGAAGCGTTTGCAGAATACTTACATGAAAAAGTACGTAAAGAGTATTGGGGTTTTGCACCAGACGAAAACCTAGCAAACGATGAGCTAATACGCGAAAACTACCAAGGTATTCGCCCTGCGCCAGGTTACCCTGCGTGCCCAGAGCACACTGAGAAAAAGAAAATTTGGCAGTTGCTCGACACCGAAAAACGCATTGGCATGCAGCTAACTAGCTCGTACGCCATGTGGCCAGGTGCTGCTGTTTCGGGTTGGTACTTCTCACACCCTGAGGCTAAATACTACGCAGTAGCCGCTGTGCAAAAGGATCAGGTAGAAGACTACGCTAAGCGAACCAATATGACGCTTGAAGAAGCTGAAAGATGGCTGTCACCTAACTTGGGGTATGATCCGGAGTAATAGCGAAGCGGTCAACTATCCGTTAAAACAAAAAACGAGCCTAATTTGGCTCGTTTTTTTGTGTTTTATATTTCAATTTATACATAAAGTGAGACAAGGTTAATGAATTAGTTTATTCTTATTTCAATATTGCTACTTTTTGAGATTAAAATGGTAAATAAACCACCGCAAGAATTAATAAAAAACCCTTTTCAACTCATAGCAGAAAAAGAGCCTAATAAATTAGAAGATTACTTAGAGCTATTTTCACCCGTAGATACAAAAGGTCGTTATTTACATTTTGATGACTTTAAGTATCGTCTACCAAAAAACTTAGATCAAAAAATATCATGGTCTATCGTCAAGCTTGCCAGAGATAGGCAATTGAGACACATCATATCAGTAGGTTTTCCATCAAAAAATTGTAAGTTTTACTTAACACCTACAATCCAAAAAGCACTTTCAGAAACAGACAGAAACACAACTAGTGCTTCCTTAGAGTGGATGTGCAGTAAGATTGGTGAAGAAAAGCATTTAGAATATTTACTAAATGATTTAGTTGAGGATGAGGCTATAAGTAGCAGCCAGCTTGAGGGAGCTGCAACAACAACTAAAGTAGCAAAGGACTTGCTGAAAAGAAAAAGAAAGCCAAGATCTCCAGACGAAAAAATGATTGTTGGAAACTTTAAGATGATGAAGTTTGCTTGGGATAATAGACACAGAGACTTGTCGATTGATTTAATACTTTCTATCCACCAAGAAGGCGTCGAAAATATTGATAATGATAATTACACTCCCGGTGTATTTAGAGTTACAAATGACGTTGAAGTTGTTGATTCTGAAGGAGTGACAGTCCATATCCCTCCACCAGCAGAAGGTTTAACAAAACGTATTAAAGAATTATCAAAGTGGGTAAATGAATGTCATCATGATGTTGATAATAAAGAGTATTTTCATCCATTAATAAAAGCTATCACATTACATTTTGTTATTGGTTATGAGCATCCATTCAGAGATGGTAATGGGAGGGTTGCCAGAGCTTTATTCTATTGGTATATGTTTAAAAATGACTTTGCAGCATTTAGATATATAGCTATCAGCGTACTTTTAAAGTCAGCTCCAATCAAATATGGTAAAAGCTACCTTTATAGTGAAACAGATAATATGGATCTAACATACTTTATAGACTATCAGTGCAGTGTCGTTATACGTGCAATAAGTCAGTTTAAAGAATCCTATAAAAATACTCTTAAGGATGCAGAAACTTTTAATAAATGGCTTTGGGAATCTGGTTTATATAGAAAGTTAAACGATAAGCAACAAACTGTTTTCCAAGTCGCAAGAAGTGGAGTCGCACACCAATTTACTGCAATGAATGTAAAAGAAAATTTAGGATGCGCTTATAATACTGCATCAAATGTTTTAAATGGTTTAGTTGAGCTAAATTTATTTAAAAAAGAAAAACAGGGTAGGGAGTGGGTTTACAGTATGTTGAGCCAGAAAAAAATAATTGAGTCATGGAAAAGATAATACAATATAAGTTAATACTTTTATTTTTCGTGGATGTAGCTCTGGTTTTTTAGGGGGCTTCAAAAAAGGACTATAAATGAAGTTTTTTATTCACATCATGTCGTGGTTATACCTACTTTTTACATCTAGCACATTTGCTCTTGAGCAAAAATATCACGAGTTCGTTTTACCTGTTATTGCAGCCTTTGCAGATCACGATAAACCTGTAATTGCTGCACTTATTCGTTACCCGCTAAAACGACGATATCCGATACCTGACATTAAAGATGAGGCTGAGCTTATTAACCGCTTTGATGAAGTATTTAATGATGAGCTAGTGGCAGTTATTGCCGGCTCAAACATCAATACTGATTGGGAGAAAGTTGGTTGGCGCGGCATTATGCTAAATAACGGCGTTATGTGGGTAGATACCGACGGTAGAATTATTGCAATAAATACACAAAATGCCAAAGAGGAGGCACTTGCTAAAAGCTTAATCGAACAAGGTAAGCAATCCTTGCACGCAAGTATTAATACTTTTGAAAAACCAGTACTCGATTGGAAAACGGCTAACTACCATATTCGTGTTGATGATTTAGGTGATGGAAATTACCGTTATGCAGTGTGGAATATTGATAAAAGAGCAAAGGATAAGCCTGATATGGTTTTATTTAACGGCGATGTAACGGTTAGTGGCACTGGCGGTAATCACCATCATACGTTTAAAAATGGGCGTTATAGTTACATACTACATGTAACCATTATTGGCTGTGATACATCACCACCAGGTTGGCTTGAAGTTTATAAAGACGATGAGCGATTACTATTTGAAGATGTTATAAGCACTCATTAATCGATTTTAATTAGTAAATATGCGGCTAAGTTTTTTAGAAAATTAGCTTAGCTGCAAGCTAAATATTATTACGTTATTTCTTCTATGTCTTTGTAAAACTTTGTTAATCGCTTCTTTATTTCCGGTTTTTACTCTATATAATGCCGTGTTAATGGAACGTTGCAGTTGTAGTGGCGTGATTAAATAAAGAAATACAAAGGATTATGGAATTGATTAAACTATCTTGCCTTACGTTGCTCATGATGAGCGCGTATTCAGTGAATGCCAATACTCACGCTCAGCCTATAAAAAACACTCAAGAAAATACTTACGGTGATGCTGTTTTAATTAACGATCAAAAAATAAATTTTGATAAAGCTCATTTTGAAAGTTTATCTAAAAAGCCTCAACTCACGCCAATTATAAAAAATAATAGCCTTACTCAAGCGGCCTCAGACGAGCAAAACATAGAGCTTAGTAGCGTATTTCGTGAATTTTCATTAGGTAACTCAACAGGTCGCAAAGGCATGTACATTGCACCTTTGTCGGGTGTGGGTAGTAAGCACATTATATCCGCCCAAGAGAGCAATTTTAATATTATAGAATATGTAAAAGGTGCGTATAAAGTAACAGCTCGCTACGACTTTGATGACTATATTGAAGATACCACACTAATTAAAGATACAGTGGCAGATACATACTACTTATATGTTTTAGACAATAACGCAGTACATAAAGTTAATTTAGTCACTCAAGAAATAGAGCTAAGCAAAGAGTTTTATTACCCAAGAGCAGCAGATAAGTTTGATATAAACAGCGATGGCCAAGATGAGCTTTTTGTTTATCAAAGTAGTAAGCTTTTTGTTCTTAACTCGCTCGATTTATCTGAAATTGCGGTGCTTGAAAACGTACCACAAAATTTTGTGACAGGCTCGTTTACTGAAGCTAATGCAAAAGAAGTTTTATTTAGTGATGGTGCGGTTTATAGGTTTGAAAATTCAGAATTTGTACTGCACAAACAACTTAGTGTAAGTATTAATGGCGAGCATTTAATTACTGTTGATATTAATAACGACGGCTTAGATGAAGTGATTAATGGGCAAAGTTGGTACAGCATAGAAATGCTAAGCCCGAGCACTGAAAGCATTTTATGGACAGCCCAAAGCGACTTAGACATTGATAAAGTAATAGTTGCAGACATCGATAATGATGGTATCGATGATTTAGTTTACGGCGATGGTCAGTGGGGGAGCTTGTATGCGCTTTCACTCACAACAGGCGTTGAGTTTTGGAGTATTAATAATCCAGAGCATGGTGTGTCGGGCATTGTTGTAGATGACCTTAACGGCGATGGCAAACAAAATATTGCTTGGGGCTCAGGTTATTCTTCGTCAGGTGAAGATGGTTTTTATATTCACAACACGGATGATAAAGCCCAACAGTGGGCTAAAGGCATTAAGTACTACTCAAATAAAGCGTTAGCACTTGCTGATATTAATAATAACGGAAGCTTAGATATACTTTATTCCGAGCGTGACAGTAACGCTTTGCACATAGTAGATACACAAACTAATGAAAAAATACTTACAAATATAAGCGTTAATAACGATTGGGATAATAACAATTTAGTTACTACTGCTCAGCTGTTTGATGATGGTAAGAATTATATTATTACTGGCAGCTCTGCTATATACAATGCGAATGTACAAGTGTTTTCACCTGAAACGGGTGAAGAGCTATTTCAAACATATCTTGGCGGCGGAGACTACATTAGTACCTTAACAACGTTAGATATTAATAATGATGGCAAGTTAGAAATAATAGTAGGTAATGGCGCTGAGCATACCGGAAGTGAAGGTACCTTTTTTAAAGTATTAAATGGGCAAACTGGAGAGTTATTAAAAACATCGCCTCGCTTAGGATTTTATTGGGGCGGCATGAGTTCAATAGTAACTGGAAGCTTTCTTAATAACGAAAATATAGATGTGGTTAGTCTCGTTAGTGATTACCTCATTAGTTATGACTACTCTGAAAACACTATTTCTAAAGTTGCTTTAGAGCAAAGCTTTAACGGTTTGGTTAACACTGTTATTAATGGAGAAGAAACTTTAGTTGCCTCTACCTATAATGGCTCACTTTATAAAGTGGCTTTAAATGGGCAGACAACATTAATTAGTGAAGTGTGCCAAAACACTTTAAATAACATTGTGTCTGTAAGAGCTGGGTTTGTGCAGTATTCGTGTTCTGATCAGTTTGGTGAATATAACCTAGATAGCAATGTGGTTTCATACACTGCTAGGCGTAAGAATAATGACAGTTGGTTAGCAACTTCTACGTATAATAATGTTGATTATACCTTGTTGGCAGGTCAGTCATTGGAGGTGTTTTCTAATCAAGTTGCTGAGCCTTTAGCTAAGCCTGAAGCTGTAAGCTACTCTGATCATGTTTTAAAAAGCATACAAATAGATTTACCTGTATCAGATGATATTGATTATGTAGTTTTAAATAAGAGACCAACTCTGGGTAGGGTCGAGTTTACCGACAGACAGGCGGGTCTATTAACTTATATACCATCGGGCGCTGTAGGCATTGACGAGCTTAGTTACTACACAGTAAAAGAGCGTTCACGTTCAGCGTTATCAAGCTTAACGTTAGAGCTAAAAAATACAGCACCAACAGCAAATAATATGACACTGCAAACTCATTGGAATACACCGCTTAACTTTAATCTAGAAGGTATGGATGAAGACGCAGAGCCATTAGTATTTCAAATTAAAAATTCGCCTGCTCATGGGCAAATTCAGTTAATGGACTCTGCTTTAGGTAGCGTGACCTTTTCACCAAGTGGTGACTCGGTTGAGCCAGTATCAGTTAGCTTTACAGTGAAAGATTCTTTAGTTGAATCAGAGCTTCATAATGTTGTTATTGAACTGAAAAATACAGCCCCACAAGCTCAAAATGTAACATATAACACCTCTTATAAGAGTGAAGTGAATGGTCGCTTTTCAGCATTAGATAGCGACAACGATACACTTGAATTTGAAGTGGTAACCGAGCCAAACTCAGGAACTTTAACATTTGAGCCTGATACTGGATTGTTTAAACTAACTCCTACGAGCGAATCCGATCATGTAGTAACGTTTAGCTATGTAGCTAAAGATAAATTTGATAGTTCTGCAGTTCAAACTGTGACTATAAACGTTGAAGGTAAGCAAGCGGCTACGGTAGCGACTCCTTCATCTGATTCAGGCTCTAGCTCAGGTGGCAGTATTTATTACTTACTTACGCTGCTATCAGTGGTTTTATTTGGTAGACGCCGTTTTAATTAATAGTTAAAAGCTTATTTACACTATCTAAAACCGCCAAATGGCGGTTTTTTATTTATTAATAGTCTTTTTAAACTTTTATTTAGGGCTGTTTATCTTTCGAGGTTTAACATGCAATGCCCAAGGGTTCTGCATAGGGGCAATTTACGCTTTGTTGTTTACAAACCTCCCGCCGCGATTAAATCTCCCCTAGATTGAGTGAGTTTCAATCTAAAAGGTCAGCAGGGCCTAGTCATAATACTAATAATCAGACGTTAATATTTTCAATGTGGTTTAAACGTTCTAATAATTAGTATTTTTATAAAACAGATCTAAGTGGTAGGCTAAAAGTAGTAAGTATAAAATAGTAAGTAATTAAAAATAGTTCTCGCGCAACAAGGAACCCTCCTGTAAAGCGCTTTGCCAAGGAGTTTAGTATGATCACGCTTACCATTAATGGTAATAAACATGAGTTTTCTGGCGATCCGTCAACGCCAGTATTATGGTACCTCCGAGATGAATTGAATTTAACTGGGCCTAAATTTGGCTGTGGTATGGCACAGTGCGGTGCGTGTACCGTGCATATTGATGGGGTAGCTCAGCGCTCGTGTGTATTGCCTGTAGCGGCAGCAGCAGGGCGTTCAATTACGACAATTGAAGGGCTAAGCGAGCAGGGCGACCATCCAGTGCAACAAGCATGGGTTGAGCATAAAGTACCGCAGTGTGGTTTTTGCCAGTGCGGCCAAATGATGCAAGCTGCAAGCTTATTAGCTACAAACCCAACCCCAACTGACGATGAAATAGTAAGTAATATGTCGGGAAATATTTGCCGTTGTGGTACATACCCGCGTATTCATAAAGCAATTAAATCAGCCGCCAAAACAATGGCGAGTGTTCAATATTTTGACCCAAATGAACAAGGGGAAGAAGTATGAACCAAGATAACAAATACTTTGATTTAAACCGCCGTAAGTTTTTAAAAACTAGCGCAATAGGTGCATTGGTACTTGGTACTTATTTTGTAGGCAGTGCGCCAAGAGCATTTGCGGGTGTATTAGAGCAGCCATCTGAGCAAGCAAAACGCGCAAACTTATTTATTGCACTGCGCCCAGACGGCATGGTTGAAATAACCTGCCATCGCTCTGAAATGGGTCAGCAAATTCGCACCGCGATTGCACAAATAGTTGCCGATGAAATGGAAGCCGCGTGGGATAAGGTTATTGTTATTCAGGGTAAGGGCGACCCTAAATACGGCGATCAAAATACCGATGGCTCGCGCAGTATTCGCTACAACATGAAGCGCCTGCGTGAAATGGGCGCAAGTGTGCGTTACATGATGCAGCACGCTGCCGCTAAGTATTGGAAAGTTGACCCGCAGACCTGTACAGCCAATCAACACGTTGTTACACACAGCTCAGGTAAATCGCTTACTTATAAAGATTTAATCGACTTAGCGCTTACAATAACGCCACCAGAAGCTGACAAACTAACACTTAAAACACGCAAAGAATGGCGCTACATTAATACTGGCATGGCGCACATAGATTTAGCCGATTTAGTAACAGGTAAAGCAATATTTGCAGCCGATGTACGCGAACCACAAGCGCTAGTGGCTATAATTGAACGCCCGCCGGTAGTAGGCGGTGTTGTTAAGTCATTTGATGCCAGTGCTACAAAAGCGATAAACGGCGTTGTAGATGTTATTGAAATTCCTGCACCAAAAGGCGCACCGCAGTTTCAGCCAAAAGGCGGTATTGCGATTATAGCTAAAAACACATGGGCTGCATGGCAAGGGCGTAAAGCATTAAAAGTCGTATGGGATGATGGCAAAAATGGCGATTACAATTCAGAAGAATTTAAAAAGTCATTACTAAAAACAGTACAAACTCCACAGGCAAACATACGTGATAAAGGCGATGCCATGGGCGTGTTGGCTAAATCGAGCAATAAACTCGTAGCTGATTATTACGCGCCGCATCTTGCTCAAGCACCAATGGAGCCGCCGTGTGCAACAGCTATGTACAACAAAGATAGTGTTGATATATGGGCTGCTACGCAAAATCCACAAGCCGATATGAAAACAGTGGCGGCAATGCTTGGCATGGATGAGAGCAAAATTAATGTTCACGTTACTATGCTCGGCGGCGGCTTTGGGCGTAAGTCAAAACCTGACTTTTCAGCAGAAGCAGCTTACCTTTCAATGAAAGTAGGCAAGCCTATTCGTGTGCAATGGACGCGTGAAGACGACATACAACATGGTTTTTACCATGCAGTTTCGGCTCAGCACATTGAAGCATCGTTAGATAAAAATGGCGCAATAGAATCTTATTTACACCGCACTGCGTTTTCACCAATTACGTCTACCTTTTCAGAAGGGGCGACTACGCCAGGAAGCTTTGAACTGCGCTTAGGGTTTACCGATAACCCAATTAACACACCTAACATGAAGTTAGAAAACGGTGATGCGCAAGCCAAAGCACGAATTGGTTGGATGCGCTCTGTATCAAATATTTTTCATGCCTTTGCTATTCAGTCATTTATTGGCGAAGCAGCGCACAAAGCCGGTCGCGACCAAAAAGACTATTTACTAGACACCATAGGTCCGAGTCGTATTGTTGATGTAACAGAGCAAAATGCTACATACGATAATTACGGTGGCGATAAAGCGGTTTATCCGTTAGATATTGGCAGACTGCGCCATGTTATTGAAAAAGTAGCTGACATGAGTAAATGGGGTCGAGAACTTCCTAAAGGGCGAGGTTTAGGCATAGCAGCACACAGAAGCTTTTTAACTTACGTAGCTACGGTAGTTGAAGTAGAAGTGTCGGATGCTGGCGATTTAAAAGTAATTAAATCGTGGGTTGCCATTGATGCGGGTACGGTTGTAAACACTGACACCGTTAAAAACCAAACTCAAGGTGGTTCTATTTACGGGATTACAACTGCAATCAGCGATGGTATTACCTTTGATAAAGGCCGCGTGCAGCAAAGTAACTTTCATGATTATCGCGTACCGCGTATGAGCGACTCACCACTTGAAGTTGACGTTGAAATTGTACAAAGTGACGCACCTCCAGCAGGGGTAGGCGAGCCATCTACACCAGTTTATGCGCCAGCATTATGTAATGCTATTTTTGCCGCGTGCGGAAAGCGTATTAGGCAGTTACCAATAGGTGACCAGCTAAAAGCGTAACTAAATAACCTACAGCTTAAACAAAAAAACCGCCAAAATGGCGGTTTTTTTAGAAGTTAGCGATTAGTGAGTTTTTTCAAATTCATCAACTTCACGCTCTGCTTCTTCTTTAGATTTACCATACTGCTGCTGGATTTTACCCACTAGCTCTGTACGGCTACCTTCAATTTTGTCTAAATCGTCGTCAGTAAGATCGCCCCATTTCTGTTGAGCCTTACCTTTAAGTTCGTTCCAATTACCTTTCATACGATCGCTGTTCATAAGTTTCTCCTTACTTAGATTTAATTAACGTTCAGTATAAAAGGAGCAAAGCGTGTACCAACAAGTTAAATCTTTATTTTATATTAATAATCAGTGTGTTATGTTTTTATTGGGGCAGTAATGATTAATGTTTTGAGCACATCCTTAAAAAATGTACAGAGCGGTCTGTAATTATTTCTGATTATGTAACCCTTAATTAAATCCTTTATAACCACATAGCTTTAGCGGCGCGTTTATTTTTGGTTTTTGTTACAATGCACACAAAGCAATTTTGGGTAAATAGCTGTGCTGCCGGTTCAAGACATATATCAACAACTCGTTACTACATTACAAAGTAATCCTATTACGTTATTACAAGCACCGCCTGGTGCGGGTAAATCTACGTGGTTGCCGCTACAACTAATGCGTGACGGGCATTTTAAACGTATTGTAATGCTAGAGCCTCGCCGTTTAGCTGCACGTAATATTGCAAGTTACTTAGCAAAGTGCCAAAACGAGAGTGTTGGGCAAAGTGTGGGTTTGCGGATTAGAGGTGAGAGTAAAGTAAGCGCTAATACGCGCCTCGAAATAGTCACCGAAGGCATGCTAACGCGCATGCTGCAAAACGATCCCGAATTAAGCGATATTGATTTACTGATATTTGATGAGTTTCATGAGCGTTCAATTGCAGCCGATACCTCACTTGCCTTTGCGCTCGAGACCCAAAGTGCGCTACGTGAAGATTTAACCATCATGCTTATGTCGGCAACTCTTGATACTGAGCGCTATACAGCTTTTTTTGACTGCCCTGTAATTCAATCAAGCGGTCGCAGCTATCCAATAGATGAAGTATACATACCCATAAAAGATGAAAGTCGCTGGCTTGATGCAATTCCTAACATAGTAAAACAAGCACTTAATGAGCAAACAGGTAGCGCATTGGTATTTTTACCTGGGCAGTTTGAGATATTACGCGTGCAACAAGCACTGAGCGATTTACCCAGTAACTGCCAAGTTGCAACGCTATTTGGCGAGCAAGATAAAGCTAATCAGCAAACTGCTATTGCCCCTGCACCTAACGGCATGCGCAAAGTAGTGCTTACCACCAATGTAGCCGAAACTAGTTTAACTATTAAGGGCATACGCATTGTAATTGACAGCGGCAAGCGCCGTGCAGCCACCTTTAATTTAAAAACAGGGGTTACTGAGCTCACAACACAAAGTATATCGCGCTCGTCTGCTGTGCAGCGCGCTGGGCGTGCAGGGCGAATAGAGCCGGGTATTGTTTATCGAATTGGCTCAAAGCAAACCTTTGAGCGACGTAATAGCCACGACAATCCCGAAATACTCACATCAGACATAAGCCAGCTTATGCTTGAGGCAAAGCAGTGGGGAGCCAGTATTGATGAGCTAACCTTGCTCGATAAGCCCACTGAGCAACAATGTGAGCAAGCAAGTAACCTGCTTAACATGCTAGAAGCTATTGATAGCAAAGGTAAGCTCACACCGCTTGGCAGTAAAATGTTAGGTTTTGGTGCTGATATTCGTTTGGCGCATATGCTATTAAAAGCACAAATACTTGATGACCAACTCCCTGGTATTTTTAGGCTCGCTATTTATTTAGTGGCATTACTTGAGAGCCGAGTAAATAGTGCAAACGAGTTGAGCTTAGCGCTGCATAGCCAGCAGCAACGTCCGCATCCGGTATTTAAACAACAGTTAAAATATTGGCAAAGCCGCTTAAAAGTAAAAGACGAAAACAGCGAATTAAATACGCATTATATAAGTTTGCTGGTGGCATTGGCATACCCCGATCGCATCGCTAAAAAACGTGGTAATGGTTATTTACTTGCCAATGGTGCTGGTGCTGAGTTAAATGCCGATTACTGGCACAACGACGATTACTTAGCTATAGCAACCATGGGCGGGCACAAAGGTGGGCGTATATTTGCAGCCACCGCGCTTAACCCATTTGAGTTACAAGAATTTTTACCGCATTTATTTAGTGAACTTACTCGTTGTGAGTTTGATGAAAAATCAGCGCGCTTTATTCACCAAGATGAAGTAAAGCTCGGGGCTATAACGCTCAGCAGCCAGCCTAGTAAACAAAAACTAGATAAGAGCGAGCGTGCTAAAGCGTGGCTTAACTTATTTGCTAAACACGGTTTTGCATTATTTAACGAGCAACCTGATGCGCAACAATTGCTGATACGTATGAGCCTAGCAAGTAATTTAATGCCCGATAAATTCCCGCAAATAAACGAGCAACAACTTATTCAAAATGCAGCGCAGTGGCTAGGCGTGTTTTTAGAAGATATTAAAACGCTCACGCAGCTTAAAAAGTTTAACTACTTTGAAGCATTACAAAACTACTTTGATTGGCAACAACAAACCACGTTAAAAGCTTTGTTACCTTTGCGCTTAACGGTGCCCAGTGGCTCAAATATAAAAATAGAATACCAACTTGATGGCCCCGCAAAGCTAAGCGTGCGTATGCAAGAAGTTTACGGCTTGACCAGTACGCCTATGCTTGCCAACGGTAAATTGCCATTGCTTATGGAGCTGCTATCGCCAGGTAAACGTTCATTGCAACTTACTCAAGATTTAGCCCACTTTTGGGCTAGCAGTTACCGCGATGTGCAAAAGGAAATGAAAGGCCGCTACCCTAAACATTTTTGGCCAGACGACCCAGCCAACAGCGTTGCAACAAATAGAGTAAAGAGCAAAATGTAGGTGTTAATTTACTTAAAACTGATTTTGTTTGATTATTGAACTTACTAAGGTAATGTACCTATAAAATATTTTTAACTACAGGGAATAGTCAATGAGGTTACTTTTAACGTTAGGTTTGGCTCTAGTAACTGCTTTTTCGGCTTATGCTGAAAAGCCACTCGACTTAAATGCATTTGCGCAGCAATACTATAAAACAATGACCGCCACACAAGCACCTAACGCAGGTGCTAAAGAGCTTGAGGCTTATCTTGCATTGTTAACCGATGATATTGGCAATCAGCATATTCCGTATCAACCGGATGACTCACGTACTCCTGATGGCAAAGAGCAGATGCGCAAAGGTATGAGTTTTTACTTAGGTGCGCACACGTTGTTTGAGAGCACACTGCTTAATACATTTGTGTTTAACAATACAGGCTTTGCTATTCGTTATAAAAACTATGTAAAAGGTATTCATCCGCAAAGTAAGCAGCCAATAGAATACACCTCCACAATGATGGAAGTAATAGAAGTTGAAAACGGTAAAGTGGCGATGATCCGCAAGTATCACGAATAACAAATAAGGATATATATGAAACATTTACTCATCGCACTATCAATATTAATGCTTAGTGCATGCGCTAGTACAAAAAGTGATTTTAGATTTGATGGTTCTACACCTGAGTCAACTCAGGCGGGAGTTAACAAAGTTTTAAAGACATTAAAATCTCAAGATTTAATGCGCTTTATAGGCGCCTTAATTGCAATTCAATTTTCTGATGTGCAAAGCGCAGAAGATGTTTTAGGCGACCCAACCATGATGAATGAAATGAATTATTTTATTATTGGTAAAAAAATTGATGGCTTAAATTATTATGAAGTACTGGATCTTGCGAGTTCATCTTCATCGAAAGTGGAAGTTTCGGTAGCGAAATAGTTTCAGCTTTTTTTCTATCTAAAAATATAATTTTACGCCATTGAAGCACTGTATCAATGGCGCTTTTTATACAGTAAGGCTATTTATACATAGCTATTTTTTATGGTAGTTAATTTTTGTAAAGCACCCTATACAGCTAAATGCAGAGTATCGGCATGATCTTGGCTTTTATTATAAGAATAGGCGCTACTTTTATGTTACTGCCTGCTAAACCTCTTTCCCGCCATGGCTCTGTGCAAGGTCATCAAGTTCGGCGCAAGTGTAATCAAAACCACTTTCGTCGTATTCGTATGTCACTTTTACACTATCGCCGCCATTAAAAAGTCGTGTTTTTACATCGTTAACCGGCCAGTCTTTGAGCTCGTGTAAAAATCGGTTAGCAACTTGTGATGATTCAAAACAATAGCGAATTTCTGTTTTCATAAATAATAAAGCTCTGGCTGTTTACCCCAGCTGCTAGCGCATTATTAATGGGGCGTTCATGATTCGGTTACAAAAAATAAAGAGTTAAATTGTAAATTTTGTGTTTCAATAAATGCATTAAACTCGGTACACACTAACGTACTTTAATTAACAAATGATGACGACTTTACATGCATTATAAATTTGCCCTTATCGCAAGCTCGGTTTTTATACTAAGCGCTTGCGGTGGTTCAGGCTCCGATGATACGCCAACCGTTAACGGAAATAAAATCCCCATTTTGTCAGTCGCTGATATTCCTAGTGAATTAAGTAAAGGCCAAACAATTGAGCTAACAGCAACAGCCAGTGATAAAGACGGCACTATTACATCTGTTGTGTGGCAACAAACGCAAGGGCCTGAACTAATTAGTGGGCCTTTAGAGGCAACAACTACTTCAGTAACACTGCTAAATGCGCAAAGTTATAAGCCTGTTGATTATGCTTTTTCGGTAACAGCAACCGATAACGAAGGGGCAAGCAGTGTAAAAACGCTAAGCTTTACTGCACGTAATAATATGGATGACATTAGCGCCGCACGGTTACTACACCAAGCAACAATGGGACCTAAGCTTAGTGAAATACAAAACGCACAAGGTTTAAGCGAGCAGCAATGGCTTGATAAACAAATAGCGCTACCTATTAATTATCACCGTGATTATTTAGTAAAGTTAAATGACGATGATGACTTTAAATACATAAGCCGCATAGACGCATGGTGGAAGGCAGTAATGCAAAGTGACGATCAACTTCGTCAACGTGTTGCATTTGCGTTAAGTGAAATATTAGTAGTGTCGGATGAAAACAGTGCCTTAAGAGGCCAACCTGAGGGCATGATCACTTATTACGATTTGCTACTAAAGCATGCCTTTGGTAATTATCGTGACTTACTCGAAGAGGTCACGCTTTCGCCTATTATGGGAACTTACTTAAGCCATTTGAGTAACGAAAAAGCAGACGATGCACTTAATATTCGCCCAGATGAAAATTACGCACGTGAGGTAATGCAGTTATTTACTATTGGCCTTGAAGAGCTAAACCTAGATGGCAGCGCCAAGCTTGATGCACAAGGTAATACTATTGCTACTTACGGACAGGTCGAAATAGAGGGTTTTGCACGCGTATTTACTGGTTGGACGTTTGCCGATAGTGAAACATTTAAGCGTAAAAGTCGTGACTATATTAAACCAATGGAAGCATTTGACGAGTACCATTCTAGTAAACAAAAAACCTTACTAAATGGCGAGGTTATACCACAAGGTTATACAGCAGAAGAGTCATTGCAAATAGCGCTCGATAATTTATTTAACCATCAAAATGTTGCACCATTTATTACTAAGCAGCTTATTCAGCGATTAATTACGTCAAATCCAACCCCCCAATACGTTGAACGAGTAGCTAATATATTTATTGATAATGGCGCCGGTGTACGCGGCGATTTAGCGGCTGTAGTAAAGGCTATATATTTAGATGATGAAGCACGGCATTTTGGCTCAGTGCTTAACTATCAAGGTAAAATTAAAGAGCCTATTTTAAAAACCGTACAGTTTTGGCGAAATCTCGATGCTAAATCTTTGGCTGGTTACTATAAAACATGGAATTTAATAAATAGCTACGGGCAAGGACCCATGCAGTCGGCTTCGGTATTTAACTTTTTTAGGCCTGATTATCAAACCGCAGCTTTGCGAAATGAAGGTATTGTTGCGCCAGAGTTACAAATAGCAAACGATGCGACACTGATTGGCACCATGAACGCGCTTTACGCAAGTTTAGTGTGGAGTACCGCAGAAGCGCACAGTGATTTAAATTCAAATGGTATTTATGTTTATGTTCAAGACGACATGAATGTTTTAGAGAAAAACGGTGTTAGCGCGCTATTAACTCAGTACAACACGCTATATTTTGCAGGCGCAATGAGCAGTGACACTCGCCAAGCATTATTTGATTTAGATGCCTATTTTAATGAAGAGCAATACCGTGAACGGGTTTCGTATTTATTATATATGATTGCTATTTCACCTGAATTTAACGTGCAGTATTAGGAGCGCATAATGAGCATTAATAGAAGAGAGTTTTTGTCGTTATGTGTAAAAGGCAGCGTATCGGCCGCCGCGTTAACAAGCCTGCAATTACAAGCGTTAACTGGAGCGACTAATGCTGTTGAGCTAGGTGATTACAAAGCATTAGTGTGTGTTTATTTATACGGAGGGAATGATTCGCTAAATATGCTCGTTCCGCTTGAAGGCGAGCAACGTAGTTTGTACAAGCAAAGCAGGCAAAACCTAGCGGTAGAGAGCCCACTTGAGCTAAGCATTAAAAGCCAGTTTGCAGGTGGAGTCGGTATTCACCCTTCACTTGAACCGATACAAAATGTGTTTGAATCTCAAAATTTAGCATTTATAGGCGGGGTAGGTACTTTACTCGCTCCCACAACATTGAATGACTATAAAAATAAAACAATAGGTTTGCCTAAGCATTTGTTTTCGCATAACGATCAGCAGGCTGCGTGGATGTATGGTAGAGAAAAACAATCACTTAACAGTGGTTGGGGCGCACGACTTTTAGAACGTTTAGAGTTACAAGATGAGTTTGCAGCTAATGTATCACTCGACGGTACTAATCTATGGCAAACGGGAAGTACAACGAGTGCATTTGCGCTTAACAAAAGCGGCATTAGTAATATCAACGCGTTTGGAGGGTATCAACCTCGAAGCGAGCACGTAACCGCTATTATGAATCGCTTACTAGGTAATACAGGGCATCCGTTAAGTACAGCTTATGCCAATGGCTTAACAAGTGCGATAAATAACACTCAAGCAATGAACAGCGCGTTAGAAAGCGCGCCTGCACTTATTACCCCATTTAGCGATAATAGCCTTAGTGAGCAATTTGCCGCAGTCGCTAAAACAATTAGCGTACAGGCAAAGTTGAGTACTCAACGCCAAGTGTTTTTTGTTTCTATGGGGGGGTATGATACCCACGACAACCAATTAACAACGCACCCTGCTTTATTAAATACGTTAGCTCAAGGGTTAAGTGAATTTGATAGTGCGATGAAAGAGCTTGATATGGCTGATAAAGTGACTACGTTTACTATGTCTGATTTTGGTCGCACGTTGACATCAAATGGCGATGGCACTGACCATGGTTGGGCAGGGAACCAAATAGTAATGGGCGGCGCAGTAAAAGGCGGCAATATATATGGCGAGCTATTAACTCAACATTTGGATGGCGCACAAGATACCGGTGGCGGGCGTTTAATTCCAAGTGTTGCTAATGAGCAGTACTTTGCCACATTGGCTCAGTGGTTTGGTGTGCCAAGCTCTGAGCTTGTTGATATTTTTCCAAACTTGAGTAACTTTGATCACACAACATTGGACTTTTTTGTGTAATTAGTCGCTAATAGTAATCTAAAAGCGCTTGTTAGTAGTATAAGCTACTGTTTAATAGTGCTTAATTGTTTTAATAATAAAAAATCACACAATATAGGAATCATAAAATGAAAGTTTTAGTGAGCTTAGTTAGTCTAATCGCCTTTTTACTCGTCATACTACCGGGGCCTTTGTATAAATTTGGTATTGTAGAGCTAGGAACTGCGTTTGCTGGTTTTAAATTTGGTGTTTACGCTGGTGGCGCTGCATTGGTGCTACTTATAGTACAAGCGTTATTTATGCGTAAAACGTTAACGCTAAGCAGTGGTGTTATTGCGCTTGTGTTTTCGGTTGTGGCTATTGCTATGCCACTTAACATGATGAACAAAGCTAAAAGCGTACCGGCAATTCATGATATTTCAACAGATTTAGTTAACCCACCAAAATTTGTAGCAATTGCGCCACTGCGTGTTGAAGCACCAAATCCAGTAGAGTACGCAGGTGAAGAAACGGCAGTACAGCAACGCAAAGCATACCCTGAACTGGCAACGTTAAGCTTTGCACAATCTAAAGCCGATTTGATGGCAGCAAGCGAACAAGCAGTTAAAAATCTTGGCTTTGCAGTGGTAAGTGCAAATACGGCTACAGGTATTGTAGAAGCTACTGATACAACCACATGGTTTGGTTTTAAAGACGATGTGGTAATTCGTATTAAAGATGAAGGCAGCCAGCGTTTTGTTGATATTCGTAGTAAATCGCGAGTAGGGCGTAGTGATTTAGGAAAAAATGCAGAGCGCATTCATTCAATTATTAATGAACTAAACAGCTTACTTGCAAAATAATTAAATTTAGCGCCCTAGTACTAACGATTGAGCCCAAACACTGTTTGGGCTTTTTTGTGCCTATTTTATATTGTCAGGTTCTATTCACGGGCTATGGACTATGCTGTTGATGATTTAAATTTTTAACCACTATGGAGTTATTATGAAAACAGTAGGATATGCAGCAAAAAGCCAAGGTTCTGAATTGACAGAGTTTTCTTTTGAGCGCCGCGATTTGCGAAATAACGATGTAGAAATTGAAATTTTATACTGTGGTGTGTGCCATTCAGATTTACACGCCGTACGAAATGATTGGGGTGGCAGTGACTACCCGCTAGTACCTGGGCACGAAATTGTTGGTAAAGTTATGTCGGTAGGTAGCGACGTTAAAAAATATAAGCAAGGCGACACAGTTGCTGTGGGTTGTATGGTTGATTCGTGCCAAAGTTGCGATCAATGTGATAACGACGAAGAGCAATTTTGCCGCGAAGGCATGGTTGGTACGTACGCAGGAAAAGACCGCGTTAGTGGTGAAATGACCCAAGGTGGATATTCTAAGCATGTTGTTGTACGCGAAGAATTTGTACTTTCTGTACCAGAAAATTTAGACCTTTCACGCGTTGCACCGCTACTTTGTGCAGGTATTACTACGTATTCGCCACTTCATAAGTGGGGCGTAAAAAAAGGTAGCCGTGTTGGTGTTGTTGGTCTAGGTGGTCTTGGTCACATGGCCGTTAAAAATGCAGTTGCAATGGGTGCAAGCGTTACGGTAATTGGCCGTAGTGAGTCTAAAAAAGATGATGCGGTTAAATTAGGCGCTCAGCACTATTTAGTGTCATCTAATGATGACGAAATGAAAGACTCGCAATCTGCCTTTGACGTCATTATAGATACAGTCCCTGTAAAACATGATTTATCTATTTACACACCGCTACTTGATGTAGATGGTACATTAGTTATTGTTGGCCAAGTTGGTCCTGTAGATGAGCTAAGCACGGTGCCATTATTAATGGGTCGCCGTCGTATTGCAGGCTCACTTATTGGTGGTATTGCACAGACGCAACAAATGCTCGACTTTTGTGGTGAAAATAACGTGCTACCTGAGTGCGAAATGATCAACATTGACGAAATTAACACGGCATACGAGCGTATGGAAAAATCTGACGTACGATACCGCTTTGTTATTGATATGGCATCGTTAAACGCTTAATTTACTAGGTAAATTAAAAATAAAAGAGCCGCTAATTAGCGGCTCTTTTTGTATTTTAAATTAACTCGAACTCAGTTAATTAGTAGCTTGCGCTGTTGGTTGCTGTTTGTTTAGTTGTAAGTAACTTAATAGCCACATACCCAAACCACCTAAAAACAATGCAGCTGCTACGTAACCTGTTTGATTAGGTGCAGCACCTTGCGCTATTGCTATTCCGCCAACCCAAGGACCTATAGCATTGGCAGTATTAAATGCGCACTGTACTAAGGCACCAATCATAGCGTGGCCTTCGGGCGCAACGTCCATTAAAAGCGTTTGAATCAGCGTAGCCAAGCCCACACTGCAACCAATAAAGAAGATCACCGCGTAAAGAGCCCAAATATTATGGCTTGCCGTTACATATGCAAAGGCAAATACAATAGTACATACAAGCGCAAGGCCAGTCGTTTTAATTGCTGATTTATCGGCAGCTTTACCCAGTACATAGTTACCGAGTGTACAACCGATACCAAACATTACCATTGCGATAGAAATAGTATACGGAGCTGTTTTTGTTACCACTAATATGGTGTCGGCAATGTAAGTATAAATACAAAACACTCCGCCAAAGCCAATAATTACAATACCCAAAATGGACCAAACCAGTTTATTTTTAAGTACGCCAAACTCGTTTAGTAAGTTAGAAGGCTTAGCGTTATCGATACTAGGCACTACTTTATAAACAAAAACAAAAGCAATAAAGGCCAGTACTGCAGCGCCAGCTAAACAATAACGCCAACTTAAATTTTGACCTACAAGTGTAACTATAGGCACGCCAACAATAGTAGCCACAGTTAAACCCATAAACACCTTAGACATAAAGCTTGCACGCTTACCTTTTGGGGCAATATCTGATGCTAATAAAATAGCAGCACCAAAATATGCACCATGAGGTAAGCCACTTAAAAATCTAAATATTACAAGCTGCTCAAGCGACGTTGCCATCGCGCTTAACCCGTTTGAGATAAACATTAAGCTTATAAAAATGAGCAATGCTTTGCGCTTTCTCATATTAGCAGTGGTAAGCATTAAAATAGGCGCACCCACTACAACACCAATGGCGTAAGCACTAATTGCGTAACCACTTTGTGAGGGCGTTGAGCCAAATGTTTCGCTAATTAGTGGCAGCATAGGCATCATCGAAAACTCAGATAATCCTAAAATAAATGTGCCAAGTGCTAATACGAGTAAAATAGCGGTTCTGTTAAGTTGACTAGATGCCGACGTTACATCTGATGTCATAGGTGATCCCTTAAGATTTAATTTTAAAAGTGAAACAGCACAATAAATTCTGAATAGAAAATATTATATGTATGCTTAAACTTTGGTGTGAGAGGGTAGTCTGTGAGAGTGCTATTTTAAGTTAAAAAAAGTACAGAGTCATGCATAAATTAGTGTTTTTGTTAGGTTTTATAAATGTTAATTAGAAGTAAATGCTACTTAAAATTTATAAAATAAAAAAACTATTTATAAAGCATGCATCTATAAGGTGTTAAATATTCGCCGAAAGGTTATTTAGAGCTTATATTTACAGTATAGTTACATATTTGTTTAACGTTATTCTGCTAATGTTTTTACTAATTTACTCCTTAAGGTTTTTATATGTTTGGTATTTCTAAAAGAAACGCAAAAATTGAAGAAATGGAGCTTCAATTAATTCAAAAACAGTCTATCTTGTCGGCAATTAACAAGCATGTGGCTTATATAGAGTTTACACCTGAAGGAATAATATTAGACGCAAATCAGTTATTTCTAGCTACTGTAGGCTACAGCAAAGAGCAAATAATTGGCAAACATCATCGCATGTTTTGCGAACCTGAATATGCAAAGTCAGATGAATATAGCCAATTTTGGCAAGCATTAAAAACCGGAGATTCAAAATCAGGATCGTTTTTAAGATACAAAGCTAATGGCGATAAGCTTTGGCTTGAGGCAACTTACTTTCCTGTAGAAGAGCATGGCGTAGTCACTAAAGTGATTAAAATAGCCTCTGATATTACGACTAGTTATATACAACGAAAGGCACAAGAAGCGATAGCTAGTGCACTCGATAAAGCATTGGCTACAATAGAGTTTACCCCACAAGGTAATATTTTAAGCGCAAATCAAAACTTTTTAGCAACAGTAGGCTACAGCTTAAAAGATATTGTAGGTAAACATCATAAAATGTTTTGTACTGAAGTGTTTTATGAGAAAAACCCACACTTTTGGAATGAATTAGCGCAGGGGCAGTTTAAGTCAGGAAAATTTAAACGTATTGCTGCCGACGGTTCAGAAATTTGGCTAGAAGCTACTTATAACCCAATATTAGATAGCAAAGGTAATGTAATTAAAATAATTAAGTTTGCATCAAATATTACTGATCGTATACACAATAATAATGCAGTAACTGAAGCCGCTGCAATCGCGTATGAATCGGCGGTAGCTACAGCGCAAACCGCTAAAAAAGGTTCTGAGATACTACAAAGCTCTGTTGCAAACTCAGATGCCATTGTAAGCCAAGTTCTTAAGTCAGTTGATTTAATTAAAAATCTTAATGAACAATCAGCTGTAATAGGCTCCATTGTTTCTACAATCAGCAGCATTGCTGATCAAACTAATTTACTTGCACTCAATGCTGCTATTGAAGCTGCACGTGCTGGTGAATACGGTCGAGGTTTTGCTGTAGTAGCTGACGAAGTAAGGCAACTTGCAGCCAGTACGAGTAGTTCAACTAATGAAATAGCGACCGTTGTTAAAAATAACCAAGAGCTCACTAATGATATATCAAGGCAAATTACGTCGGTTTCAGACTCTTCAGAGCAAGGGCGAGAGCTTATTGCGAATGTATCTGAGGTTATTAAAGAGATTGAGCGAGGGGCTGATATTGTTTCTCAAACAGTCGCTGAGTTAAATACTTAATTTATTATATGACCTTTTAGATTAAACACGCCTAACAACATTCAAAATTGATAAAGTGCGACAATATGTCGCGCTTTTGCTTTTGCAGTTCACACTATAATTACGCCAATTATTACAGTGGCATAAATTAACAATGGTTTATAAAAGCAAAACTCAAAAAACTTACTTACTTTCCCCTGTCGCACTTTTTATTAGCGGTGTGCTATCTCCTTTTGCATTTGCCGACGATACGTCTTTAGAAGTAATTGAAGTACACGGACATGCCCAAAATAAGCACTTAGCACTTGGTTCGTCAGAATCGTTATTAAGTGATTTAGGTGTCGACTTTTCAGCTGCGGGCGGCGTATCTAACCTCCCTATTTTAAATGGTTTAATGGGCGACAGAGTTAAAGTGTTAATTGATGGCGCAGATGTTACCGCTGCATGCGCTAATCATATGAACCCGCCACTTTCGTATATCTCGGCTAATCAAATTTCGTCTTACAATGTGGCTGCAGGCGTGTCGCCAGTGAGCGCGGGCGGCGATAATATTGCTGGCGTAATAAGCGTTAATTCTATTTCACCACAGTATAGCGATAGCAATGAATTAGATTGGCACTCAGGCTATGTGTCAGCAAAGTACAGTAGTGTTGATAACGGACGTAAGCTTGGCGTAGGTGCACGTTTAGCAAGTGACACGTTTAGCCTTAATTACCAGGGGGCGTTTAGTGACGCAGATAGTTATGAAGACGGTAACGGCGATGTAGTATTAGATACATTGTACCGAGCACAAAATCATAGTTTAACCGCAGCTATGCGCGATGATAAACAGCAATTAGTTATAAAGCTAACGCATCAAAAAATCCCATATCAGGGATTTGCAAATCAGTATATGGATATGACCGATAACACCAGCTACGGTGCAATAGCTCAATACAAACGCTCCTTTGAAAACAGCGAGCTTGAAGGGCAAGTCAACTGGCATAGCGTAAAGCACGAAATGGGTTTTTTTAGCCAAGAAAAAACAGGCATGATGCCAATGAAAACCGATGCACAAGATATAAGTACGCAGCTTAAATGGCGTATTGCGCTTGATAAAAATAGCAGTATTTTACTCGCTCAAGAATATTACAATTACAGCATTGATGATTGGTGGCCAGGTATTGAAGGCTCAACCATGATGGGACCAGACGATTACGTAAATATAAATAATGGCAAACGAGAGCGCATAGCAGCATTTGCTGAATATGAGAACCAAATAAATACAAAACTGTGGCTAAACGCAGGTGTACGTATTGAAAGTGTTAATACCCAAGTAGGTGAGGTTCAGCCTTACAACGACGGTATGAGCATGATGGATATGGACTATATGAGCGATATGGGCAGTATGGAAAGTATGACCATGAGCGATACGTCTACAGATAATAGCATTGCTGCACAGAATTTTAATGCTGGCGGCAGAGATAAAACCGACACTATAGTTGATGCTAACTTATTAATTAACTACCAAATAACAAATTATGATGAGCTGCAATTTGGTCTAGCCCGTAAAAACCGCGCGCCTAATTTATACGAGCGATACAGCTGGGGCGTAAGTAATATGGCAACCACCATGATTGGTTGGTATGGCGATGGTAATGGCTATATTGGTAACCCTGATTTAGACGTTGAAACAGCGCATACTTTAAGTGCTACTTATATTAAATCGGCTAAAGATGACCGTTGGCGTTTAAGCACCAATGTTTGGTATACAGATGTGAGCGACTATATTGATGCTGATATTGTAAGAAGCTTCAATAGTTATGACTTGGACAACACAGCGCGTAATATTTTGCAGTTTACTAATGTAGATGCCATTTTATATGGTGCAAAAATAGATTTAACAGCCAACATTTATGAATCTAAGGATTTAGGTAACTGGCAGTTACACGCTAATGTTACTAATACGAGAGGCAAGCGCGACGATACTAACCAGCCGCTTTATCAAATTAAACCACTGCAGACCCAGCTAGGTATTAGCCAGCAAATGGGTCGGTTTGAAAACGCATTATCTTGGCAGTGGGTCGATAATAAAAGCCGTGTAGATAATAATCGTTTTGAAAACCAAACAGACAGCTACAGCTTGGTTAATTTAAGCTCTAAAGCCACATGGGATTCATTAACGCTAAGCGCAGAAGTGAGTAACGTGTTTGATGAGTACTACCAACTCCCACTAGGCGGCGTAAGTATTGCAGCACTTAAACAAGATAGCAGCAACGGTTTTGAACAACTTGCTGGGCAGGGTCGTTCATTTAATGTAAGCATTAGTTACGCGTTTTAACTAAATTAAATTTTAAAATAAAGTAAAAGCCATAACTGTGTTATGGCTTTTTTCATACGCTTTAATATGTAAGCCGTAAACTTATTTTTATGAAATATTTGTACGCAAAAAGCGTTCTATTAAGCACGCTTGTACTAATTTTACAGCGTTATTTTAAGGCAATGCAGTAAAAAGCAGTAACTTGTTCATCACCCAATGATTAGGAAGTACAGTGTTTAAGCAATTTAAAAATAAAGTGATGGGTGCGCCAACAGCTATGGCCGGTTTAGCTTTGGGTATTACTAGTATGGGATGGACATGGGAAAACGTTTTTAATTTAAACTCCCAAGGGCAATTTTTGGGAGCGGTATTAGCTGGCGTATTAGTTTTACTTTTGGCTGCTAAGTTTTTACTACACCCTCATTTATTAAAAGCCGATTTAGCACACCCAGTTGCAGGAAGTGTGATCCCTACATTTGCAATGGCTAATCTTGTTATTTCAAACTCAGTTGGGCAATTTAACCAATTAGCTGGCGACATTATGTGGGTTTTAGCTTTTGTGTTGCATCTAACCTTTTTGGTGAGTTTTTTATACCAGCGAGCAAAAAAGTTTAATTTTGAAGATATGGCGCCTAGCTGGTTTGTGCCACCAGTGGGGATCATTATTGCAGATGTTACTTTTTTGGGTAATCCGACATTAGCGTGGTTAGCTTATAGTGCGTTAGTTATTGGTATATCAACGTACGCCATAATGCTGCCAATTATGTTTTATCGTTTTTTATTAGCCTTAAAAAGTGACTACGAAATGCAGCCAACACTTGCCATTTTAGCAGCACCAGCCAGTTTAACATTAGTGGGGTATTTTCATGTTTTAGCTAATCCGTCACTTGTTATAGTGGGGGCATTATTTATATTAGCGATAATAAAAACACTGATTGTTTATGTGTTATTTATAAAGTTATTACGCAGACCTTTTACGCCGAGCTACGCTGCTTTTACATTTCCAATGGTTATTGGGGCAACTGCATTATTTAAAATGAAAGACTGGATGCAAAGTATAAACCTCGCAATGCCATATGTAGATACAGTTAATTACTTAGCTACGTTTGAACTTATAGTTGCCACGGCAGTGGTTGGTTATGTAAGTGGTCGGTACTTTTGCCACTTTAAATTATCAAAGCAACAGGTAACGTAAAGTTACTCTTGGATTACCTGTGGCTCATTATTTTCTTGCTCAGCTAGTTTTTCGCGCTCAGCTTTTGACACATAACCAGGTTTGTTGCTTTTGTGTAGTTTAGCGTTAGTGCGTTTATCTTTTTTTTGAAATTTAGTGACGATTTTTTTACGACGGTTCACAATTAAATACTCTCTTAATTTTAAGTCGCGCATTATACAGTCATCCTCATAAAAGCTGCTATATAAATATTTAACATGAACTCTGGGTAAGAGGTTTACCAGCGTATTGAACTATAGTGATATTTAAATTTATTTTCTCTAGCCAGAGATTTTCAGTGAAAACAAGGCGAACTTACGCGTCAATAGCTGGCCTATTGCAAGTAAGTTCAACGCAGTTAGCGCTGGAAATAGCTGCTTGAGATAGATTTATTATCCAGAGTTCAGGTTATTTACCTTAAGTAATCTGCGCGTTTGGCGTAAAGAGCTATAAGTAAGTAACTCATAGCGTTATAATTACCGCTCTTAGCTATTAATTAAATGGGAATTGTTTTGAAAAAGTTAGCTTTAGCCAGTATTGCTTTATTTGCATTTGGCGCACATGCGCAGTTAAATAAAAATATTGATAGCGTTGCCGATTACGCAGTAAATACCTACCAAAATGCTCAAGTACACACACTAACTAACTTAGTGGCTTTTCCGACGGTTAATAAAAGCGACATTAGCACTCCTCAAAATCCCGATTTTATTGGCTTTAAAGCACTTTTAAAAATGAAAGCCGCAGAGCTTGGTTTTGACTACCAAGATTTAGGCTACACCGTATTAATTGGTATGGGCGAGCAAAGCGAAAAAGTAACGGTAGTAACCCACGGCGACGTGCAACCTGCTAATGCAAGTAAATGGAAACAAAGCCCTTTTATTATTGATACATCTGAATCGGGTAAATTAGTTGGTCGTGGTACTGAGGACGACAAAGGTGCAATAGCAACAGCGCTTTACGCCATGAAAGCAATTAAAGATAAAGGCATAACCCTTAATAACCGTATTGAGCTTATGATTTACCTTGCTGAGGAGTCTGATTGGGGTCCGCTTACTCAATTTATGAAAACGTATGAACAACCAAAATATGCAGTAACGATTGATGCATCATACCCTGTAGTGGTTGCCGAGAAAGGCTGGAGCTTAATTGCACCTACTTTTAATGCAACATCACCACAAACGGGTTTATATGTAAAGGATGTAACTGGCGGTGCGTTTAGAAGCCAAATTCCAGAAGACGCCAGCTTAGTGCTTCACAATGCAGACGCGGCACTTATTAATACATTAAAAGCAAAAGCTAAAACATTAAATAAAGTTGAATTTAACTTTAGTGAAAAAAGTAATGGTTTAGCAATAAGCGTTAAAGGTATGTCGGCGCATTCATCTGAGCCGGAGTCGGGTATAAATGCTATTGCTTATTTAGCTGAGTTATTTAAAGGTGTGAAGCTTGAAAATAACAGTGACGGCGAGCTAATCGACTTTGTGAATCAGTTAATTGGTTTAGATATTCACGGTAAACAATTTGGCGAAATAGCTTACAAGCACGACTTTATGGGCCCAATGACAGTGGCACCAACCGTTATTGAGCGCGATGGTAATGCGCTAACACTTGCTGTAAATGCACGTCGCCCAATGGGTAAAGACGAAGCTGTATTACAAAAGCAAATTGATGATGCACTCGCTAATTGGCAAGCTACTAACAATGTAACACTTGCTAACATAGAAACAATTATTGGCACACCTATGCTACTTGATGGCGCGCCACATGCGCAAAAGCTGCTTGATATTTTCAAGCATTTTACGGGCGACGAAAAAGCTGACTTTGTATCAATAGGTGGTGGCACTAACGCAAAGCTGTTTGATAATGCTGTATCGTTTGGCCCTTCAATGCCGGGTAAGCGCTACACAGGTCATTCAGAGCATGAATTTATGACACTTGAGCAACTTGAACTGAATTTACGTATGTACACAGCAATGATGATAGAGCTTGGTAATATGTAGTTATAGTTGTTTAGTAAAAGCCGCCTTGGTTAACTGAGCAGACCCAGCAAGGCGGCTTTTTTGTGTTTATTAAAACTGGGCTACAAAGCTAAGATTGTATATATCATAGTTATCATTATCAGTGTAATTAGCTGTGAAGTAGTAGCTATCATTAATAAAGTACTTACCTTCAATAACTAAATCAGAGTCGTTTGAGCCAATACCGACTGCAACATTTTTATTGAAGTAATAGTTTGCGAGCACATTAAAAACTGAGTCGTCGCCAACATCTAGATAGTCAACATTTACAGCAAAATAGCTGTCATCATAAAGATGGGCAAAGTAACGTGATGATAGGTCCCACGACTCTGTTTCATCATCTGTTTCAACAGTAAAACCAATGTAGTCGGTGTCGTTAATTTCATGATTATACTGAGCTTTAAACAAATAAACTGTATCGCTATATTCATAATCTAACATACGTACAGATACTTTTAGTGAATCAGCAAATAAGTAACCTAAACCTAGTGAATAGTTGTCGGCATCACCAATATTAGGTAGTTCAAAAGTTGCAAAAGCATTGCCGTAAAAACCTTCTCCAAAAATACCTTTTCCACTGTAACCATCTGAATTAAAATAATTTAAGCCTATATTACTATCTGTATCCAAGTAGCCATAATCATCCCAAACACCAGAGTTTTGCTGCTTCTCAAAGTAATAGTGAGTTGATAGCCCATACACATCATCGCTGTAATAATCAGAATCAATTTCTGCGTAGTTTATAGAGTTAAACCATTGTTTTGATTGTGACTGCTCAGCGTTTACAGACGCTGTGCAGCTAAGTGTGAGTAAAGTGAGTGGCATTAAAAAGCGCATAAGTATCCCTTCTTATAATTGAGTAAGCTTGTTGCTATAATGGGTATTATGTTAATGCGGTTTTATGAGGCAATTAAATGATTGTAATAAAGTGTTTGCATATTGTAGGTTTTCCTAATTAAAAACGTAGGTTACCTCAGGCAAGTTTTCGAAGCTTGGTTTGGCAAATAAATACCCTTGCATAAGCTCAACACCTGCGTTTTTTAGCCACGTATATTCTTCTACTGTTTCAATTCCTTCAGCCAGTGCGGTAATGTTTAAGTCGCGAAACATATTTAAGCAATGAGTTACTATTAATTGGCGTTTTTTATCGTTGCTTATATCGCGTATTAGCGCCATATCAAGCTTGATAATATCTGTTTGAAAGTCAGCCAGTAGATTTAAACCAGAATAACCTGCACCAAAGTCATCGGTAGCCGTTTTAAATCCGAGAGACTGGTAGTAATCAACAACGCGTTTAATGTGTGCGGTGTCTTCTATTTTTTCTACTTCAGTAAATTCAAACATAATATTTTGAATAGGAAAGTTATACTTTTTTGCAGCTTCTAGTGTGGTGCGTATACATCGTTCTGGTTTATAAATAGCATTAGGTAAAAAATTAATACTTAGCATTGATGTTATGCCCAGCTTTGCGGCTAGTTGAATAGCTTTAATACGACAAAGCTGATCAAATGCATAGCGGTTGTCTTCATTCACTTTTGAAATAATTGAATAAGCAGACTCGCCATTTAAACCTCTAACCAATGCTTCATAGCCATAAATTAGGCGAGTTTTACAGTTTATAATCGGTTGAAAAGCCATAGAAAAATCAAATTCAAGATCGTTGGCGTCAGCACAATTACTACATGTCACTTTTTCACAATCTTTTGATTTTTCGATCACTTAGTTCATCCTCTGATGTTTATTTTTAAAGTTAGTTGAGGGTAGATCCTAACACAAATAGATTAAAGTATTAGTTTATATTTTTTTTAACGTAATAAGTGATTGTTTATATGTGAGTAATATGATGACTAATGTCATGCTATTTAATGACATTTGGCAGGAGTTTGCATTTCGTTTTTATATAAAAATAGATTTATACATTAACAGGAGGATAAACATGAATACATCAACAACAATATTTCAAAGTTTTAAACAGTATGCAGTTGCTTTAGTGTTTTTAGGATTAATTAATTTAATTACATCACCAAACACCTTATGGGTGATTTGGCCCGCGCTTGGCATGGGGATCGCTTTATTATCTGAAGTCTTAGGTATAAGCAGCTCTAAAAAGGTATCTTGATGATTAGTAAGCCAAGTAATAATTTACTTGGCTTTAATTTAATGTGCTTTATTTACAGTAATCTAAACCTAAATATTTAAAATGCTGATTGAAGTGTCGCATCTAGTGATATTTCGGTATTTAAGAGTTTTGAAATAGGGCAGCTCTTTTTGGTTTGCTCACATAAAGCTTGAAACTGCTCGTTTTGAATATCATCAATACGCGCTTTTACCTCAAGGGCAATATGCGTCACCGAAAAACCATCATCTACTTCATCAAGGCTTACAGTGGCTTTAGTATCAATTTTATCTGCGGTAAAGCCTGCATCACCTAATGCAAGTGAAAGCGCCATACTAAAACATGCACTGTGCGCTGCACCTACTAATTCTTCAGGGTTTGAGCCCGCCTCATCTTCAAAGCGGGTATTAAAACCATAAGGTTGTTTATTAAGCGCGCCACTTTGAGTTGATATGCTACCTTTGCCTGTTTTAATGTCGCCAGACCATGTTGAACTTGCCGTTTTTTTAATCGTCATCATCTTCTCCTTGCTAGAGTGTAAGCTTTTCAGGTTATCTAAGCGTTATTTACAAAATAAACTTATATAAAGCCTTAAAAGCACTAATTACTGATGATGTTGCAAAATAGGCGCCAGTTAATTGTTACCCCTGTTTATTTCGCTTACAGCGCTCTGAACAGTAAATAACGTTATCCCAGTCGCGCTGCCATTTTTTACGCCACGTAAAAGGTTTATTACAAATAGGGCATATTTTTTGAGGTAAGTTTAGTTTTTTGTGCGCCATGCTTACTTAGCCTTACTGTTATTTTTAGTATCCGTTTTACTTTTTGTTCGAGTAACTTTTTGAGTCCCCCCAACGTGCTTTTTAAGAATTTTCCCTATGGCACGTTTAACATCGGCTCGCTCACGGTATTGCCATAAGCGTTCGCGTGCTTCTTTTGAGGCCGCTGTTAAATCAAGCATGGGTTCAGGGTAATCCTCCCCTAACTTAAAGTCGTTAAAGAGTGCTTCCATTGGAGTTTGCTCCCAAGGCTGATGTAAATATTCAATAGGGAGTTTTTCAAGCTCGGGGCACCACTTTTTAATAAACGAACCTGTTGGGTCTTGATCTTCTGATTGCTTAATTGGGTTGTAGTGCCTAATGGTATTAATACCTGTGACCGAGGCTTGCATTTGAATTTGCGGATAATGAATCCCTGGCTCAAAATCTAAAAAGTAATTAGCGAGCGGAAAGCTTGCTTGCTGCCAACTTATATTTAAATGATGCGTTACAAAGCTTACAAGCATGGCGCGCATTCTAAAGTTTATATAACCGGTGGCTTTTAAGCAGCGCATGCAAGCGTCAATAATTGGAATACCTGTTTGACCTTGCGCCCAGCGTTCAATATCGTTTTTCACACGTTCATCATCACGATACGGAAATACGTGATAACCCGGATTAAGAGCTAAAAACTCCATAGAGCACTCGCTTTCAAACTTTTGCATAAAGTGGCAGTGCCAATGCAAGCGCGATACAAACGCTGCTAGTGGGCGTTTCCAACCTCTTTTGTCAGGGTGTTTTGAATGATATTCATCAATGGTCATTTGATACACTTGCCTAAGGCTAATGTTCCCCCATGCTAGATAGGGCGAAAGCCGAGAGCAGTGGGTTTGGCTTAAACTTGGGCTCGATATTCCCTTTTGATAACCTTTACCGCGCTCGGCAAAAAAACTCTGCATTACAGTTCGCGCATGCAGTGGGCCACCTTGTTGAAAGCTGTCGTGATCTTGAGTGTAAGCGCTTGGCAGCTCAGGCGCTTGATAGTTATTAAGGGTAATTGTTTTTATACTCTTCCAATTAGGAACAGCAATAGGTGCTTGCATTGTTTGCTGCCAGCGTTCGTTCCAATTATTACGATTTTTTTTGCCGCGAATTACCGCGCCTGTTTGCGACTCTTGCCAATTAATGTGGTTATGCTGGCACCATGCTTTTATTGCCTTATCGCGCTCAAAGGTGTTGTTTAAGCCTATTTCTTGATGGCTAAAAATATTAACTATTTCAAACTGCGTCTTTATCGACTCAAGTAAATCGTTCATATTTAAATTAAATATATAAACACAGGCGTTAAAACGCGCTAGCTGATTATTTAACTCAACTATCGATTGATACACAAAGCGCCAGTGCCGCTCATTGTAGTGTGCATCTTCGAGCAGTAATGGCTCAAAGTTATAAAGTAACAGGGTCGGTAAGCCATTGCTAAATGCATTTTTTAATGGTTGATGATCGCTAAGACGTAAATCACGTTTAAACCACACGATGTTTATTTTTTCTTTCATACTGGCAATATTAAAACCGTGGCATTATAAATAACAGGACAAAACCAATACGTATTAAATGTAAAAGAAGACTAGTGTAAAAACGATTTTGATATAGGCAACTCATGTTAAGGTGATACTAAAATGAGTCGCCAATAAAAGAAGTATTATAAATAGGGAGAATTACCGTGATACTTAAGCAATTTTGGCACTTGCAGTCATGTGAGAGTACACCTATTAAAGCTTCACCAATTGCAACTACTTCCATTATCTTTTCCTAAAACTTGCGGGGGTATCGCTTTGTATGACGATACCCTCAGTTAGGGTAAAATTAAAAACGCTTACCAATAGTAAAGCTAAAGACACGAGATATGACAACGCGCGCATTAAATATAATTGATTGATCTGCTACCGTTTCACCTGAGTGAAACTTCCCTCTGATAAGTTTCCTGAGTTATTTAGGTTTTTAACATCGACACGAAGATTTAAGGGTACTCGCCGAGATATCATGGTATGTAGGTAGGGCATCAAAGGCTCCAAACGTTGCTACTGTTTTGGCTCCGCATTTAGTAGCAAAGTCGATAGCCTTTGAAACGTTAGTAAAGTTATTTGCCCAGTCAGTAAATTCTGTTTTATTACTCACTAGCGAAGATATTTGATATAAAAAACCACCTACAAACGCATCGCCTGCAGCTGTGGTATCCACAACATATGCCTTAGGGCAAGGATAAGTACCACTAAATGAGCTAGATGAAAAAGTAATAGGCTCGCCACCATCGGTCATTAAAACTAAAGCTACGCCACTATCTACCCAACTTCTAATAGTGGTATCAATATGCTCTATTCCATAAAGCGAGATCAGCTCATCTTTACTCGCTTTAATAACATCAACTGTTTTAGCAACATCCTCAATAACAGATTTAGCTGTGAGTGGTTCATCCCAGAAGGCTGAACGAAAGTTAATGTCAAAGCATGTAACCGAGCCTGATTCTTTAAAGTGTTTTAGCGCATGTAAGGTTGTATTTAATACTAAAGGTTTTGCAAAAGAGCCTGAACAAAAACTCACAATTTTAGGTGTTGAAAATAAAGAGGGCTCTAAATCGGTTATTTGTAAATCGTAATGTGCAGCATCTTTATCGTAAAATTCAAATGTACGTTCACCGTTTTCATCCAACGATACGAACGCGAGTGCCGTCTTCCCTTTTTTTGAAAAGCCAACATAAGATGTGTTTACATTATACATTTTGAGTGCATTTATTAAAAAGCGACCAAATTTATCATTGCCTACTTTACCAAGCAAATAACTTGAACCACCAAGCTTTGCTACGGCTACAGCAACATTAGCGGGTGCGCCTCCGGCAAACTGTGTGAAGTCTAGTTCGCTATTTGATGCCTTATTGTGCATGCAGTCATGTGAGAGTATATCTATTAAAGCTTCACCAATTGCAACTACTTCCATTATATTTTCCTAAAAATTGCGAGGGTATCGCTTTGCATGACGATACCCTAGATTAGAGTAAAATTAAAAACGCTTACCAATAGTAAGGCTAAAGGTACGAGGTAAGACAACGCGCGCATTAAATGTAGTTGCTTGACCTGCTACCGTTTCACCTGCGCGAGGATCCCCCTCTGATAAGCCTTCTGAGTTATTTAGGTTTTTAACATCGGCACGAAGGTAATAACCGTCTTCGTTTTCAAGGGATAAACCAAGGTTTAACATGCCATACATAGGCAGTTCTGCTGTGTTGGCGTCGTCGGCATAACGTTTACCGCTCCAAGAGTAGCTACCATGAATAGCTGCCATACCCCACGAAAAATCTTCAAACTGATAGCTACTAGTTAATTGGCCAAAGTGCTTAGGCACACGTACAGGTAAGTTGCCGTTTATATCAATAGAGGCAGAGCTTCCATTAGCATCCAAGTATTGCGCCGCTGGTGTGTTTACAAATTCGGGTGATTGGTACGTTGCAGATACACCAATGCGCCAGTCTTGGGTGATTTGCAGGTTAAATTCGGCTTCTACACCTAAGGTTTCTGTGTTTCTAAAGGCTTGACGTTGCACTACTTGACCATTTTCAACAGTAGGTACATTAAAGAATAAATCATCCGCAGCGGCGAAGTAACCGGTTACAAATGCTGCGACATCACCTTCGTTATATTTAATGCCCACCTCGGCCATTACCGTTGAAGCTGGTTGTGTTTCGCGTCTCTCAGAGTTATTAAATTGATTAATTTCCTCTTGACTAGTTAGGTTGGTAATCGCCATGTATTTATCTACATCAGGCATACGAAAACCATCTGCATATCGAGTGAATACCGCTAAGTCGTCGTTAAATTTGTAGTTAGCTGCAATTGTCCATGCCATTTCGTTGTATTCAACATCAAAGTTTCGGTAAGTCCCATCACCAAAGGGCAGGGTAATATTCCCATTGACGGTATCAGTATCGCTGGCAAAACTGTCAATTGTGTAATTAGCTTGGTTTTGCGCTTCCCCATCTGCTTTGAGGGTTTCGTACCTTAGGCCCAGATTAAACGACACATCTTCAAGCTCGTATTCAAAGTCAGCAAAGGGCGCAAGGGTATTTTCACTATAAACAATATCGGCAAAACCATGTGATCCAGCCTGAATACCTTTGTAAGTACCGCTGGCAATGTCAAGACCTTGTGCATCTGTAAATACAACATCTAAGCGCTGCGGCAGGGGCTCTACTGATTGCAGTGTATTAATTCGATAGTCGGTAACATGGCCATTAATATTAGAGAAGAATAAGCCAAAATTAGCATAAAGAGTCCCTTCGCCTACATCATCAAAGGTGTAGTTGAATCTGGTTTCGTTTTGAAAGTTATCGCCTTCAAAACGTCTATGCCAAAAGCCTGCGTTTATTCCGTATCCATTGGTGTTGTAGGTATTTACGTTGCTTGAATCAGCCAATACAAAGCCGTTTCCTGCATCGCGTATATCGTAACTTAGGTTACCATCAACCATGGCACCTGCAAGGACATCAGTATTTGCAGAATATATAGCTTGTGCTTTACTAGCTAACGATTCGGCGTTACCTACGTTAATGATGCCGGTAAAGGTTGTTAGCATATCGGTATAACGCATTTGATTTGAAAAGACTAAGTTTTCGTTGATTTCAATTTCGGTTGTATTGCCAAAGTAGGTCACATTAGCGTAGTTACCATCTGCAATATCCAAATCAATGTCGCCGCTTGGGGTGTTATTAAGAGTTAATAAACGCGCACCTGCTGAGTTACCGGTGGTGCCATCTCTGATATCCATCCCGCCTGGGATTGTTTTAGCATTGGTGGTTGAGCCTATTAATGGCTGAGGAATAAAAAAGAATGATCTATCGTTTTGTTTATTAAACTCAAAGCGGGTAAAGCCGCTGCCATCTTTAAAAAAGTGCTTAATATTGCCATTAAGCTCACCACCTTGGTTAGCTGTATACCCCGGATCGCGTGCGGAGTCATCCTTGCGATACCAAGCGCCAACAGCATAGGTTGTCTGATCGTCTATTGATCCGCTAACCCAACCTTGTCCACCTAGGCGGTTGTTGCTGTTGGTTTCAAAAAACACATCACCTTGGGTATCATCGGAGCCTTCACGAGAAATAAAATTAATAAACCCAGCTGGCGCGCTACCAACAAAAATTGACGAGGCACCACCACGAATAGCTTCAACGCTGCCAACAAAATTAGACAAACGGGTAAAGCGATCATTTTGAGTAAATAAAATATCTTGATTATAAAACACGGTCATACCATCACGAAGTAGTGCTGTAAACTCTGTTTGCGTTGATAACGGAAAGCCTCGTGGGGCTACGTTGTTACCGGTTTCTCCACCGGTGTCTTCGGCATGAAAACCAGGAATACTTCGCACTAATTCAGCAACACTGTGCGGAGCCAATTGCTCTAACTTTGCTTCGTTAAAGGTAGTTATTGCATTAGTTGATTCGATTTTCTCTTTTGGCCGAGATGTTCCCGTTACAATGATGCGCTCAAACCCTAAATCACTTTTTGCTTCTTGTTGCTCTTGTGACAAGACGCTAGGGGATATGGATAGACCTACAGCGACTGCAATTAGAGTCATTTTTGCTGATACTTTCATTTTTCTGTTCTCTCTTTGTTGTGTGTGTATACAAACTTGCGGTTTTATTAATCAAACATGTCAGTGTTATCAAATTTGTAAATAGAATGTAGAGAACTTAAAATAATAAATCAACTATTATTACTTATTATTTTTTGTACAGCTTTTTGATTGTTTAAGTGAATTTTTTACCTCTGATAAAAAATAAATAAGCAGCCAACGTTACCGATGGCTGCTTTTTAACTTTAAAGTATATTAGTGGTGTGAAAGGCTTGCGTGATCTTGAGAAAAGTTGATAAGTAACGGAAGGTTAGCGCAGCCTACTGATTGAGCCTTGGCGCCAATAGAGCCACTTTGTACTTCACAGCGATTAATACCGCGATGATCAGCCTGGCTCAATTTTAACTTTGTTGCCAAAACTATTTTTTCTCTGACATTGATAGGAATGGCGCCATCAATGACAATTGCCTCAAAATCAAAAATAGCTAAAGAACACAATGCCGCGTAGGCGAGGCCATCTGCAACTTGGTCTATCCACTTATCGAGTACGGGGCCTAAGTCTCCCCAATACTCTTTTGAACTCCATAGTATGTCAGTATTGTAGCCATCACCTTTGAGCATTTTTTCGAGAATATACAGTGATGATTGCATAATAAGTTGTTGGGAGGTTAGTTGTCCTTCACTATTAAGCATAGGCCTAGGTAATGAACCTATAGCGCCGGCATTACCTTTTTTACCAGTAAATAAGGTTTCGTTTATAACAACTCCACCACCAATAAAAGTACCAATAAAAATATATAAAAAATCGCTAAAACGAGCAGGATTACCAAAGCTTAATTCAGCTGAACAAGCAGCGGTATCATCATTACATACATACACGGGAAGATGTACAATTTGATTTATTTTTTCTTTAAAATCAAAAGACTTCCATTCATTCAATACTGTTTTTGGAGCGCCGGCTTCTTCTGTCCAGTTCCAAATTTCGTAAGGGGTTGCAACACCCACACCTAAGATACGCTTGGCTAATTCGTCACTTAAGCTCATTTTAAGTACGCTGATCCCTTTCTCTAAAAAGGTTAGCAAGCTCTGTACTGTGGGGTAAGCGCAGTTTTCGTGCAAAGTTGCGCGTATATTTCCTACTAAGTCAATCAAGGTTAAATCAAAACTGCGACGACCTACTTTTAAGCCAATTCCAAATGCACCATCTGGATTTAACGCAAATGGGATGGTTGGTTGGCCAACCTTACCACGCTGAGGGTCTTTCCGTATTAATAACGATTCGGCTTCTAAACTATTGATAATTACTGTGACGGCCTGTGCTGAAAGCCCTGTTTTTTGTGCAATTTCAGCTTTTGGAGCACTACCGTGTTGGCGAATTAATGACATAATTCGGCGTTCATTATGAGCACGCAGGCCAGATTGGCTTCGGCCTTCTTGTAAAGAGAGTCGAGGGTTTTTAGATTTGATAATTATTCCTACCTAGTTGTTATTATCTTGAATAACCTGATTAATTGTACACCGAGTGTGTGTAATTGGCGACTATATTAGCTTTATTGCCGGGTTCATTTCTTATTATTAAATTTACGACAGAGTATTAATAAGTCACAGGAGGTCAATAAATAACTATAGTTGATTTATTGACGGAATGATATTTAACTGGTTAAATGCTTTACTTAACATTAACAACTGAGACACGGCAATGACCACACACACACACACACAAACACCTCTTGTCTCCAAGGAGATGGTGGTTCCCTTTATTTTACTTGTTCTGTGCTTTGCTGCATGGGGAGCTGCGGCAAACATGACTGATCCGCTAGTAAAAGTGTTTAGTAAAATTTTTACTATGTCGTCAGTGCAGTCTGCATTGGTACAATTTAGCTACTATGGAGCTTACTTTTGCCTAGCTATTCCGGCGGCATATATCAATAAACGCTTTTCGTATAAAACAGGTGTGTTAACCGGTTTAGGGATGGCTGCAATCGGAGCATTTTTGTTTTATCCCGCCAGCCAAGCAATGACTTATGGTTTTTTTTTAGTGGCTTTGTTTGTGTTAGCTGGAGGCTTATCTATTTTAGAGACATCAGCAAACCCTTATGTAATGGGAATGGGCACCCAACAAGGTGCAACTCGCAGGTTGAATTTGGCGCAATCATTTAACCCTGTCGGTACTAACATTGGTGTTTTTTTAGCCGCTACCCTTATTTTACCAAAGCTCAATACCGCAACCTCTGGTGAGCGCACAAATATGAATAGTGAGCAATTAACTAGCATTATAAGCGCAGAACTTGATGCAGTTATGGTGCCTTATGTTGGTATGGCTTGTGTGTTGGTTTTTATTTGGTTGGCAATTGCGTTTACTAAAACACCTAATTTTTGTAAGCAAAAAAAAGTCTCTAAGCATGTAGAATTTAGTGCAACGTTTAAGCGTTTGTTTAAAAATACCCATTACCGCTTTGGTGTTATCGCCCAGTTTTTTAATGTTGCGGCGCAAACTTGTGTATGGACATTTACCATCCAGTACGTAATGGAGGCACTCGATACAAATGAAGTTACCGGGGGAAGTATTTTACAATACAGTATGATCACCTTTTTAGTTTCTCGATTTGTAATGACCTGGCTTATGGGATTTATTCGTCCTGCCAAACTGTTAATGGCAACCTCTATTATTGCAATGCTGCTGTGTTTTTATATGGTGAAAATGCCAAATATAAGTGGCGTATGGGCGCTGGTAAGTATATCGGCTTGCTTGTCGTTAATGTTTCCAACTATTTACGCGATTTCACTACATGGGTTAGGCGATGATGCAAAACTAGGTGCTGCTGGTTTAGTAATGGCTATTTTAGGTGGAGCGATAGTTCCTGTATTCCAAGCTGTGTTTATTGATACATACAGTGTCGCGTTTTCTTATGTTGTGCCTGCGGGGTGTTTTATTATTGTTGCAGCTTATGCTGCATTTGATTTAAAAACAAAAGTCAGAGTATTCAATAATGTAGCGCCTTGCTAAATGGATTGAAAACCGAGCCTGAAGGCTCGGTTTTACTTTTTAACTTTTCTCATTTGTAAATCTTCTTTAACCCCAACCTTCATCGGATTAAGATATTAGGCATGTTGATATTCTTATTTAGTTGAAAAAATATGTTTTTAGATCTCACCGAAAATACCAACCAAAATGTTTACTCTTACTTAGTAGGCGGTATCAGCCCACGGCCTATCGCATGGATAAGTACATTAAATAGCGAAGGTATTGCAAATATTGCGCCTTATTCATTTTTTACTGTGGCTAGTTGCAAGCCAGCTGTTTTAAGTGTTACGCAAGTAAACCCTAGTGATAAAACGAATAAAGATACGCTCAGTAATCTAATGGCAACTAAAGAATGTGTGGTTAATATTGTCAGCCAAGAGCTAGTTGAAAAAATGAATCAAAGTTGTGCAAATTATCCTAGTGATATAAGCGAATTTGATGCAGCTAACATTGCCCAAGCTCCAAGTAAGTTAGTAAATGCACCAAGCGTTGCCGATTCAAAAGTACGGTTTGAATGTAAATTACGCGAAGTTATTAGTATTTCAAATGAGCCTGGCGGCGGAAAAATGATGTTGCTGGATGTAGTGGGTATTTGTATAGACGATGAAGTGATGAGTGGTGGCTATATTGACCCTGAATTATTAAATGCAGTGGGCAAAATGGGCGGCGATTACTTTAGTACAACCAAAGATAAGTTTTTGCTTAAAAGGCCACAGTTGTGAAATAATCGTTTACTTAGGAGTACAATAATAAAAGGATTTACGAATGTTTAAGTTCATTTTCACTTTGTTAATTGCTTTGCAAAGTTTTGGCTCTATTGCCACACAAGATAAAAAACTACCTATAGAAGTTTTTGCCGGCTTAAAAGATTTTAGCCAAGTTAAGCTATCCCCCAATGGTAAGAACCTCGCTTTTGTAAGAAACCATCAAGGGACTTTAATCTTAATGGTTAAAAACTTGGAGACGGGGGTTACAACACCAATTATAAACTCAAATAACCATACAGTGTTTTTTGATTGGTATAACTGGGCAAATGATGACGTACTGTTACTTGGTGCTCGCTATATAAAATATCAGTTTGGCGGAGTTAAATATACATCAACGCTTATGTATGCGTATAACTTTAAAAATGATAAAGGTCTTAAATTAGCTTTTAAAGCCAACACAGTAAGAGATGAAATCCAGCCACAATATTCAGACCGAATTGTTAGTTTTTTACCTGAAAAAGAAAATAAAATTTTAGTTCAAGGGGATTTTAAAATAGCAAATACCCCAGCAGTTTATGAGTTAGATTTAACCACATTACGTAAGACACAAATACAAAGACCACGCAGTAATGTAGTTACTTGGTTTGCCGACAGGCAAGGTAAAGTTCGTATTGCAAAAAAAATGGACGATACGCAATTTACTTACGATTATTTTGATGAGAATAAACAGTCGTGGGAAACTTTATTTGATTATGAGGTTTTTAGTAAGCAAAGTATTTCTATATTAGGGTTTGATAAAGACTCTAATTTTTTATACATCACTGCGTTACATGAAGGACGCGATGCATTATTTAAACTCAATTTAACGACTAAAGCTCGCGAGCTAATTTACAGTAATAGTAAATATGATTTTGATGGGTCTATTTTTTATTCACAACAAACTGGCGAAGTAGCAGGCTTTACTGATTCACATTTAGATGATGGTATTAAATATTGGGATAAAGACTTAGATAAATTACATCGTTCTTTGCGCGTATCGCTCCCTAAAGATGAATATAAATTAGACATTGTAAGTACCAGTAAAGATCAGCAAAAATATATACTCTATATCAGCTCAGACAAAACGTCGGGTAGTTATTTATTTGGGGATAGAGTAAAAAAGCAGGTGAGTGCAATTGCTGATGTTTATCCGCAAATAGATGCCTCTGTATACAGAGGCAAAAAGCGCATTAGCTACAAGGCAAGAGATGGCTTGAAAATAGAAGGCTATCTAACTCTACCAGTAGAATATAAAGAAGGTGATAAGTTACCAACAATTATATTTCCACATGGCGGCCCCATGGCAAGGGATTATGCTAATTTTGATTACTGGACAGCTTTATTAGCCTATAACGGATATGCTGTTTTACAGCCTAATTTCCGTGGTTCGAGTGGCTATGGGCACGACTTTTTAATGCAGTCAATTCAAGGTTTTGGTTTGGCTATGCAAGATGACTTGCAAGACGGTGCAAACTGGTTAATTGACCAAGGAATAGCACAAGCAGATAGCATTTGTATTGGTGGTGCTAGCTATGGTGGCTATGCAGCGTTAATGGCTGTAATTAAGCACCCAGAAACGTTTAAATGTGCAGCTAGTTTTGCTGGGGTAAGTGATTTACAGTATTTAGTGAGTAAAGCACGACACTTTACAAACAAAAATATCGTTAGAAAGCAGTTTGGAACTGATGATGATTTACTAGAAGCTAATTCTCCAGTGAATTTTGCTAAAAAAATAACAAGACCAATATTGCTTGTACATGGAACTGACGACAGTGTGGTACCTGTTTATCATAGTAGAGAAATGCAGGATGAACTTGATGATGAAGCAAAAGATGTAACTTATATTGAGCTTGAGGATGGCGATCATTACTTATCTTATCAAGAACACAGAGTTAAAACTCTTCAGGCATTTTTAGACTTTTTTGATAAACATTTGAAAAAATAAATAGCCAGACTCCAGTTAAATAGCAAAAAGACAACTTAGGTTGTCTTTTTTGATCACAATCTTCCTTTGTTTGTGCACATTGTTTGCACTTTTACTTGTTAACTTTGTTTTATTAAACGTTAAAGTAAAGGTTCAAGCATTGAAAACACTTCTTAAAACAAAAGCCGCTAATGCAACTAAGTTATTTGCGTTAAGTGCGCTTTGTATCGCTTTAAGCGCATGTAATAGCGATTCAACAAGTACTGCAACAGACGGCGATACAGTCAGTAATAGTGCTCCAACGGTTGATGCTGGTATTGACCAAACTGTTAATGCGGGCGATACCGTTTATTTAAGTTCAATGGTTGAAGATGACGGTGAAGTATCGGTTAGTTGGTCACAAACATCAGGCACTACCGTTAGTTTATCTTCAAGTACTGCAACGTCTACAGAGTTTGTTGCACCTGAAGTTTTAACCGATGAAGCACTTGTATTTGAAATTAGTGCAGATGATGGCACAAACGATGTCGTTGTAGATACAGTTATAGTTAATGTTATTGCTTCATCAGACTCAGATACAGTTGATAATAGTGCAAAACTTACCAGCTGGTTAATTAACAACGATACAACTTCTACATACATACAAAATAATGGTGCAGTGGTTGAAGATGTTCAATCAGTTGAGGTTGTTAGCGTTACTGAGGAAGATGCTGACGTTGAATACATGTATGTGCAAACTACTGACATTCCTAAATATGATGTAACGCTTACACAAGACCAAGTAGACGCGTTAAATAACCGCCCGCGTGCAGCTACCGATTTTTATAACGGTGTAACTTCTGCAGCAGTAGGGCAAACCATTTCCTTTGGTGAAGATATTGGCTATAACAGCAGCACTGAAAACTGTGATGACACAGGCGGTGCAGGTTATTGGCCTCCAGGACCGGGTTGCCCAACAGAACAAGCGGTTGAAGCATATTTTCCGCTAACACCTACCGATTTATCTGACGCTGAAACTTGCGAAACAGGTTTAGGTACAGTTGGCTTAATGGTTAATGGCACCAGTATATTTAACTGGGGCGATGGTATGAGCTACGGAAATAATATTTGGTATACATTAGCGCCCATTGCTGAGCAATATGATGTTGATGTGTGTGGCGGACATGCTGCTAACGGTGAATATCATCACCATTTTTATACTAGTTGCTTAGCTGATTTACTTGAAGATGATGGCGATGCGCATTCACCTATCTATGGGTTTGCAGCTGATGGCTATCCGCTTTATGGTCCTTATGAAAGTAACGGACAACTAGCATTAAGTGGCTGGGAAATGCGAGATTACGGTGCACCTACAAGTGAAGGGGGTTGTGGTACTGAGGGTGAGCGAAGCTGTACCTTAGTTGATCAATACGATGTTAGCCAAGGTACACAAACAAGTGATGCAGGTCCTGCTATAGGTGCACAAGTAACGACGCTCTCTGGTAATACATTGAATGCCGACGATGGTTATTACTTTGAAGATTATTACTACGCGCAAAAAACAGTAACCGGTGCTCAATTAGATGAGCATAACGGCCACGATACTAATGATGGTAAGGGTTATCACTACCATATAACACTAACGTTAGACAGTGATGGTAAATTACAGCCTTCTTTTCCTTATCAAATAGGGCCTCGTTTTAAAGGTCAATTAGCCGCTAATTCAATTGGTCGCTGTGATACTGGCGAAACAATGGGTCCACCACCGGGAATGTAAGGAGTAACTATGCGTTATTTTAAATACGCATTGATCCTAACAACTGCTGCGCTATTGAGCTTCAAGCTCTTTGCGCAGCAGGAAATGATGGATCATAGCCATATGCCTATAGCTGTGCCAAATGACACGCCAATCCCGGCATTAAGCCTTAAGTTATTAAAAGATAGTATGTCGGGTTATAACTTAATTTTAGATACACAGCGTTATGATTTGTCTGTGCCGCCAGAGGGCACGATGAACATGCAACAAATGATGGGCGTGACAACAAACCAAGACACCGGTTTTTTACAAGGTCATGCTCATTTATACATTAATGGGGTTAAAATACAGCGAATTTACGGACAAGCGTTGCATTTACCTGCTAACTTATTTAAAACTGGTATAAATACCGTATCGGTTACTTTAAATAATCATGGTCATATGTATTGGACCGCTCAAGGTAAAAAAATAGTTGCTACGCTGTATGTTAACGACCAAACCAAAGAGTTTATAACATACCGATTTGAGAGCTTTCCTAGCAAGGTTGAAAACACGCATTAATGAAAATTCATAATAAACTTTTTTTAATACTATTTAGTTTTACCTTTAGTGTTATTGCAGGGCTTGTGGTTCTTATACAGTGGAGCATAGGGCAAGGCGTAATTGATTTTGTTAATGCAAAAGAGGTGAAAGCGCTTGAACCACTTGTTGTGCAATTTGCAAAGCAATACGAACAAACACCCTCATGGGAGCATGTTGTCGGCAATGGCGAAAGCTTTAGAAAACGTGTTGAATCGCAATTAGAAAATAGCCAGTTTTTGCCTAGGCCACAAGAAGGCACTGGTCCGCGTGGGCGAATGATGCGACGACCGCCGCCAGATCATATTCGTTTGGAGGAAGATCGCCGCCCACCGCCAGAAAATATTGCTCACTACGCTTTGCTTGACGAAAATAAACAGCGAGTAGTAGGTAGATACCTCAGCGATTTAAAATATATAACAACCCCAATTATTGTTAACGATAAAATAGTGGGTTACTTAGCAGTTTCTAAAAGAGATAGCTTGGTTGATGGCTATGAGCTTGATTTTTTACAGCAGCAAACTAACTACTTATGGTTTATTGCTTTAGCTGCGGTATTGCTAACATTAATGGTTACTTTTTTATTGTCTCGTCACCTAGTAAGCCCTGTAAAGCAAATTGCTAACGGTATGCATCGCTTAACACAAGGTAATTACGAGACCAAACTCACACTTGAGCGAAAAGACGAGCTAGGACAGTTGAGCGAAGATTTTAATACGCTTGCATTTACACTCGCTAAAGATGAGCAAGTACGTAAGCGTTGGCTTGCTAATATTTCTCATGAGCTTAGGACGCCAATGAGTATTTTACTCGGTGAACTTGAAGCTATGCTACTTGGTATACGAGAACCGAACGCAAAAAATATAAGTTCGGCTAACGATGAAGCCCTACATTTAAAACGCTTAATAGACGACTTGCATATGCTCAATAGCGCAGAGTTAGGAGGTATGCACTACACTATGCAACCTACTGATATGGCGTTATTATTAAATACTATTGAGCAAAAGTATCAGGTTTTGCTTGAACAACATAATATAAAAATATACCTACTAAATAGCGCTAAACACATAACTGTACAAGCAGATAAAACACGCCTTTTGCAGCTACTCGATAATATTCTAATGAACGCAGTACACTATGCACAATGTACAACTATTTCTTTAACGGCTAATAATATAAGCATTAAAGGGCAAACTTATTTAGAGCTTATAATCGAAGATAATGGCGTAGGTGTAGATCAGTCGCATTTATCGCATTTATTTGAGTATTTATACCGAGTAGATAGTTCGCGTAATCGCCAAGAAGGCGGTTCTGGCTTAGGTTTATCTATTTGCCAGCATATAGTTAAAGGTCATAAAGGTGAAATCGCTGCAGAAAAAGCCAGCTTAGGCGGCCTTGCTATTATTATTAGATTGCCAACTATTTAGCTTATAAAATAAAGTTAAGGTTACTTACAGAGATGCCTATGAGTGAACAAATACTAATTGTGGAAGATGAAGTAAAGCTAGCTAACTTAATGAGTGACTTTTTAAGCAGCCATCACTTTATTACTCATCAAATACATCACGGGAATGAAGTATTACCTTGGCTTGAAATTAACAGGCCGAGTGTAATCTTGCTAGACATAATGTTACCAGGTCAAAGTGGTATTGAACTGTGTAAAGCAATCAGGCGCTTTTCAAATGTGCCTATTATTATGGTATCGGCAAAAGTAGAAGAAATAGATAGGCTGCTTGGGCTGGAATTAGGTGCAGATGATTATATTTGTAAGCCGTTTAGTTATGCTGAGCTGGTGGCACGCGTAAAAGCTATTTTAAGGCGATTAAATAACGCAAGTGACGTTACAGAGTCAACAATGAAGCTTGACGAAAGCAGCTATAGCGTAAAATATAAATCTAACAGCATAGAATTGACGAACTTTGAATTTCAGCTATTTAAACCTTTGTTTAACAACCCAAATCGTATTTATTCGCGCGATAGCTTAATGGACACTATGTACGCCGATCAGCGTATTGTGAGCCACCGTACAATTGATAGCCATATTAAAAAGTTGCGTAAAAAACTAGATGAAGTGACACAAACTGAAAGTGTTATCCAGTCTGTTTATGGGGTTGGCTACCGGTTTGTGCATCCACAGTAAGGTGGAATGAGCTATGACGATGAGTTACTCATCGTCGTCAGCATTTTTAATTCGCTCTAAACGGTCAAACTCTTCGTATTCGGCAGCTTGGATTTCATCAAGAATAGAATCTACATCAGCAAGTTCGTCGCTGTCTTCAAATTCACCTGTAAGCGTTGAATTAGGCGTTAAATTGGCCTCTTCAAATAGTGCCCACATTTCTTTAGCGTATTGAGTTTTTAGTATGCTTGGCGCAAATTCACCATAGTATCGGCGTATGTTATTGACATCGCGTGCGAACATAGCTTGTGCACTGTTATTTGCTGAGGCGTTAACGGCTTGCGGTAAATCTATAATTACAGGGCCGTTATTATCTACAAGTACATTAAACTCAGATAAATCACCGTGTATTATACCTGCGCAAAGCATTAGCTTAATGTAATGTATCATGAGTTTATACTGCTCAATCGCTTGCTCTTCACTAAAAACGACATGTCCTAGTTGAGGGGCTACGTTACCATCTTCATCAGAGACGAGCTCCATAAGCAGCACGCCATCAATACAAAAGTAAGTATCAGGAACACGTACACCCACGCCAGCTAAACGAGATAACGCATCAACTTCGGCATTTTGCCAAATTTCTTCTTCTAATTGGCGGCCATAGCTAGAGCGTTTACCCATAGCACGCGCTTGGCGTCCACCACGTACCTTTCGGCCTTCTTGATATTGTGCCGCTTTTTTAAAACTACGTTTAACCGCATCTTTATACACTTTCGCACAGCGAATATGTTCACCACAACGCACAATAAATACATCGGCTTCTTTACCGCTCATTAGTCGGCTTATTACTTCGTCAATAAGGCCATCATCAACAAGAGGTTGTAGGCGTTTAGGTATTTTCACAGATTGCCTGCTAAGTAGGGTTGGTTATTAATCATTATTTATGAAAGTGCTCTGTATTTGTTTGTTTAATTGGCTCAAGCAGTATATCAGCTTTGAGAATTAAGGGCAGTAACACTACTGCCAGAGAGTAATTAATCGTATTATTTTATTAGCTTATATATTGATTGCAAAGCAATCAACCAGAACTTTTTTTGAATCATCAGTTTTTATTAAAAATAATTTATTACTTCCTCATTATTTGCACATTGTTTGCGTTTTTAAAGCGTAAGCTTAGTTTAATTCTTAAATACGAGGTTATTACTATGAAGCATTTTTCAACTCTTGCCACTGTGGCAATATTATCTATTGCTTTTTCAGCTAATGTAGCTGCTCGAGGCGGTGACAATCCTCCTGAAAAACCTGACTTTTCAACTATTGATACTGATGGTGATGGCGTAATCAGCTTTGAAGAGTTTAGTGCTAAAAAACCGCCGCACGGTGATGCACAAACAATTTTTGATTCTATAGATGCCGATGGTAATGGCGAAATTAGTGAACAAGAGCTTAGCGATCATAAACCACCTCGTCGTGAACGTTGAAAGGATACTAAAATGATTAATAATATTGGCAGCAGCTCTGTGAGTTTTGTGCCGCAACAAAGTAGTCAAGCTGCAAAATTAACAACAGAGCAAAGTGATTTTGTTAAAGAAACGCTTGCACAGTTTGATGCAGAAAACTTAACTAGCGACGATGCGCAAAGTATTCAAGCTGCATTTAAAGAACAAGGTATTGAACCAACAAAAGAGCTTGCTGATTTAATGGGCGAACTCGAGTTTGATGCTAAAAGCATTGGTGATGCAGGAAGAGCAGAAGGTCAAAGACCGCCGCCACCGCCACAAAACTCATTAGAATCAGTCGATACAGACGAGGTAGTGAGCTACTTAGATGAGCTCTTAACTGAGTATTCAAACCAGTTGTCTGATGAAGATAAAGAATCAATCCTTGCATCAGTGCAAGAGAAGTTTGGTTTAAGTGAAGGCGATTCACTGCTAAATGTAACTGCTTAGGTGTTATTACTTAGAGTAAAGCTGACTGTTACTCGAAAGTCTTAAGTCCAAAGCCCAACGGTTAATTCTGTTGGGCTTTTTTATTGGCTTAATTTAATCGTGTTTCTATTTTGCTGGTGCCATCTTCTTCGGTAAATTTAAATACAAAATCTTTTTTACCGTCTTGGTTTATATCTACCAGAAGAATATCTTTATTATTTTTAGGCAGCGTTAGCTTTAATTTTTTGCGTTTATCATTTAGCAGTGAGTCTTGCTCTCCATAATAAATATACAGCGTTTTTTTACTGTATTTGTATACCGCATCAATATAGCTATCGCCGTTAATGTCACCTAAATAGAGAGCCGGTTCTGATTCATCGCCATTCATCCCCACTTCCATTTCTAAATCAAGTTCAATACTCGATTTATTGGCAAATGAGCCGTCGGGTTGCTGCTTATAAAGATTCATTTCTACATCTACATCAGTACTGCCACCGCCTAATGCCATAGAGGCGATAGTACCTAAGCCAATATCTAAGTCCATTTTTTGTAAATCAATTAAGCCATCATTATTAAAATCAGTTTTGAGCAATAACTCACTAGGGCCCTGTGTTTCAAATAAGGTAATGGGCGTATTAGCAAAACCTTTAGCACTCCCTAGGTACAAAGTATGTGCTATTTTTATATCTAGCGAGTCCATACCTTGTGTAGGCTTAAACTGTCTGGTTGTAAAATCTAGAAATCCGTCGTTATTAATATCAATAATTTGCTTTATTTTGCGAGTCTCGCCATTGCTTAGCTCGCCTAGCTCAATGCTAAAATCAATTGAGGTGAGCTTTTTCTCAAAGCCCTCTGAATTAGCAAGTAGTACATCTGCTCCAAAGTCATTTGAAAAAACCAGGTCGTTTAATCCGTCGTGGTTAAAATCGATAACCACAGGTTTATTGTTAATATTAACTTCTAAAGAAAGCCCTTTTCCTGAAAAGCGGCCTTCATATTTAGGTATTTGCTTAAATTGGTTAGGCTTAAAGCTGCCATCTTTATTTTGAATGTATAAAGTACTGCTTGCTAACCCAGGAATGAAAATATCGCTTAGACCATCGTTGTTAGCATCGAAAACAAAGTCTACTTTTTCAAATTTATCTATTTTTAATTGATTAAGAACCGACTCATAATTAAACAACAATGTTGGTTTACCTGCTTGGGCTTTATATACGCCATCACTTGTTAGTACGAGTGCTTGTTTATCGGTGATGTTAGCAAGTGTTGCCACATCAAACCCGATGGCGTTTTTTGGTAAAGCAAGTTCACTACTAAGTGATGTAAGTAAATTGATGGCTTCTAATTGTTTTAATTCTTTATTATATGCAAATAAAATCTCTGAATCGGTTGATACTAATTCATCCGTTGTTTTTATTGCCATTGTTTGAGCTATAACGCTTATGGGGGTAAGTAAAGTGATGAGTGAATAGCAAAGTGGTTTTATCATGCAAATTCCTTTTTTATATTTAGTTGTATCGTTAAAATTTTTATTATTTAAGCAGCGTCAGCGCATAATTTTACGTACTATCCAGCGCTGGGGCTTTTTCGTTTAAACGTAATATACATATGTAAGTTGGATTATATTTAGCCTACGCTAATTATTATGTACTGGGTGTAAGCAATTGTAAGATTATGTTTTAGGAAGGGGCTGTTGACCTTTAAGGATTGAAATTTGTTCAATCTAAGGACGATTTAATCGCGGCGCGAGGTTTGTAACCTAGTAACAAAGAGTCTATCTCCCTAGGCAGAACCTTTGGGCAGCGCATGTTTGGCATTAATACTACGTTATCAACTATGTATGGTTAATAACCACACTTCATAGGCTCTGCCTTGCTTAAATACCAGACAGTCTACTGCAAATTCAACCTCAAAAAATAAACAGGCCCTAATAAGAAAGGTAGCGCATAACTCATATGGCAGCTAAGCGCTTTTAGAGGTGTTTGCTATTAACTACATTGCTTATTTTGCTCATTTAAATAAGCATCTACAAAACCTACTTCCATCGGTTTTGAAAAGTAATAACCTTGTAGGTGAGATACACCAATTTTAGTGAGTGTGTTTGCTTGCTCAATAGTTTCAACGCCTTCTGCAACAACAGTAAAATCTAAAGTAGAGGCCATTTGTACAATTGCATGAATAATACTTAACCCTCTTTTATCCATATTTTGAATAAAGCTTCTGTCTATTTTTACTATATCTACACCAATATCAAGCATGCTTGATAGTGATGAGTAGCCTGTACCAAAATCATCAATTGAAATACAAAAGCCTTGTTTTTGTAGTGCTTTAACGGCTGTCAAAAATGTGAGTTTATCCTCGGCAAATACTGACTCAGTAATTTCTATGTGTAGGTTTTTAGGTTCTACCTGGTGGCGATTTACTATTTTTAATACCTTAGATACAAAATCAGGATCTTGTAGCTGAATAACCGATACGTTTACGCTTATAGCAATTTGTGGTTGTAAGTGACTTAATTTTGTTGCTTGTATACATGCCTGTTCTATTACCCAAATACCTAACTCGGTTATTAAACCGTATTGCTCGGCAATAGCTATAAATTCATCAGGGAAAATATTTTCACCATCTAGTTGCCAGCGTAATAATGATTCAAAAGAGGTTACTTTTGAGGTTTTGCTATCAACAATTGGTTGAAATACTAGCCTTAAACTATTTTCTTCTATGGCACTGGCTAGGCGTTGACTCAAAAGATACTCTCTTTCTTGTATTAATTTGAGTGAATCGTTATAAATATTCATATTGCCTTTCGCGATGCGTTTTTGGTGATACATTGCAGTATCAGCAGAGCGAATTAAAGTATTAAAATCACTCCCGTGCTCAGGATACATGGCAATACCAATAGTTGCAGATACCCATTTTTGATATTTATATGTTTCATGCTCGGCACCAATGCTTTGAAGTACTTTATCTGCAAACTCGATAAGCTCAGCTTGTTTTTGATACGTTGCTAAAATTAAAAACTCATCCCCGCCCCATCGGCATTTAAAAAGCTGTTGATTGCATACATTACTAATTCTTCGTGCTATTTCTTTTAATACTTTATCGCCTACTTTATGACCCAACGAATCATTTATTTGTTTAAATCCATCTAAATCTACGAATAATAAAGCAAAGGGTTCTTGAGGGTTGTCTGCTAGTTGTCTGTTTGCATTTTTTAAAAATGCGGTTCGGTTTAATAGATTTGTAAGTGGATCGGTATTAGACAGGTGGTAAATTTCTTCAGTGCGTTGCTCTACCTTGTTTTCCATTTCATTAAGCAGCTCTCTGTTTTGGTTTTTGAGCTTGATTGCGCTGTGTGTAAATGTGGCTGATTTGTACGATGAAGCCACCATAATAGCAGTAAATGCTAGGCCTAAAATACCGAGGACAGAGTTGTAGTTTTCGTTAGAAAAGGTTAATAAAAAAGAGTAGGGCGCCAATAAAATAATGCTATAGAGTACAGCGGTTACTCGGCTTCCTGAAAGCAGATTTGCAGAGCCTCCTGCGAAGGCAGATAAAATAGCAATCGTGGTCGTCGTCTCTATTGCTGATGAGGTGCTATGAAACCAAAGTGCATACCCACACCACGATAGCGCAGTTAAAATACACCCGGTTGAAAATCTTTTTGAGTATGTGTCAGCATTAAATAACGGGCTATCCTTTTTGGTTTTATAAAACCACATTACATCAATAGCGCGAGCTGCTAATAAGACAACCATAATGCTTAGCCAGATACTTTTTTCGTAGGATATTTTCTGGTTATTTAAATCAAAAGCAAACACTAATATAAAACTGACTACAATCGAAATGGCAATGCCAGAGATGGCATTAGAGTATAAAATTTTAACGGTTTCTCTGCGTTCTTCACTATTTAGATTTTTATATGGCACTAAGTAAAACCTTATACAAAAGTCACTCCAACTAGCGATGGAGAAACGTTCAAGAAATACAGCAAATATTTCAGATGAACAAAAGCGTATTAAACATCGATTAGTTAGGCTCTAATCCTGAGTATAAGAATAAATATAGTTTATGAAAGCAAAAAAAAAAGCTAGCACAGTAAAAAGGCTCATAATAAATAATCATTATGAGCCTTAAAATTATTAAGCAGGTTAAAGTGTTAACGACTTTACTTGCTGTTTAGTAGATTTAACCTTCGAAATCACTATCGTTATGGCGCTCTGCCATTTGATCTTCTTCAGGGCCCCATGTGCGATTTACGCGGCGGCCGCGCTTTACAGCAGGGCGATCAGCAACTTGTTTTGCCCAACGAACAACATGAGTGTATGAGGCAACATCTAAAAATTCAGCTGCATCATATAAGTCGCCTAAAACAAGCGAGCCATACCAAGGCCAAATTGCAATATCGGCAATTGAGTATTCATCACCCGCCATGTATTCATTTTCGCTTAAATGACGATTTAACACGTCAAGTTGGCGTTTAGTTTCCATGGTAAAACGATCAATAGGGTATTGCATTTTACTTGGTGCGTAACTATAAAAGTGACCAAACCCACCACCTAAGTATGGCGCTGATCCCATTTGCCAAAATAGCCAGTTACGACACTGCGTTTTAGCTTTTAAATCCTTAGGGATGAGTACATCAAATTTTTCAGCCAAATATTGTAAAATAGAACCCGATTCAAAAACGCGAGTAGGTGGGGTAGTTGAATGATCCATTAGCGCTGGGATTTTTGAGTTTGGATTAATATCAACAAAGTCAGATCCAAACTGATCGCCATCACCTATGTTTATTAAATATGCGTCATAGTCTGCATCGGTGCAACCAAGCTGTAAAAGCTCTTCAAACATGATTGTAGCTTTTTGGCCATTTGGCGTAGCAAGAGAATAAAGCTGAAATGCGTGCTCGCCAATAGGTAGAGTTTTGTCATGAGTCGCGCCTGCAATTGGGCGGTTAATGCTGGCAAATTTACCGCCACTTTCACTTTCCCACGTCCATACTTTTGGTGGCGTGTATTCGTTTTGATCACTCATAAATAACCTCAATGTTAAATGGAAATGTTTAATACTTACTCATAAATGTGGCCATAAAAAATTAATTAAAGGCCCTAAATATTTAATTTACCGACCTTTTAATTTATCGGCTTTTGCTAATCTATAACCTAAAAACAACCCGCTTAGCGCTCCAAATAAATGGCTTTCAAACGATACATGATAGCGCTGAGGTAAAACACCCCATATAAAACCGCTATAAAGTATAGCCACTACAACTGCAATTATAATTGATTTTAATGAGCGTCTTACTAAGCCGTAGCATAGAATAAAGCCCCATAAACCATATATAACACCGCTTAAACCAACATGTATGTTACTGCGCCCAAATGCCCAAACTAAAAGTCCACCGATTAGAGCGGTAAAAATAAATACGTTATAAAAACGTTTTACGCTGTACTGGCAAATTAGCCAACTTAATACTACAAATGGGATCATATTACTGGCAAAGTGCCACCAGCTACCATGTAAAAAAGGTGCGCATAGTATGCCAATTAATCCTTGGATACTGCGTGGATATATGCCTAAACCATTAAGATTTATGCCAGGTAGACTATTGATCACCTGTAGTACGAAGCAAATAACAACAATACTAAATATTGCGAAACGGGTACTTGTTAGTAATGACAGTGTGGTTGGCTTGGTTGCCATATAATCGCCCTAATTGACTTTAAGAGTTGCCAGTATAGGAATTGTATTTGCTAATGAAAAGCAATTAAAAAAGCACAGCATTAAATGCTGTGCTTAATTTTAATTATTACTCACTATTAACCTAATTTAGTTAATAGTTTTTTTGCAGCTAGTTCAGAGCTTGCTGGGTTTTGGCCGGTAATTACTAAACCGTCTTCTAGTGCTAATACACCCCAGTCGTCAGTTTTTTGATAATCGCCACCTTTTTTAATTAGCTCGTCTTCAACTAAAAATGGCACGATATCGGTAAGTTGCACTGCAGCTTCTTCAGAGTTAGTAAAACCAGTTACTTTTTTACCCGCTACTAGTGCATTGCCATCGGCATCTTTAACATTTAAAAATGCAGCACTTGCATGACATACCGCAGCAACAGGTTTTTGCTCTTTTACAAAGCTTTCGATAAGAGAGATTGAATCTGTGTTATCAACTAAGTCCCATAATGGACCGTGACCGCCTGGGTAAAATACAGCGTCAAAATCGCTAGATTTTACTTCACTCAACACTTTAGTGTTTGCCATAAGTGTTTGTGCTGCGCTATCGGCGTCGTAACGTTTAGTTGCATCTGTTTGAAAATCGGCAAGTGTACTTGTTGGATCAATGGGTGGTTGGCCGCCAGCTGGAGACGCTAATGTTACTTCAACGCCTGCATCAACGAAGGCGTAATAAGGGGCTGCAAATTCTTCTACCCAAAAACCTGTTTTTTCGCCAGTGTTACCAAGTTCTGCGTGAGATGTAAGAACCATAAGTACTTTTTTAGACATTGAATATATTCCTTCTGATGATTGAATTAGTTTATCTTGCTTACCAATTACTATATGCACTAACACTGCTTTAAACAACGATGATAAATTTAACTTTATTGGTTTAATAATTGATACAATAAAAAGGTTGAATTTAAAACACACTACGGAGCATTTATGAAAGTGTCGTTTGAGCAGTTAAAGAGCATGGTTGTATTTGCACAAATTGTAGAGCAGGGCAGCTTAACCGCTGCTGCCAAACAGCTAGGGCTTACGCGAGCAGTTGCAAGTTATCATTTAAAAAAATTAGAAACGCAGCTTGAAGTTACTTTACTAAATCGCTCAACCCGTACCATGGCGCTCACTGAAGCGGGCATTGCTTATTATGAGCGTTGTAGAATAATTACCGAACAAGCTAATGCGGCTAATCAGCAAATAGAAAATATAAAGAGCGAGCCACAAGGTTTACTTAAAATTAGTTGCCCAGTAAATGTGGGAATGCAGTTAATTGTGCCTGCAATAAATACGTTTAAGCGCCAATATCCTAAAATTCAAATAGACTTACAGCTTACTGACGATGTGGTTGATATTATTAAAAATGGGTTTGATTTTGCAATTAGGGGCGTGGCACTGAGTGACTCCAACTTGCAGGCAACCAAGCTGACTACAATGAGCACTTGTATTTGTGGCGCGCCGGAATACTTTGCACATTTTGGTAAACCTAAAACGCCTTTAGAGCTAGCAGAGCAACAATGGGTCGTTTATCAATTGGGCAGTAAAACATTAACACTTCAAAAAGATGGCAAAAAACACGATATTACAATGCAAGGCGCCTTAAGCACCAATAATGCCGCTGCTCGTACTGCTTTTGTTGAAGCAGGGCATGGCATTGGGCGTATTCCGCTTTACGATGCGTGGCCAAAAGTGCAAGCTGGACTGCTTGAAATAATATTAGATGATTATAAAAGCAAAGATATTGAGCTTTACGGGGTATTTCCGCCAGGGGCTGCGGGCTCTAAAAAGCTACGATTGTTTATTGATTACTTAAAAGCATACTTTGTAAAACAGCATACCGCTTTAGGTATGCTGAAAAGTACTTAATGAGTAGTTTTTACAGCATTTATAAAGTTCGGCTAAATAATGCCACCGCTTGTTGATACATATTTATCGCAAGGGCTGCATCGTATCGCTCACCTTCATCACGCATAAAGGCATGCTGTGCGTTAACTTCCTGCCACTGGTAATTGATGCCTGTGCTTACGCATTGCTGGTATATTTTAGCGCGGCCTTCTTTTGGCACATGCGGGTCTTGTTTGCCCCATATAAAGTGAATTTCGCCTTGTATATCAGCCATACGCTCGAATGAGTTATTTCCAGGTTGCGCAGGTAATGTATTGCTGTGAATATCAGTTGCGTATAAACAAAAAGCCGCATTAATTTCAGGATTTAGTGCCGCTCTGTAAGCTAAGTGACCGCCAATACATACGCCCATTGCGCCGACGGAGCCTGTGCAATAGCTTTGTAATCTAATGAAGTCGATCATAGTTTGTGTGTCACTGTCGTGGTGCTCAAGTGGCTTTGCCCACTTGTCGGCATTGCCTTTGTCTTTACCTGTATCATCATAAGCAAGCACAGTGCCTATAGGGTTTAACTCATGAAACACTTCAGGCACTAACACTACAAAGCCATGGCTTGCTAAAATAGCTGCGCTGCGTGCGATGGGGGCAGTTTGCTGAAATATTTCAGAATAAAAAATGATAGCAGGGAACTGTCCTTGCGCTTGAGGGCGATATACAGTTGTTCGCATTAAACCTGTCGGTGTTGGCAAGTCAGCATTATGTTGTTGGATTATCATAAAAAGCGCTCAGTAAAATAAAATTATATATGCTGATATGGTAACTGAGCGCGATAAAATATACGACTTTTGTCGTTGAGTATTTATACCAACCTGCATAAATCTTTGATCAATTTAACGAATTAAATTTCACTACAACGTCGTTAAAAATTTTTTATTTAGAACAACTAGATAAAAAAATTTTTGCCTAGTTCTAGCGTAATTTTCTTAACGTTAAATAGACCCCATATATAAGCAGATTGGTATTAAATACTTGCAGGCATTTTATTACAACTGGCGTAGTAACTTACCGTAGCCGGCCAATCTGAAAAAATACCCATTACCCCCACGTCCTTTGCGAGTACGTCGACTACTGTCATCATGTCGCCATCGTTATCTATAACATCAGCAATTGATTGATAGTAATAACCTCCACCTTCATTAAGCGGGCCCGAGCGCTCAAGGCTCCATGCAATAAGCTTTAAACCAGCTGCTTTTGCGTCAATAGCGTATTGCGATGGCACAATATTACTTTCGTTATCTATTGTTAGCATCATCCAAATTGGAGGAGCTAAAATCTTCACCCCATTAGCCACTAACTCATCCATACTCGGTTGCCATGTTTGTGGGTTACTTGGATCAAATCCGGCTTCACTGTCACGTCCATCTAGGTATACGCTTTTATCTGCAAAGTCAGGGTTATTGTTAATCCAGTATTTTACGTCTTCAAGGTTAAATGATTGCGGATAAACTTTTGAGGCTGGCACACCCATTTGCGTGTACTCGTCTAGCATTTTTTGCGCATATTGTTCTTGTGTCATTCCATCAAATGGCATACTTACTTGTGGCGATTTTAGCTCTGGTGTCATTTTTACACCTAGCTCATTAAACAGTGCAATGCTTTGTTTATGGGTCATCAATGTGCCGTTGGTGGCATATAAATCAGTGCGCCAACTTGGTGTGCCATCCATGTAATCGGCTACGGTCGTTGCATTAGTGTTTGCACCATCCATTTTACCTTCAAGGGTTAAAAACTCCGCTAAGCTTATATCGCTGGTACAACATTTTGCAGAAGCGGCAATACCATTAGCAGGGTCGGCTGGTGTAAATGGCACACTGCATTTAGCTGCAAGTTCAGGAATGGCTAGAATATTAGTTGTGGTATGCAAATCGCATTGAGAGTGGCGACAAACAAGCTCTTTGTCGTTTGTAAATGTAACATCGCATTCAACAATACCAGCGCCCATTCTCGCTGCCGCAATGTAGGCTTCTTTAGTGTGTTCGGGGTATTGCATTGATGCACCGCGATGACCAATAGAAAAATCGGTGCGGTAAAAAGGACCTTCGCTGCATGACTCTAATTTTGTTTTTAGTGTGCTTTGAGCCATATCGTTAATTAAATAGTCAGGGCGAGTCCCTAGCTGAATATTTACTCCTTCAGCAACCTCTACAACAATGGGCGTAGGTACTTCAACAATTTCCACTTCGGTGTTGGTAACAACCACTTCTTTTTCTACTATTTCTACATCGTCGTCGCAGCCTGCAAGTGTGGCTAACAATATACAGCTTGTAAGTAAGGTAATACGTTTCATTGTTTATCCTTAAAAAAGTAAAATTTGTACTACCTTAATGATTTTTAATGACAATTTTGCTACAAGCTTATTAATTTACTTTTTTATTAAGCATTTGATTGACCAATAATGCACCTAACATTATAGCAGCCCCAATACTTAACCTGACTATATCGGCATCTCGGTTCCAGATCAGCACGTTAATTATAATCCCAGCTGGGATAAGCAAATTATTCATAACTGCCAAAGCACCTACGTTGACAAGGGTTGCGCCTTTATTCCACATAAAGTAACCAAGTCCTGATGCAACCAACCCTAAATAAATTAGTATGCCCCACTGTGTGATAGTGGTTGGTAATTTGTTTGAGTTACCAAATAATGCATAGCAAATTGTGGCAATAATAAGTGCGCCTATAAAAAACCATCCAAATACGGCTTTGTCATCAAGCTGATTGTTATTCATTAAGCGTTTGTAGGTAACTTGGCCTACAGCAAAACTTATATTCGCCCCTTGAACGATTAATAAGCCGATTATGAAATCGCTATTTAGGTTTTCGTAACGAATAGTAATTGCACCGATTACAGCAATTAGTGCGACTATAAAAAAGCGTGGGTTAAAGCGTCTGTTCAATACATCATTTAGCAGGGTAATGTACAAAGGAGTCATTACAGTAAATAGCAGCACTTCGGGAACGGTTAAAAATAAAAATGAGTGGTAGTAAAAGCTATACATAACACCAAGTTGTATAGCGCCAATCAGCATAAGCTTTAAGGCTAAAGGTTTAGGCGTTTGTTTGAGCTTTAAAAAAGGTAAAAAAATCAGTGTTGCCAGTGCTATGCGTATTAATACGCTAAACCAAGCGTCAACTTGGCCTGCTAAATACACACCAATTAAACTAAACGAAAACGCCCAAAGCAAAGTGACTGCAAATAAGTACTGCATAACCATCATCTTTTAATAAATATTGAGCTAAGTTTATCTGTTATATGTGAGGGTATAAACAATAAAAAGCCCGCAAGCGGGCTTTTATAAAAGTGAGCTTAATAAATTAAGTTATTTACTCAACTAAACCACGGCGCTTAAGTAATGCGTCGGTAGTTGGTTTTTGACCTCTAAACTCAATGTAGCTTTGCATTAAGTCGCGGCTGTTACCTTTAGATAGGATTTCTTTACGGAACTTATCACCATTTTTACGTGTTAAGCCGCCGTTGTTTTCCATGTGTGCAAAGGCATCGGCTGCAAATACTTCAGTCCAAAGGTATGCGTAGTAACCCGCAGAATAACCACCGGCAAATGTATGGCTAAAGTAGTTTGATTTATAGCGCGGTGGTACAGGGTAGTAATCAATACCGTGTGCTTTTAGCGCATCGCTTTCAAACTTTTGAACATCAGTAATTTTTTTATCTGAGCCAAACGAGTGCCATTCCATATCAAGTAAAGCAGCTGCTAAATATTCAGTGGTACCAAAACCTTGGTTGAATTTTTGCGATGCAAGTACTTTATCAAGTAAAGCTTGTGGAATTGGCTCACCTGTTTTGTAGTGTTTGGCGTAGTTAGCAAGTACCGTAGGTTCAATCATCCAATCTTCATTCGCTTGCGACGGAAACTCAACAAAGTCACGCGCTGTAGCAGTACCTGCTAAGCTTGGGTATTTAACGTCAGAGAATAAACCGTGCGCCGCATGACCAAACTCATGGAACATAGTTGACACTTCGTCAAACGTCATTAACGTTGGCTCGCCTGCAGCAGGTTTTGGAATATTTTGGGCATTGTAAATTACAGGTTTAGTGCCTTTTAAGCCGCTTTGACTTACGTAAGCGCTCATCCATGCACCGCCACGCTTACCTTCACGTGCGTATGGGTCTAGGTAAAATAAACCGATGGCGCTGCCGTCAGCGTTGAATACTTCGTAGGCTGTAACATCTTCATGATAAACCGGTAAATCTTTACGCTCTTTAAATGTAATACCGTATAGCTTGTTCATTGCAAAGAATAAACCATCGTGAATTACAGAATCCATTTCAAAGTAAGGCTTAACAAGGGCAGGATCTAAGTCGTACTTTTCAGCACGTACTTTTTCTGCGTAAAAAGCCCAATCCCATGGTTTAAGCTCAAAGCTTTCACCTGAATCGTTAATTACTTTTTGAATAGCAGCTGCTTCAATTTTAGCTTTTTCAACTGCTTTTGGTGCTAGGTCATCTAAAATGCCGTACACGTTGTCAGTTGTTTGTGCCATACGCGAAGTCATTACATACGATGCCCAATCTTTAAACCCTAGTAGCTCTGCTTTTTGAGCGCGGAGGTTTGTTTCTTCAATAATAATTGGGCCGTTAGTTTTTGCTGCACGGTTAGCAGAGGCTTTAAATATTTGCTCACGAAGGTCGCGGTTTTCAAGGCTTGATAAAATTGGCTGTTGGGTCGTATTTACCAGCGTGATCATGTAGCCGTCTTTACCTGCTTTTTTAGCAGCGGCCGCAAGACCTGCAATTTCACCTTCAGAAAGGCCAGCAAGTTTAGATTTATCGGTAACTACAATGACATCTTCTTTAAACGATTTTAAAATGTTTTGAGAAAACGCAGTAGAAAGCTCTGCAAGTTGTGAGTTGATTTCACGCATTTTTGCTTTTTCAGCGTCATTTAATTTAGCGCCTGCTTTTACAAATTGCTTATAGTAAAAATCCACAAGGCGTTGATCTTCAGCATTAAGCGAGTCTTTGTTGTCGTAAATAGTTTGTACGCGCTTGAATAATGCACCATTTAAGTAAATGTCGTCAGAGTGAGCAGATAATACCGGCGCCATTTTTTTACTTATACGTTGGTATTCGTCATCAGAAATCAAACCTGAAAGGTTATAAAAAGCAGCTGATACACGGTTTAGTAGCTCGCCAGACATTTCCATTTCAACTAATGTATTTTTAAAAGTTGCAGGAGCTGGGTTGTTAGCAATAGCTTGTATTTGCGCAGTATGCTGAGCAATACCAGCATCAAAGCCGGCTTCGTAGTCTTTTGTACCAAACTTATCAAACTCAGGTGCCATGTATTGTAATGGGCTTGGTTTGAATAAAACATTGTTTGCGTTCATGTCTTGCACTTGTGCTGCGCTCTCTTTTGCCATGTCTTGAGGTTCGTTAGAAGAACAAGCCGATAGGATTAGGGCACTAGCAATAGTAGTGGCGATCAGGGTTTTACGCATAATAACTCCATAAAAAGATTAGCCGAAATAGGCTTTGCGAGTCGAAAAACCTAGTTAACTTATCAAATTTGTGGGTTTATACAATAAAGTTTATCGGTATTAAGGGGGATTTGAACGCAAATTAGCTAATAATTAGTATTAAGGTGGGTAAAAGTAGCTCTAAAATCAAACGTTAAAGCTACTTAATTATACGATTGTGTGCTTGAGAGGGGGTTAGTTATAACCTAAAACAAATTTTTTCTCTGAGCCAAAGCTATTAGATTGCTGCCCAAACTCTTTATTAATAGTTGCTAGAGTTTGCTCTTGTTCGGCCAGCAAGCACAAAACTTTATTTCGGTAATCTAGGCTGCTTTCAAACAATTTTAAATCTACCTGCGGCTGCAAAGTAGCGAGTCTTTGATTTAGAGTAAGTTGTGTCATATGTGATCTCCAGTGCTTGTACACTATTTATATAGCACTCGGTGCAATAAAGAGTTAATAAATTGTTTATAAAATTCATATTGAACTTATTAACTTGGCGTTTTAGTTATATTATGACGTGCTAAGCTTAGCGAAAACTGAACCACACTTATTTTTAGTGAACAAATAACAATCAAAAAAGATATTGGGAACACTTATGACCCTCGAACAAATTAATCAATACTTAGCCTTTGTAATATTCACTTATAACGATGTGAATATTACGGTAGCAAAAGTAATTCAAGTGCCACTTATATTGTTTGCTATGTGGTTTGTAGTCACACGTATTGGCAAGCTTATTAAAAAAACATTACTCGCTAAAAAAATAAGCCAAGATGCAGTGCATTTGTTTACTCGTATTTACTTTATTTTAAGTATCGCAATTTTAATTTTTACATCGCTTGAAGTGCTCAGCATCCCGCTTACGGCATTTGCTTTTGTATCCGGTGCGATTGCTATTGGTGTAGGTTTTGGTGCACAAAACATTATTAATAACTTTATCAGCGGTTGGATATTGATGTGGGAACGTCCAATTCGCATTGGTGACTTTTTAGAGGTAGGTAACGCAAAGGGCGTAGTTGAAACTATTAATACGCGTTCTACACGTATTCGCCGAAATGACGGCGTACATATGCTTATACCTAATTCTCAATTGCTCGAAAATACAGTAACAAACTGGACGCTGATAGATGGCAATGCACGCTCATCGGTCAGTGTCGGCGTTGCGTATGGTTCAGACGTTATACTGGTTAAAAAGCTTATCCAGCAAGTGCTTGATGATCATGACGCAATATTGGTTAATCCAAAGTCATCAGTGTTATTTGATGACTTTGCAGATAGCTCGCTTGTATTTAATGCTATTTTTTGGGTATGCGCCGAGTCTGAAACCATGCTTAGAAAAGTGCGCAGTGATATTCGTTTTAGTATTTATGCTGTATTTGAAGAGCATGATGTCGTGATTGCGTTTCCACAGCGCGATATTCATATAGATGGTGAAATTGCTTTTAAAAGGTCGTAGTTCTAATAAAAAAAGTCGCTTGCGGGTGACTTTTTTATGAGTAACCACAACGTTTCTATTTTGGGTTAATATGTAAAGCAATCCATTTTTCCTACTTTACTTCGCGATCTTCAATAAAGGACATATGTCCTCATTATTAGGTTTTTGCATCTAAATATTGATAAAAACACGTAATCTTGTAGTTAAATGTTGCAAAAAAGTTTCCATTTATGTTCATATTTATGCAGTAAAATTATTACACAATGGTATAATCTTAATCGTTCGTTCAGCCTTGTTACTCCGTTTTGTACTCTCGGTGATGAGGTCCGCGCGCCATATAGCAAGTCGCGAAAAATTGTACGAGCCCGCAATGAATACATTGCGCAACACAAAAAACCGTTGAACAAGAGTGCATACTAAAGGTTAATACCCGACATGAAATCATTAAAGAAATCTGCAATAGCGACAATTATTAACGCTGCACTACTATCTGCTGCTGGCACATCTATTTCAGCATTCGCCGCTGAAGAAGAAACGGCTAAAAAAAGCAATCAACTAGAAGTTATTCAAGTTACCGCCCGTAAACGCGTAGAAAATGCACAAGAAGTACCTGTAGCTGTATCTGCATTACAAGGTGATAACCTTGATGCATATAGCTCTGCAGGTATGGATATTCGCTTTTTAAATGCGAAAATTCCAAGTTTATCTATTGAGTCTTCATTTGGTCGTTCATTCCCACGCTTTTACGTTCGTGGTTTAGGTAATACCGATTTCGATTTGAATGCATCACAACCAGTATCACTTGTTGTTGATGAAGTAGTTCAAGAAAATGCAATTTTAAAAGGTTTCCCAGTATTTGATGTTGAACGCGTAGAAGTATTACGTGGTCCTCAAGGAACGCTATTTGGCCGTAACACGCCAGCTGGCCTTGTTAAGTTTGATACTGTTAAACCAAGCCAAGAATTTGATGGTTATGGCTCTGTTTCATACGGTAGCCGTGGTGCTGTAGATACAAGTGGTGCTGTAGGTGGTGCTTTAACTGACCGTTTATCTGCTCGTGTTTCATTATTATGGCAAGACAAAGACGATTACATTGATAACCAAGCTCCAGGCTTTGAAGCTAAAGATGAGCAAGGTGGTTACACTGAAAAAGCGGCACGCGTTCAGTTTTTATATGAAGGCGATGATTTTACTGCTTTATTAAACTATCACACACGTGACTTAGATGGCTCACCAATTGCATTTCGTGCAAATGTAATTAAAGCGGGTACTAATGAGCTAGTAGATAACTACGAAAATGATGTTGTTTATCAAGATGCGGCATCTCGCTCTACTCAACAAGTAGAATCGGAAGGTGCAAGCTTAAAGCTTGAGTGGGAACTTAAAAACCACACAATCACTTCTATTTCTGCATGGGAAAGTGCTGAAATATATTCGCGCGCTGATATTGACGGCGGTTACGGCGGCTTCTCAATAGATGACGTTCCAGTTGCTATGGGACCTGGTTTTATTCCTTTCTCTTCAGAAAGTGCTGATGGCATTCCAGATCACAACCAGTTGACGCAAGAACTACGTTTATCTAGTAACTTTGATGGTGACTTAAATTATCAAGTAGGTGTATTTTACTTTGATGAAGAACTAACGATTGAAAACTTTAGTTATGACACTTCAAATAATGGTGTTTTAAATGGTTATGTTGAGCAGCAACAAGATACAACAGCATGGGCAGTATTTGGCTCTGTAGATTATGTCGTATCTGATGATTTAAAAGTAACAGCGGGACTTCGTTATTCAGATGATGACAAAGATTTTGTAGCTGATCGTACACTTAGCCCAATTGGCGCTGGTCCAAAAACTATTCCTGAAAACGTAAGCGATAGCCATGTAAGTTGGGATTTCTCTGCAAACTACAAAGTAAACGATGAAGTTAACTGGTACGGACGTGTAGCAAACACATTCCGTGCACCAAGCTTACAAGGGCGTATTTTGTTCAGTGAAAAAGTAACAACAGCTGAATCAGAAACAGTAACATCGTACGAAACGGGTATTAAATCAGACGTGTTAGACGGACAAGGTCGCGTTAATGCAACTGTGTTCTACTACACAATGAGCGATCAACAATTGACTGCTGTAGGTGGTGACACTAATTCTAGTAGCTTAATCAATGCAGACAAAACAACGGGCTACGGCTTCGAGCTAGACACACAGTGGGTACTAAGTGATGAGTTTAATGCAACATTTAACTTAAGCTACAATAAAACCGAAATAAAAGATGACAGTATATCAATACCAGTACCTGACCGTGACACATTAAACGTGACTGATCCAATTAATAATTCAGTCTTTGCTGTACTTGATGGTAATAGCTTACCGCATGCTCCTGAGTGGATCTCTAACTTTACGCTTCGCTACACTAAAGAACTTGCCGATGGTAACTTCTTCGCAAGCGGTGATATTTCTTATCGTAGTAAAATCAATATGTTCCTTTACGAATCAGTAGAGTTTGAAGGTAAAGAGCTTATTGAAACAGGTCTTCGTACAGGTTACACATGGTCTGAAGGCGATTACGAATACGAAGTTGCTGCGTTTGTTCGTAACTTATTTGACGAGCAACAAGTTATTGGTGCTGTAGATTTCAATAACAATACAGGTATTGTTAACGAAGAGCGTTATGTTGGTGCTGAATTTAAAGTTAACTTCTTCTAGAGATAACCTTAAATTATATTAATTTTTAAAAGCCTGCCTTGTGCAGGCTTTTATGTTTTTATAAAGCTGGTAAAGTAGCGTTAATTAATTTAAAGAGATAAAAAGATGGCTGGATTTTGGAATTACCGTGTAATTTTTTGTGAAGCAACGAAAGACGAAGCAGCGCAATATCAAATACATGAAGTAGAATATAACCTAAATGGTAAAGTAACTAACTGGTCAGAAACTGGCGCAGCCCCTTTTGGAACAACCTTAGATGAGTTGAAAGATGACTCTGAGCGTTTAAAAACTGCATTTGATAAACCAGTACTTAAAGTTGTACGTAAAACGCGTGGCTACGAGCTTGTTGATGTTGAAACGGGTGAGGAAGCAACGGGTGAGCCGCCAGCAGGCTTAACGCAATAACTGTATTTATATAAAAGGTGCTTAAGGCGCCTTTTTTATTGTCAAAATTTAGCTCAAGTTAAATAAGGAATGAGGATGACTTTAAAAGCAATATTATTTGATATGGATGGCACATTAGTTGATTCAGAAAGCATGCACTTTGTATGCTGGAGTAAATTACTTAAACCCTACGGTGTTAGTTATTTAGAAAATGATTTTTGTCAGCGCTTTTCGGGACGGCCAACTTTAGAAGCCGCAATTGAAATTAAGCAAGAGCATAACTTATCGGTAAGTGCACAGTTTTTAGCAGATGAAAAATACCGTTTATTTGGTGAATATGTAGTAACACATTTACCTCCACTGATGCCATTTACAGAGCAAACATTGAAAGCTGTAAAAGCGAGTGGCTTAAAAATGGCGCTAGTAACAGGCAGTGCTAAAAGTGAAGCTATGCCAATACTGAAAGGCTTAGGGTTTTATGAGCTGTTTGATACGGTGGTTACAAAAGATGATGTAACTAATCCTAAACCTGCAGGGGATCCGTATTTACTGGCACTTGAGCAGATAAATATACAACCTGGCAATGCAATTGCTGTTGAGGATACTTACACAGGGGTAACAGCTGCTAATAATGCTTTGTTACGTGTTGTAGCCATTGCCAATAGCCATACTAAAGATCACGACTTTAGCCAAGCTACCTATCAAATGAGCAACTTAGATGAGTTTTGGCAATGGGCGCAATCTCAACTATAGTTTAAGCCAACTTTTACGTGCTTGGATGCGCCAATGTTTACTATTAAACACCTGCTTTTAATTGTTATTGTACTTTTTACGCAATGCATAAGTGCAGCACAACCGTCTGTTTTACTGGCTAAAGTATATGACGAAACGAAGCATTATGATGTAAGTAAATATTTAGTCAGTGAAAAATATGATGGCGTAAGAGCTATCTGGACCGGCACGCAGTTTGTCACTCGTAAGGGTAATATTATCAATGCGCCAAGTTGGTTTACAGTGCCATTGCCAAATGTATGGCTTGATGGTGAGCTGTGGACTAAACGTGAGCACTTTTCTGCGCTTAGTGGCATAGTCAGAACTAAAAAACCTAATAATCATGATTGGCAAACTATTACTTATAAAGTATTTGATATGCCAGATAAAAATCTGCCTTTTAGCACTCGCTATAAAAACTATAATGAGCTTATTACTAGCCTAAACTCGCCGCACATTAGTGCTGTAGTTCAATATAGCTTTACAAATAATGAGCAACTTACAGAGTATTTTGAGAACATAACTAAGCAGGGCGGCGAGGGCGTAATGCTTCATTTGGCCAGCGCGAAGCACAGCAATGGAAGAAGTAATGCATTACTAAAATTAAAACCTTATTTAGATGCAGAAGCGGTTGTAATTGCGCACTTACCAGGCAAAGGTAAATATCAAGGTATGTTAGGGGCATTAAGGGTAAAAACAGCGCAGGGGCAGGTATTTTCTATTGGTACTGGGTTTAATGATGCACAGCGCTCCATACCACCGGAGATTGGTAGTACTGTAACGTACCGATTTCATGGCTTAACAAAAAATGGGTTACCGCGTTTTGCCAGTTTTTTACGGGCCAGAGATAGTTTATAACATTTATAAATTTTACAAAGTGTGCTAAATTGCGCGGCCTTTTTGGTAATGTGTGGTGAAGTATGTTTGTAGGTTTTGATTACGGTAGTTCTAATTGTGCTATGGGTGTAATGAGCGAGGGTAATGTTCAATTAGTACCGCTAGAGCAAGGAAAACATTACTTACCGTCTACACTTTACACTCATCACAGCGCGTTGGTTGTTGATTTTGTTGCTAAGCATTTACATGGCACAGCCCATGAGCATGACTTTTTAACGCAGCGCCAAGCATTATTAAATACCTTACCTCGTATTAAGTCAGACCTTGATTTACAACCTTCAGATGAAACCCTATTTATTGGTCGTGAAGCGATTAGCGAGTACGTGCAGTTTCCTGAAGAAGGCTATTTTGTTAAGTCTCCTAAATCATTTTTTGGTGCAACAGGTTTAAAGCAAGGTCAAATTAACTTTTTTGAAGATATCGCAACCGCGATGATCTTAAAAATTAAGCAACGTGCTGAGCTCTCTTTAGGTAAAACACTTACACAAACAGTGATTGGTCGCCCAGTAAACTTTCAAGCTGTGGGTGGTGAGCAATCAAATCAACAAGCGGTCGGTATTTTAGAGCGTGCTGCTAAACGTGCTGGTTTTAAAGACGTAGAGTTTTTATATGAGCCACTTGCTGCGGGTATCGATTACGAGAGTGATTTAACTCAGGATCAAAAAGTACTCGTTATTGATATTGGTGGTGGTACAAGTGACTGCTCATTTGTACAAATGGGCCCAAGCTTTAGAGGAAATAGCCAGCGCGATAGCGATTTTTTATCTCACAGTGGTAAACGTGTTGGCGGAAACGATTTAGATATTGCTTTGAGCTTTCATGGTTTAATGCCGTTATTGGGTTTAGGTAGTACGTTTAAATCGGGTTTGCCTTTGCCTAATCAAGCGTTTTGGCAAGCGTGTAAAATTAACGATGTAAACTTACAAAGCCAATTTTATAGTGAAAGCCATACCCGAGAGCTAAACGCACAATTACGTGATGTAAGTGCACCTGAGCTTTATAAACGTTTAATACATTTACAGCAAAACAAGCAAGGCCATCAGTTAGTGCAACAAGGTGAAGCGGCTAAAATAGCACTTTCGTCTGCTAGTGTGTTTGATTGTGATTTAAGTTTTTTAGATAGTGGGCTGAATAAAAATGTATCTGTAAGAGATTTAGCTGTTGCCGTTGAGAGTAGTATTAGCCAAATAGTTACTTTAGCAAAACAAGCAATCAGCGACGCTGCGACCACGCCAGACATTATTTACTTAACAGGCGGTAGTGCACAGTCACCATTGATTAAAGCGGCTTTAAGTGAGCACTTAGGCGATATAAAGATGGTTAACGGGGATCACTTTGGTAGTGTAACCGCTGGCCTGACTAAATGGGCCAGCATGCTTTATAAATAACCTAGATTACAATTGAGGTTTAAAGATCTATTTGTCGGGTTGCGAGGTATTTTTCGTAATCTGGCAATGTGCGTTCAAGCTCTACGTCCATAAGCGGTGAGCTTAATAACATATCTGCACTCACTTCATTACACGCCACCGGAATATTCCAAACAGCTGCTAAACGCAGCAGCGCTTTAACATCAGGGTCATGAGGCTGTGATGCTAATGGGTCCCAAAAAAATATTAAAACATGTATCTCATGTTCTGCTATTTTAGCGCCAAGTTGTTGATCGCCGCCCATAGGACCACTTAAAAGCTGAACTACATCAAGCCCCGTAGTTTTTTGAATTAAATGCCCCGTAGTACCTGTGCCATATAAAGTGTGCTTACTTAGTATTTCTTTGTGCTTTTCACACCATAATTTTAGTGCTGCTTTTTTACCATCGTGTGCCACTAAAGCAATATTTTTTTGTGCGGGAAGAGATTGTGTTTTTTGTTCCATGCTAATTCTTTTTATTGATGAACCTAAACTCGGAAGAATAAATCTCTTAACCAAAGTGCAGGTTAGTTAAAATAATAGATTGATAGCAAGGGCAATAAATACAATGCCAGTGATCCTATCAATCCAAAGTTGGCTATTTGGGTTACGTCTAAAAAACTGTGCAATTTTGTCGCCAAAATAAATATACGTGCAGTCAATCGGAAAAGCAAAAAGAGGGTAAAGTAAGCCAAAAAATGCGAGCTGAAAAGTAGCCGATGAAAGCGTTGGATCTACAAATTGTGGAATAAATGCAATAAAGAATAATGCTACTTTAGGGTTTAATACTTCAGTCATCATGGCCTGAAACATGACATTACTTTTTTTACTGGTACTTATATGCGGTTTATCGGTTTGCTTGTCATCAGATGTCGGCTCTGGCTGCTTTAGCGTGCCTTTAATCATCATAAACCCTAAGTAGCATAAGTATGCTGCGCCTGCATATTGCACTGCGGCATAGGCACTAGGGGAAGCTTTCAGTACTGCGCTTAGGCCTACAACAGCAAATAGCGTATGAACAACCCCACCTAATGCAAAACCAAAAGCACTTTGCATACCAGCACTTCGACCATTAGCAAATGTTTGCGCCATCAAAAATGCATTTGATGGCCCAGGCGCTACTGCCATTAAAAAACTGGCTAATAAAAATGAGACTAGAAAGTCAGGATTGATCATTGAGTACTTTTAGCCGGGTGTAAAGTATGTGCTTTTTTGCTCATTAAAATAAGCCAAAGCGGAACTAGCAATAATAAGTGAAAAGCAATCAACCACGGTGTGCTTAGCCCTAAATATTGGGTTAAAACAACAAGTATACTCGCGCCACTCATTTGCATAGCACCGAGTAATGCAGAGGCTGTGCCTGCTTGTTTAGGAAAGCTAGACAGAGACATTCCTGCAGCAGAGCCTAAACTTAAAGCAAACCCTAATGCAGCAATTAAGATAGGTAGCATAAGCGAAAATGCTGTTTCTATATGACTCAAGGCTAGCATTAAAATGCCTGAGAAAACCAGTACACTCACACCGACACGCAAAGCACGTTGGCTATTTCGTTTAATGTAGGTAGGTAAAATAAAACTTGCGACAATACTTATTACGGCATTTAACGTAAACCAAAAAGTAAAGTCGGCTACGGTGCCGCCTAAATGTGTAATAAGCCAGCCTGGTGCGAGCGTTACATACACTAATATGGCTGACATTGAGACCATACAAATTAGGCTATTAAACAAAAATACCGGTGTTTTAATAATCGGTGTAAAGCGACGTAAATCTAAAATATGCCCCTGATAATGACTATCAGCAGGACGAGTTTCTCTAAAAAAGAATAGGGTAACAATAAGGCCCAAAATAGCAAACGCGGTTAAAAACATAAAGTTCATACGCCAGCCAAACTGTACGGTAAGCCAAGCCCCTAAAATAGGTGCCATTGCCGGAATAAAGCACACAATCCCGTTAAGGTAGGTAATCATTTGTCCGCTTCGTTCACTGCCATATTTATCACGCACTATCGCAAATGCGACAACAAATGTGGCACACGCTCCAAATCCCTGAAAAGCACGTGCTATTAGTAATATCTCAAAAGAAGGCGAGTAGTATGCGAGTAATGCAGAGCTTGCATATAAACTAATGCCCACTATAGCCACTGGCTTTCGGCCAAATTTATCAGCTAAAGGACCTGCAATTAATTGGCCTAAACCCACTGTAAGCATAAAAATAGCAACGGTTTGCTGTACTTGTTGTTCAGTAACTGCAAATTGTTCTGCAATAGTAGGGAAAGCAGGTAGGTAAATATCGATTGCCATAGGGCAAAATATAACGAGTAACGCTAAGATAAGTAACAAAGTCATATTAGGTTTAGCGGGCTGTGTTTGCATTGAGTCTCCTTTTGTCGAGTATTTTAGGTGGGCACTCATAAAAAAGAAAGGGCTTATGACCCCTGCATAGGTCGTCATTCTTACTTTTTGATTGGATTAAGCGAAAAAGCCAGCATAAATGCACTTTTTAAAACTGGTCTGATGTGTTAATTTTAAAAAAGTAACTGTTGATGGAAAATAATAATGAGTAATAAATCTGCACTTGTACAAACATGGCATAAATTTAAGCGCCTACCTTTTGGGAATTGGCTTTTTACTAAAGCTGTTTGCTTTAAAGCGCCATATTTTGGTTCGATGAAACCTTACGTACTCGATTTGAGAGAGGGCCATTGTAGTGCGGTGGTTAAAAACCGCCGAAGCGTTCATAATCATATTGGAACTATTCATGCTATTGCGCAGTGTAACTTAGCTGAATTGTGTGCAGGTGTAATGGTTGATGCAACAGTGCCAGTTAAAACGCATCGTTGGATCCCAAAAGGGATGACAGTTAGGTATTTGGCTAAAGTAGATACAGATGTACGAGCAGTCGCTGAAATTGATTTACCACATGAGTGGATTGATAAAGAAGACTTAGTAGTACCGGTTAAACTGTATAATACCCGCAATGAGCTTGTTTTCACTGCAGATATTACTATGTACATTACTGAGAAAAATTAATTTACGTAAAGCTAATTTGACTTAGCTTTTATCAGCGGCTTGTTTATTTACAAATGATAAGTCGCTGCCATCTTCTTTCAATAATGCTTTAACTTCTTTTGCGGGTTTTAGTTCTTTCGAAATTAGTTCCGGCTCTTCTTTTTCAAAGCGTTGCTTTAAACTGCCTTCAATTACTGCGCCTGCATCAATACTCAATGTATCGTGAAATACATCGCCATGAACATGAGCGCCACTTTGTACTTTTACTTCACTGGCATTAATTGACCCAATAACTTTACCTTTAACAATAACGCTTTTAGCTTCAACAATACCTTCAACAACTCCCGCTGAGCCAATAACTAAATGCTCCACTTTTATGTCACCATCAATACGGCCATCAAGCTGTACTTCACCTTGGCTAACTAAAGTGCCTGTAAGGCGTACGTCTTCAGAAATAATAGACGGTGTGTGATTCACTCTTTTTAAATTAGAGCTAACTGTTTTTTGTTTTTTTCTACCAAACACGAGAAAGCGCCTTTGTTATTTTTAGAGGATTGACTTGTTTACCATTAAGTAATACTTCGTAGTGTAAATGCGTGCCTGTGCTTCGGCCGGTGCTGCCCATTAGGCCGATCACATCATGTTTAGTGATTGATTGACCTTTCTTTACTTTAATTTTATTTAAGTGTCCAAATCGAGTCACTAAGCCATTTTTATGTTCAAGCTCAATAAAGTTACCATAACCACCATTACGACCGGCACGAAGAACTACAGCGTCTGCTGGGGCGAATATTTCGGTTTTATGCCAACCGGCTAAATCAATTCCTTTATGAAAGGCGTGATTACTATTCATAGGATCTTTTCTAAGGCCAAAATTACTCGAAATATAGTATTTAGCTTTAGCTAAAGGCAGGGTGTTTGGTAGCTCAGTTAAAAAGTTTTCTAAATTATTTAATATTAATAACTTATCAACGATGACTAAAAAGTGGCTCGGAATTTTTGTTTCGTTAAATATATCAAGTGGCCCACCTTGTGCAGTTGTCTGGGCGCTTAATATTAGGTGTTGCTCAAGCGCAGACTCAATTCCTGCGCCTTTGACCATAGCTAAAATAGCTTGGTGACGTTCACTAATTTGGTTATCTAAATAGGTAAAGCTTTGCTCATAATGATTATTTAAGTTGGCCACTCTTGTTGCGAATGTAATTGGAGCGATTAACTGTGCTTGTTTACCTTTTTGATTTTCATCGACTAATGGTTCATGAAATTCATTGCCATTTTCATTAATAGGTACATCAAGTTCTGTATCAAGCTTAATAACATCTTTGCTAATTGAAGCAGGAAGGGATTCTATCATACTTTGCAGTAGCGCCTGCTTTTGCTCAAGTATTGCAAGTTGCTCTAACTGCGTTGCTTGAAGGGCTTGTTGCTCACTGACTTTTTGTTGCCACAGCGTTTGCTCGGTTATTTGATTTTGTTTTATGTCAGAGATTTTATTTGTTTGTGTATAAACACGAAAGCTTGAAATACTCAGCCAAGTAAAAGTGACTAAAATAAGCAACGCTACAAGAAGTTGAAACCAAGAGGCTAAAACAACATGCTTAACTTCGCCATTTTGACGAATAAGTAGCTGACGAGCAGGGAAAAATTTATGATAAAAAGACTTTATAAATACTGACATGGCATATAAACACTGGCTATTAACCGAATTAAGATAGCAATTTGAGTTAAAAAAGCTAGAAAAAAATTGTAACTGTTCAAAAATTAATAAAAAAGGGCTGCTTTTAGTAAGCAGCCCTTTTAATAAATTTTTTAATATGCGTATTATTTTGCCGGCAGTACAGTACTCTCTACAGAGCCAAAACCTATACGTGCATAGCCTTCTTTTTCACACCAGCCACGCATAATAACGTTATCGCCATCTTCTAAAAAGCTACGTTGTTCGCCATTACTTAGCGTGATTTTTTCTTTACCGCCACGAGAAAGTTCAAGTAAAGAACCCGCTTCTTCATGTGTTGGGCCCGATTGCGTACCCGAACCCAGCATATCACCCGGCATAAAGTTACACCCGTTAACTGTGTGGTGAGTTACCATTTGAGCTACAGTCCAGTAAGAGTGCTTAAAGCTAGAGGTAGATATGCGGGTAGGAGAGTGCCCTTCGCTACGCATTTTTTCGGTTTGAATTTTTACATCCATTTGAATATCAAATGCGCCTTGCTCGCGATTAGCGGCAGACTCTAGATATTCCATAGGTTGTGGATCGTTTTCATCACGGGTCCAACTTGTTCTGTACGGTGCGAGTGCTTCTGTTGTAACAATCCAAGGAGACACTGTTGATGCAAAGTTTTTCGCTAAAAACGGACCTAATGGTTGGTATTCCCAAGCTTGTAAGTCACGGGCCGACCAGTCGTTAAACACACAAAAGCCAAATACATGATTTTCTGCATTTTCGATTGCAATTGCATCGCCAAGCGCATTGCCTTTACCTAAGTAAATGCCAAGCTCTAGCTCGTAATCAAGGCGTTTACATGGGCCGAATGAGGGTACATCAGCATCAGGTGCTTTAGTTTGTCCTTTAGGACGGTGAAATGTTTGCCCAGACACATCAATAGATGAAGAACGACCATGATAACCAATTGGTACCCATTTATAGTTAGGTAGTAATGGGTTATCAGGGCGAAATAAACTACCTACTGCTGTTGCATGATAAATAGAAGTGTAAAAATCGGTGTAGTCACCGATACGACAAGGCAAAGAATACTCTATATCAGACTGTGCAACCAATGTATCGCTAAGCGCTTGTTGGTGCTCAGAGCCTGCTCTTAGTGCTTTTGAAAGCGCTAAACGAAGAGCTGACCAATACTGCTTCCCTAAACCCATAAATGTATTTAAGGTTGCTTCACTTGCTGCATCAGCGGCTGTTTTAGCGTCACCTGTTAAAACGTTTAATTTACTTAGTTTTGCTAAATCGATTACTTGGTCACCAATTGCAACACCACCACGAAAGGCCTCATCAGACCCTTTACGACGAAATTCTGCAAACGGTAAGTTTTGAATCGGGAAGTCGCAATTATCAACATTAGCTGATTCTACCCAGCTGGTTAAATTAATATCGTGGGTTTCGTTAATTAGGCTCATTACATTTCCTTTGGATTTTACTGTATGGCGACAAGGTATAGTTTATTTAATCATACTTGTACTTGGCGCCATACTTTTTAAATATTAAAACGACAAAAAGCAGCGAAGTTCGCTGCTTTTAATTTACTCAAATATTTTATAAAACGCCGCGACGCTCTTGGTCACGTTCGATTGATTCAAATAATGCTTGGAAGTTACCTTCACCAAAGCCACCATCATCAACGCGTTGGATCATTTCTATAAAGATTGGACCAAATAAGTTTTTAGAGAAAATTTGTAATAAATAACAATTTTCACTTTGGCTATCTACGAGTATCTGATGCTCACGAATTTTTTCTTTATCTTCAGCAACCCAAGGTACACGGTCAAAAATAGTATCGTAGTACTCTGGGATAATATCTAAAGTGGCAATTGTTGATTTATCAAGCTTATCAAGAGAGCTTACTAAGTCATCTGTTAAAAACGCTAAATGTTGAACGCCTGGGCCGTTGTACTCACCAAGGTATTCATCAATTTGGTTGTTATCGTTACCTTTACCTTCGTTTATTGGAATAGAGAAGGTGCCACAAGGGGACTTAAGTGCATACGAAATAAGCGCTGTTTTTTGACCTTTAATGTCAAAGTAGCGTACTTCAGTAAAACCAAATACGTCTTTATAAAAGTTAGCCCATTTTTCCATGGTGCCTTTATAAACGTTATTGGTTAAATGATCGATTCGGATAAAGCCTTTATCTTCTACAACATTTTGCGTTTCTAAGTCTTCAAAATCACTTTCGTAAATAGTGCCTTTGTCGCCAAATTGTTCAATAAAGTAAATTAGGCTGTCGCCAATACCATAGATCGCAGGGTAAGGCATATTTTTATGCGTTGAGTCGGTCGCTGGTTTTGCACCACGTTCTACAGCTGTTTCAAATGCTTTTTGCGCATTCTCAACACGCCAACCCATTGAACAAATAGCAGGGCCATGGCTTTTAGCAAATTCTGCAGAAAAACCTTCACGCTCGTTATTCAGTAAAAAGTGAATATCGTTTTGGTTGTAATAAACAATGTCTTTACCTTTGAATTTTTTAAGCTTAGAGAAGCCAAAATCAGTAAATACTTTATCCATATAATCAGCATCAGGTGTTGCGTACTCGGTAAACTCAATACCGACTAAACCCAAATAGTTATTTACTTCACTCATTATTATTACTCCCGCAATTAAGCACTGCGATTATGTGTTGTTGTCATATTGCAGTAGATAATCAACCAGATTTTTAATTTGGGGAAGAGGGGGGCGCTATTTAGTATGTAGTGCATGTGTAAATTTTATAGGACGGTTATTATAAAGTTACGTGTTTGTAATACAGTTAAGTAAAATGAAGTTATATGGTATAAATTCAAGTGGGAGCATTTGTTTTTAAGTCATTGTATTTAAATACTAAAAAGGAGGTTTAACCTGCGCTAAACCTCCTCTTACAATTAATAAGTAAAAGCCTTTTTGTATGTAATTGTTTACACTTTAAGAGCCGTTACCAAAGAACTTGTTCCGTTGTTCTATCCACATGTTAGTTTTAATTGCTGGAGCTGCTTGGTAATGGCGCTCAATGGTTTGATTTAGCACTCGCGTCGGTTGCTCAAAAGACAGCTTTTGTTGTGCGCCGCCCATACTTTTAATTTCATCTCTGGTCATAGCACGTCCTGCATAAAGCAGCGAATTTAAGTACCCTGGTACTGTTTCATAATTGTTATCTGTAAAAAGCAATACAGATTGATTGAGTGCCCAGCGACTATCGATTTCGCCATCCTCTTTTACGCCAGCAAGTTCTCCATCTATATAAACTTCAAACACCCCGTTGGTTGGTGCTGTATAAAATACAAAAGCTATACGATGCCAAGAGTCAGGTTGTGTATTGCCAAAATAGCCGCTATCGCTAGTTGCTTGTCCATAGCCGCCGCTTGGGTCAATAAACATATCGGCATCATCATTAAGATAATCAGTTGTATTGGCTTGCATAATTGCACGGTAAATATCTTTACCTTCTGCGGGCCAGTATAAATCCATTACCAAGGTGTAGTCAGACACCATTCCTTCATTTGCAAAGTCACCATTTGCTGGTGTGTTTAAATCAATAAGTAAGCCTTCTGTTGGAGCGTGGCGAGAAAACGCCATAACACCTGAAGGACCATCACTTAAATCATCAATATTTAATTGAGTAGTGGTGCTATATTGTGTCTCTGCAGTGCCCCAATTTGTTTCATCTGGATCAAAGTAGCTAAGTACCGAAGGTCCAAAATCAGCTGCTAACGGGTTGTTAGTATCGTCAAAGTTCCATACGGTTACATTTGCTAAGTTGTTACATGAATAAAGTTCGGTGTCAGTGTCAAGGTGTAGGCACTGACTTGTTCTAGCACGTGCATATTTATCAAGTAGCCACCAAGCTTCAGCTATTGGTTCTACGTTTGAGAATGTAACACTATTAAAAAATAAATCAGGATTCAAAGCTGCTCCTTTAAATAGTGCAACTTCGTAATTATTAGTGGGTTGTATATCTTCAGGTTTAAGTAAAAACCAATCTGGTTGACTTGCAAACATCGTTGTTAAGTCGCTTCCCGATACTGTTACTTTATAAATAGAGTTAAACCCTGGCGTATTTGATGGCTGCCTTTCTACGTAAAAAGCTTTATGGAAGTCTTCTTGAGTCAGTGTGCCGGGTGTCCAGCGCTTTTGTACTAGTTCAGGATTAAGTAATGCTGCGCTAATTGTGCTTGAATGTTTTGCGGCTAAGGCGGTAATTTCGGCTAGCTGCGCATCAGTTGGATAGTTTTCAGAAATAGCGATTTCCGTTTCTGCATCGGGAGCATAACGCCCCATTATCTCATCTATAGCTAGTTTTGTTGCCTCATCGCGTTCATCAATTGTATCGGTTTCAATCGTTTTGTAATCAACAACTGGGGATGATTTATCAGCTAAATTAAAATTAAGCGTTAAGTCCGTAATACCTTTAGCGTAAAAGTCCGGTTGTAAAACAATAGCGCCGTTATCAAGGGTTGTGTAGCTTTCCCCACCGTGTGTATGGCCGCCAAGTACTAAGTCTATACCGGGTACGTTTGTTGCCATATCAGTATCTTGGCCTACACCTAAGTGGCTCAACATAATCATGTAATCTACATCATCACTGTATTGGTTTACGATGCTTTGTGCGATTTGTTGCCATTGCCAGCTCATTTTAAATTGTTTAATAAAATCAGGGATCGGATCATCTTGAATTGGTTCATCTAGCTCATTCCATGGCACTGAGGTCATGCCAAAGACACCAAGTGTAATACACCCTACTTGTACTTTTGCAAATCCTACGCCTGCAAAATCTTGTAGTTGCTCTGCTTCATAACGAGTATTACTAGCAAGTACAATTGCATTCTCGTCTTGGGAATAACTTAGTAATTTTTCAGGGCCCCAAGCATAATCATGATTTCCAACGACTCGCAGGTCAAACTGCATTGCTTTTATAGCTTCTTCTGTCGCGGTACCTTGTGATAATTGCTCAGCAACGGTGCCTTTTTCATAGTCGTCACCACCGTTTGTAAATAAGGTGTGCGGGGTTTGGCTTGCTACTTGGTTGTAGTAGGCTTTGATCCGGCTGAAATATTGCTCTTCATAGCCAAAGCGAGCATGTAAATCTGCAACGTGAACAAACCTTACCGATTGCTCTGTTGCATTAGCGTCGCAAGTTGGGCCGATATTTGCGAAAGCTTCATTGCGCTGCATTTGTATTGCATATGTGCCCAGTGTTGTTACTTGAGCGCTAACAAACCCATCTAAAACTATTGAATTTGTAACAGTATCCCAATTAGCGCCCGATAGTTTTGCGATAAACAGTTGTCCGCCTAATGCATAGTCATCAGGGATTTTTATTGTAATGGTAATAGGTTTTTCAAGAGTAAGCGTGGAGGGCGTAAGCGCATGTAAATCAGAAATTATATTTTGTTGTATATTCGTCTCATCTAATAATGTTTTCTCGTAGGTAAGCTCTACATCACTAGAAATAGCGCTGGAAGGTGCATTAAATATAAAATTGCCTTCGTCTAATGTAGCCTCTAAACCATTAGCGCTTGATAGTGTTAATTTGCTAGGTTCAGGCTCAACAGGATCGTTTGGATTAACCGTCACTTCATCACCGCTACCACAGGCAGTTAGAATAAAGCTAAGAAATATAAATATAATAACACGTGATATCGTTAACGATTGCATCTACGGATGTCCCTGAGTCTATTCAATAACCAATCAGGATATAATATCAGTTAACGGGGGCAGGGCAAAGTTGAATAAAAAATTCCCCCATAGAAGCTATGGAGGAATTGTCTTAGGTTATATTGCTACATTTGAAATAAACAATAATTAAGAGACTTTCTCTTCTAAACCTTGTTTTTCCCATACTTTAGCTTTAAAAGTCATTAGTACTAAAACAACACCAACACCAATGCTAAATAATGCAATTTGTAAGTATAAGTTAGGAATTTCATCAACATTATTCGGATCGAAATTACCAGCAAGTAAACCTGCGATGATGTTACCGATTGAGTAAGTTAATACAAACACACCCATCATTTGGCCAGTGTAACGTTTAGGCGATAACTTACTTACAGCACTTAATGCTACAGGGCTTAAACAAAGCTCACCCACTGTATGTAAAAAGTACGTAGTAACAAGCCAGTAAGGCGCAACTTTTAAGCCTTCAGCTGCGTAATGAGCCGCCATAAACATAACTAAAAAGCCTGATGCCATGATAATTAAGCCAATTGCACATTTAACGCTGTAGCTAGGTGATACTAAGCTTTTAGATAAGTTAATCCAAAGCGCTGCAAAAAATGGCGATAAAGCAATAATAAACAGTGAGTTTAATGATTGAAACCACGTTGTAGGGATTTCAAAAGTACCAATAAGACGGTCAGTATAGTCGCGAGCAAATAAGTTTAATGATGAACCAGCTTGTTCAAAGCCAGACCAAAAACATGCAGATGCAATACATACTAAAAATAGTGCCCACATTCTTTGTTTTTCTGCATCTGTTAAACTACCTGTAAAGTAAATAACTCCAAAATAAACAAAAAAGATAATAGTAAATACAATGGCTGTGTAACCTGCAACTACAGTTGGATTAATAACAATAGCGCCGGTCATTGCAGCCGTAGTAACTGCAGCAGCTGCAATTACAAATGCAGCAATACCGCCCCATGCACGTGAAGTACCTTTAGAGCCTAATGGATTAGCCGGTAAAGCACTGTGCTTTGGTAAGTTATTAAGTGTGAGTTTGTACTGTACTAAACCAATGGCCATACCTACAGCTGCCGCACCAAATGCCCAGTGCCAGCCTACGTTCTCCATAAAGTAACCACATACGTAGTAACCTATTAAAGAACCCATGTTAATACCCATGTAATAAATAGCGTAACCGCCATCACGACGCTCATCAGCATCGCTATATAATTGGCCTACCATTGCACTGATATTTGGTTTTAGTAAACCAGTACCTGTTGCTACAAATATTAAGCCAACGAAGAAAGAATAATCATGTGGAATAGCCAAAATAATATGGCCAATCATAATAATTATGCCGCCATACCAAACTGCTTTTTGACCACCAAACAATCTATCAGCTAGCCACCCACCCGGTAAGCCTAAAAAGTATACTGCGCCTGTGTACAAACCATAGATTGCAGCAGCTGATGCAACAGTAAAGGCAAGGCCTTCTTCTTGTAAGCTTGCTGTCATGAATAATACGAGCATAGCTCGCATACCGTAATAACTCATTCGTTCCCACATTTCAGTGAAGAACAATGTCGAAAGTCCTTTAGGGTGGCCAAACCAACCACTATCTGGAGCTGAACTCATATTTACTTCCTAACTTTAAGAATTGTTGTAATGGCCTTATAATTTTTTGCTTTAGCTATCTTAATATTTAGTCATACTAAAATGCTCGACCATCAGTTTATTATTTGTAGCTAAGATAATGATTTGCTATATGGTAGTAACACCAGAAGGTAAGAGACACACCCTTATCCTAGTTACAATTGAGCACAAGTATACATATACCTTAGTGCTAGGGGAAGTATTGCGCGGTGTATCACCTTATGCCAAGTTAGAACTCAGCATAAGGAACAATAGGGGTACCTGGGAACTCAAGCGTTCCATAAACAGGGTTAAAATAGTAACGTATGTAAAGTTGACCAAAGTTTGGTTCGTAAAAGTCAGAACGATCGATGGCTAAGTAGCCACCAAAGAACCAATTCGGCGTTATTCTATACTCAAAACTACCTTCAAGATTATATGAAACACCAGAACTTGTTTCACCTTCAAATACAGGGTCAACACCTGTTATTGATTCTCTATCATACGCAGCTATTTGCAAATCGCTATCGTTAGGGAAGAAATCAATAGATTGAGTTTTTGTTTGCGAGTACGAAACACCGGTTTTTAATCGATAAACAAAATCATCGCCCCAACGCGCGTCATAAGTGAGAGGCACGGATAGACCTACATAGTTTTGCGGACTGTAATAACCGCCGTGGCCCCAGGTTTCTTCACTTAAATTAAATTTATAGGCCCAATGCAATAAACTTGCACCCACTGTAAATTCACGGTCTTGATTGCTTATCACACGATAATAGGTGCCGCCCATCAAGCGGTAGCGTTGGTTATCTTTTACGTTTTGACCTTTGTACAATGTAAAGTCAGCACTAGACCAAAATCCCCAATTGCCGCCTAAATCATGAGAAACATTAGCGGTTAAACCAGTTGAGCGAACCCCCCCCCAAATTTTACCAGTATTAACGTCTTCAAGGCCTGCATAGGCGAGTACTGAGCTGGTTACTGGTCGTTTTTCTAACTCAAGGCTATAGCCAAAGTCACCAAAGTCGTCCGAATAGTTAACACCCCATACAATGTCTTCGATTAAAAAGCCCAGTGGTGTTGTGCCAATATCTACGCGCCAGTTTTCGTTCTGCCAACCAATGCCAATATCAACGCCATCTTGCTCAGGACTTACCTCGTCAATACCACAGGTAAATATACACAAAGCGCCTTGACCGTATCGACTGCCAGCAAATTGCTCGTCAAATCGTGTTGTTTGCGCGCTAATACTTGTAGGATCTATTTTTACAAAGCCTTGCCCCTGCCAAAGCGGAAAGTACGCTTCAATAGGGACTAAACCAGCGCCCAATGTGGCCTCACTTTCAGTACTTACTTGTCCGCTAAAATTTACACCAACGGCAATGTAGGCTTGGTTTTTGTTTTGTTGGCTGAGTAGTTCTCGTTTGGCACCGTTTATATACCACTCGTCGTTTTCGTTGATGCGCGAAAGGGATGTGTAGAGTTCTTTCTCATTCAGTTGACGATTAGGTGAAAGCGTTTGTGCGTACCACGTTTGTGCTTGCTCTGTTTCATTAAAATTAGAGGCAACTTGCGCGCCTAAATAATGAAGCTCTAAATCATTAGGTGCTTTTTGAATAAGCTGTTCAGCTAAGTAAAGGGCATCACCTGCGTAGTTAAAATCGTTTAACGACTCCATAATTTGACGCTGAAAATAACTTTCTTGCGTTGTACTTTGTTCAATCGCGAGTTGTGTGACTTCTTTCGATTGGAAATCATCACCAAGCGCTCTGTAGGCTTTGGATATTGCCATTAAAGCTTGAGGTTCAATTAGCTGATTATTTTTTACTTTTTGTTCGTATAAAATAATCGCAGATTGGTTTTGTTCAAGTGCTAAGTTTGCATTTATTAGCGCAGTTGTTGTAGCTGATGAACTTGGGTATTTTTGATCAAGCTGATTTAGCTTCGCAATAAGATCACTGCCACTAAAATACTCAGAATAATAGGCATTTTGTAATTGCACAAACTGATCTATTTCACCATCAGAGGCATTTTCAGGAAGCCGATATTGATTAAACCAATCCGTAGTCTGAGTTTTATTACCCTGTGCTAAAAGCCATTCTCCATACAGCATATGCCAATAGGCTGATAATGAGGGGTCTTCAGCTAATGCGTCACGCATGAGTTTTAAAGCGTGGTTTTGTTCTTCTATGCTAAACCAGCTTCGTGCTAGCTCAGCTTTCATTGGTGGCGTTAAATTTTGCGCTTCTAACGCACTTAAGTGATAAATAGCAGCCGCTTTATTTTGAGAATTAATAAAACGTTCGCTTTGTGCTAAAGACTCATTAAGTTGTAACTGTTGTTCAAGAGATACAATGTCAGCATCGCGAGATTTAAATGGAATATACTGAAGCGTAGCAAGCGCACCTTGGTAATCGTCTAAAGCACGCAAAAACAGTGCATGGCTATACCTAAGCTGTGAATTTAGCGGAAATTGCCACAATACATTATTAAACAATGAGCGGGCTTTGTCGGTGAGTCCTTTTTGTTGATATATAAACGCTAAGTCGTAATATAACCAAGGCTCTTCTGGTGTTGCTTGAATAGCCTCTTTTAATATTTTTTCAGCCTCTTCTAATTCACCAGCTTCAGTTAGCTTTGTTGCCTTAGTTCTATACACGCTACTTAATGAGCTTAAATATGACGCTCTTAATATTTCTTTTTGTGAAAATGAAAGTCGATTAAAAAAAGAGGTGAGCGTTTTTTCACTTTGTTCAAGCTTTGCAATTTCGAGTAAGTCAAATAGGGCGCCTTCGTTTAACGGCTCGCTTTTAAGCACCACTTGGTAGGTAAGCGCAGCTTGTGAATATAGCCCTTGGGCAAATTGTAAGGTGCCACGATTTGCCAGTACGGTATTAGGTTCTTCTTCTAATGCGGCGGCTAAATCGAGTTTTAATTTGGCAACTCTAAATTCACTGCTGTCTATAGCGTCTCTTGCTTGGCGAATATACAGCCAAAACTTAGCTGTTTTAGCCATGCTTTTAAGGGTATTTCGCTCTGCAAAGTCGGCAGTGTATTTTTGTGCACGTGTAAAATAGTTATAGGCTTTACCATGCTCCCCTAATTGTAGGTAAAGCATGCCTAAGCTGTTCATTATTTCGCCGTCAGTAGGGCGGCCTTTTAATGCTTTTAATAGAAGAGGTTCTGCTGCATTTAATCTTTCTTGTTCGAGTAGCTTATTGCCTTTTAACCAAAGCTGATAAGCCGGGTCGGTTAATAATTTTTGGCGTGCTTTTAATTGCTTTTTAAAGTCTTGATACTGTAACTCTCCCTTATTACTAAACGGGTAAAGTATAAAGTATTGCTGAAATTGCTTGTCAGTATTACTGTTTATTGGCATATTTTTTAATGCAGAGAGCCAAATACCTTCAACTTCATCACTAAAACCCGATGTCGATCCATACTTACTTAAAATACGCATTGCTGCTTTATCGCGTGGGTTACGTCTTAGCAAATGTCTGGCATAAGCAACTTCTATAGTGCCTAGGTTGTCATAGCGTTTTAATAATTGCTTGTAACCATTTTTAACCCCTTGCCATTGAGCGCTGTCTTGCGCATACCAGCCTAAATGCTCAAGCTCAAAGTTTAAAGTAGGATAAACATCATTAAATATTTTATTGTAAATTTGACGTGCTTGTTCATATCTGCCGGCACGAGCAAGCAGCTTTGCTTCTTGAATTACTGCCTTGTCTTTACCTTGAATACGAGACATAACCTTGAGTTTTTTTACGCAAGGTGTTTGTTGTGTTAGTTGGTTATCAAGCTTATTTAATAACAAGTTTGCCTGGTCTGTATTGCCATTCGTAAAGTCGTAATGTGCAAGCGCACATTGCGTTTCTATTCGCGTAGGGGCAATTGCAACCAATTTTTGCAGGCTATCTTCAACAAGTCTTTTGTTTTGTTGTGCTTCACCAATACTAATTTGGTTTAATAACCAATCAACCGATTGTGTATCAATATCATTTATTGTTGCGGCATTTAAATTAGTGCTTAGTGCCAATGTACAAGCTAAGGCCAACCTTAACGACATTCAGTGCTCCAAGTAGGTTGTAGCGTTCCATCAGCCGTTATTTTAAAGCGCTTGTTTACAGCACTTTCACCAAATAAATGCAATACACTGTCGTAATAACGTGTTTGCGTAAAAGACTTATCAATCATTAGCTTTTGCTGAATGGCCATTACTAGCTCATCATTACCTTGCTCTGCTAACAAAGGCAACAGGGCAGCGTTAAAGCCCAAAGGTCCTCTTTTTTCAGATTTACCTGATTGAGCGTACGTATTTAAAGGAACATAGCCGCGCTCTTCAATAGTATCCACAAATGGTGCAAACTGAGCAAGAAGCTCTTGTTTGTAGGGTGCATCTTTTGCCATCATACTTGCCCAAAGGTAAACACGAATTGCATTATAACTACCTAAATCTGTATTTTTTCTGTTGTAGTAAAAACCACGGTTTGAATCAAACATAACCCAATCAGGGCTAACGCCTTGCTGTGCGGTATCTAAAATTAGCTTAGCTGATCCTTCGTGCAGTTGGTGCCACGGTGAATGTGGATAAAGCTTTTTAAATTGCTGGTAAATAAATAACGGCGAGTAGCTAGGATTTAGCTTATAGCGCTCATTGTCAAACTCAAAACCTGCAGGTGCGGGGAGTAAAGACAGGCCAAGGCCCGTTATGTAGGCGGTTTCTTCTCTGATTATACGTTGAGCAAGCACTGCGGCTAAAATACTATAGCGGCGTTCATCCCATAAAATTGCCGCTTGCGATAAACTGTAGGCAATCCATAGGTCTGAATCTGACGCAGGGTTTGAATCTAAAATACCCCCTACGCGGTTTTTATCTAGTCCCCATTTCCATGCTGGTAAACGCGTACTTAAATCGCCCTCTGATAAATGCTCTTGGGTCCAATTTAAAACAGAATCAAAAGCGGCTTTATCGTTGGCAATAAGCGCAAAAAATAGTGCATATGATTGGCCTTCAGAGGTTGTGATACTTTGATCACTGCCCAAGTCAATAACGCGGCCGTCTTGGCTTATAAAATGATTTTTAAACACTTGCCACGACTGCCAAGGTTCGCACTGTTCAACTTGTGCGTTGGCATTGAAAGCAAATAGTGCCATCACAGTAAAAAACATATTAACGAGTGATTTCATTATTCGTCTCCTTCAGCTAAACGCTTGTAAGTTAGTGCTTGTAATAATCGCCATAAGATAAATGAGATCAGCAATAGCGTTAAAATAGACAGTAATGCCAAAATAAATGGATGATCAGATAAGTGAAACCACACTAATGTATAGACTGGGATATGGCCTACAAAGTATTGCTCATCTACTTGAATGGTTTTAATACCCTGTGAGTTGATAATGGCTGCACTACCTTTTACTTGAGCTAATTTTTCTGAGTTCATTAGAACATCGTCAAGTATAGTAAATGCATTTTGCGTCGTAGCACTCAACGAGACGATAGAGCGGTCTGAGTCAAACGGTGATTGAAACCCTGTTATAACAGCCATATCGCCACTACTTTTAATACTAACCTCTACTTTATCGGTCGTTTGTTCGTCGTATGCACCATTATAAATTGCTTGTTTAATTGCGCGCTGATTATTGTTAAGCAAAACATTTGTTTGTGCATCTTCATCTAAGTCATTAGCAATACTGTTAGGTTTAGCAATAACGAGTATGTCTTTATCATCTAAATCAGCGTCCTCATTTAAATGAGCAACACTCATTCTGTGGGTTGGGTAGCCGGTGATTGCGCCAAAGTGCCCCGTTAAGTTAAATAAAACGGTTAAAGCATTAGGTGTTGGGTTTTCATCAATAAGTACAAGTGTTTTTTGTAAATCAGCATATTTGGTAAAAGGAAAGCCACTATTAGCAAATACGTTCAGATCTGGTAATGCGATGTAGTGATCAAATTCACTTACGTCAATGCTTGAATCGCCATCAATAACACCAAACTCACCGCCAGGAGGTGCAACAGCACATTCGCCTTTTTTGAGTACGCCAAACCTAAAGTCAAAGTTAAGTTCATTTCTGTTAGCTAAATTAATGCCATTGACAGAAAAGCCTTCTGTACTTTGTGTGGTGTCAGTATTGGCAACTAGTGGCAACAACGCTTGTGTTGTTTGTAATAAATCGTTGTTTTCATCTAGTAAAAAACCACTTATAAATTCTTGGTTTATTAGCATATTTAAACGAGAGTCGATGGCTTCTGATTCTGGCGTGCTACGGTACTGAAGAGTAATAGGTATTCCTCTTTCACGCCACGTGAATAGATCAGGTGCAAAGCGAATGTTTAGTTTTACTGGACCATTATTAAGACCTTGCGCCTGTAGTTGCGTAGGGTAGTCAATAAGCTCGTCAAAATGCACTGGACGATCGCTTCTAAGCCAGCGTGGTGCATCATACGCTTTTCGAAGTGGCAACTGATTTATGGCTTCAATACTTGCGCTTCTTCCAGTCATTACTTTGTGGCCAAATGCAAGGCCAGTCACCGCTGTTTTTAAATCAGCTTCATCACGGCCCAATATCAGTAACATTTTATAATAACGATTAAATGGGTTTGAAATGATTTCAATCGTTGGTTTTTCAACATCTGGGTAATCTTTCAAAAAATCAGGTTTTGAATCATTAGTAATAAAAACCACACTGTGTTGATCAGGCGATTTATTTAACGTTACGGGAAAATTAAATCCACGCCAATCAGCTTGGGCTCCAAACCAACTCGATAGCGTTGCTGCTGCCTCAATAGCTTGGGTATTGGGTGTTTTAGCAAATACAAATGGAAGGTTAAGCTTGTTGTAATCCTTTTCATCAAAAAACGGCTCTGGGAGGTATTCTAAACGGCTATCGATAGCAAGCTGCTTTTGGTCGAGCGTTATGTTGCTTGATTTATTTATTTCTGTCCAAATAGTACGGCTGAAGTAGTCTTGACATCTAAGGTCGTAATAACCAACCAATTCAAAGCGGACTTGGTTGTAATCTTGAATGTATTTAGCGTTAAGATCGAGGCTATGCTGCACTGTGTTCTTTACAATACTAAGTTGTTCGTTAATAGGTAAAACAGTGACTAAATTATCATTAAAGTATACTTTTAAGTGCGAAACATTCGCGATTAATGAAGGCGAGTTAGTATACGAAAAGTTAAGCTTTAAATTGGTGCTCAATTTATCTATTCGGTTTGTAAAGTCAACGCGGGAGTTATTATTTACCCCGTTGAGCCTAAAACCTGTAAAGCCTAACGCTTCAAAATCTAAGCGTAAACTCGACACCTGAGCGCTCTCAGGGTATCCATTAATGAACATTGATTTATTTTGTAATGGCTCAATTGCATGCGCAAAATAAGCGCAACAAATAAGCGACAATGTTAGGGATATATTAAGCAACTTTTTAATCATAATTATTATGCACTATTGGTCTTTTTGGAGTAAATGAGTTTACGTATACAACTAAATTAGTCATAAACTGAATGATAGGTTGAAGCACTCTTGGTGCGTGGAAGAGCAAGTTACTAAACCCTCTGAGGCTTGTTTTTTGCACTTCTTTAAAACTGTAAGATGGGCGGTCATGTCTAAAGTTATTTTGCCAGTCAAGCCACGCATCAGCTCGTGAAAATGTACATTGTATAAATGCGCGCTGTTTTTCAAGAGATAAATCTTTAATGGTTAAGCCAATTTGATTACCCCGAGTATTACAAACATGGGTAGTAAACGAAAATTGCTTATTACCGCGGCTCATTAATAATTCTATTTTATCGTTTACACGACAAGCATGTGCATGGTCGGTTTCTATTCCTACGCCGTTATCGGAGTAATCTGTAATTTTTACTTTTAATGTGTGGCCATTTGCTAAACGAACTCCCGCTGGGAAGTTTGCTTTAATACGGTGTGAATGCCTCACTTGGCGTGCTTCTGCTGCCACGGCAACCGCAGCACCCAAAATGATAATATTATAAAGCGCCCACCCCATACTAATCAGCAGTACACCAACTTGCGTAGGGTCGCCAAAAAACAGGCGTAAAATACCAATTAACATACCTACTAAATTAATGGCGAGTAAAACCAAATATGGCTTAGAAATACCCCAGTCATAATGCTCTTTATCGTTTAAGCCACCTTTTTCGGTAACGTTAAATTTACCTTTGTTTGGATTAAACAAAGCAACTGTTGTTGGCTTTAATATGTACCAAGCAAGCACAGATTCGTAAACTTCGCCCCAAAACGAATAGCGATACTTACCTTGTATTCGTGAGTTAGTTGCTTTTATCTGAATAAGTGTAGGTACAACGTAGATAAAAATAGCTAAAAATGGCGCGTAAATAATGTATGCATTAAAGTATATAAGTGCCAGGGGCGCGGTTAAAAATACAATGCGCGGAATACCTGATAGAAAATGCAGCATAGCATTTAAGTAACAAAGTCGCTGAGGTATGTTCAAGCCTTTGCCTAACAGCGGGTTATCGAGCCTAAATATTTGCGCCATGCCCCGTGCCCAACGAATTCGCTGGCCAATATGAGCCGATAAACTGTCAGTGGCAAGGCCAGCAGCTTGAGGAATATTTATATAGGCAGTTTTATAACCTGCGCGTTGCATTCGCAGTGCAGTATGAGCATCCTCGGTGACGGTTTCAAAAGCAAAGCCACCTATTTCATCAAGCGCTTCTCTTTTGAGCACCGCACACGAACCACAAAAGAACGTAGCATCCCACATATCGTTTCCGTCTTGAATAAGCCCGTAAAACAACATGTTTTCATTTGGAATTTGACTGTGGTTATTTAAGTTTCTCTCAAATGGATCTGCGGAGAAAAAATGATGTGGTGTTTGTACTAAACACACTTTACTGTCTTTTAAAAACTGTCCCATAGTCATTTGCAAAAATGAACGTGCAGGTACGTGGTCGCAATCAAAAATGGCAATATAATCACCATCTGTGTAGCGCATAGCACTATTCATGTTCCCAGCTTTTGCATGGTTATTATCTGGTCTTGTTAAATAACCCGCACCAACTTGTTTAGCAAATTCACCAAACTCTGGGCGTTTACCATCATCTAAAATATAGACTTTTAGTTTATCTGCTGGCCAATCTATGCTTAATGCAGCAAGGGTAGTCGGCCTTACAACACTTAAAGGCTCGTTGTAAGTAGGAATGTAAATATCTACCGTTGGCCATAAGTCAGTATTTTTTGGCAACATGACAGGTTTTCTTTCAAGTGGGTTAATAGTTTGAAAAAAACCTAAAATAAGTACCATCCATGCGTATGTTTCTGCTAGTAACAAGCCTGCACCTAATGTAAGTGCTAAAGGGTCATCCCAGTTAAGTGTTTCAGTGTATCGCCACCACAAGTATCGAGAAGATGTAGTGACAGATAAGGTGATCATTACAATCGTGGCCATATGGCCTTTTACGCGTTTGAGCGCGTAAGCAACCAGTAAAATAAAGCTAATAAACACCGCTTGCGCTTCAAGGCTAAAGGGAATAGTAACAAATATGGCAAGCAAGAATAATATCAGTGCAACAACGATGTATTTAATAAGTTTGTTCTGCCAAATACGAGCGTCGGCCATTGTTTTAAAAGCACTTTTTTTAGGCTTGTTGTTTTTGGAAAAAAGGCGCCTTATTAATCGGCCTAATTTAAGGTCGTACCAACGAAGTTGCCTTAGGCTGTAACTGACTCCATCATAAAAATAATTTACAGCATGCTTTTTTATAGACACTGATTTTCTTTTGGGTTTATGAACAGCAAAAAGCAAAAATATGCTCTGAATAACAAAGCGTATAATATTGGAATAGATATAAGTTCTATATGGCAATCTTAAATGTGGATAATAGTTATACAACGCTAACTCAAAGTTTTCTTTGTTCTTTTTAATATTCACAAATAATGAACCGAACAAAGTTATGAAGGGCATTAAAAAGGCTTCAATTACATTTACTTTGTGCTGATTAAAGTAACTATGAAATTTAAATAAAATGTAACGCACAAGCTTATCAGTGAATAATATACTCAATAGAATATACAATGTACTGTGTATGGGCCTTTTGTAAAAAAGAGTAAAGCTCATCGTCAGTTCGCCGCCTTGCTTACAAGCCAACCGGCCAGTGTTTCAAAGTCATCGTTCGCTACACTGTATGGTGCGCAATTAAGGGCTACATTACGATTAGCTGTGGCCTCTTTAATAACTTCATCACTGTTGATAAAAAACGGCGCCATAAATGGCAATGTAGATTGCCAAAGAGAAAATAGATCAAATTCTAACACTGAGGCTGCGTTGTAACGATTAACGACAAAAAAGTGTTTCCAGCTTGACTCTACTGACTTAAGGGTTTGTAGGCGCTTGTATATGAGGCTATGACAAATTGCATCGCAAGTGACTAGCTCAATAACAATATCGTTTTCTTCTAACGAGTAGTGAGAAATATTAATGTGTGAAGGGCAGTCGAATAATATCCAAGCAGATTCTTTATAGTCCAGTTTTTTGCAATTGTTAATTGTGGCTATAATTTCATCTAACGTTGCTTCGTTATCGCCATGGGGTAAAAAAAGAACGCCATCGCTGTCTTTACGAAAATGCAATAACGCATCGTCAAAAGTACTCTCGTTGCTCCAACCTTTTGTGGCTGTCCACTTAAGGCCAAAGTGCAAACCAAGGTCACTTTTAGCATCTAGGTCTATGGCAACCACATCAACATCAGATTTTTTCAAAACGCACGCTAAGTTTGCAACAACTGATGTGCTACCTGTGCCGCCTTTGATACCTTTAATAAAAATCCTTTGCAATGGAGTTTACCTTTTTTATTTTTTTTCTTTAGATGTTTTTAATGCGTCATCAATTTCTTTCAATAGCGCATACTTGTTAATTGTTTTTTGATTTTTTTGTGTATTCATAATTTCTATGTAGTCGTCACTTTTCCCACCAAAACGGCGAGCTAGGTTTTCTATGTCACTTGATGTGAGTGTTTGTGAGCTTTTTGTAGCTAAATTGTTCATCACAACCTTTGTAAGCGTAATATTATTTTTATTAAAAGTGGACAATATTTGGCTATTATATATAGAATAGCGGGTAAAACTAGTAAAAAAGTATTTTTTTTGAGGGCTTTTTAAGTGCATAACTTTAACATAACGGGTTTAGAGCCGGCTGCAAAAGAGTTAAAATCGGCTTCAAGTTATGCTGTTTTAGCGCCTTTAGACAATTTTGTAGTTGAATTTGCTTTACATGCAATTAACCAAAATTGCGCAAACGATATTTACATTGTTTCTCAAGATGTTGAATCTTTTTTTGAGTCGTCATTTTCTGCAGCAATTAATACTGCGTACAAACGTAGTAAAGTTCATCCATTTTCTCTCTCATCTGAGACACAGCATTACTCAATAGAGCGAATAAACAAAGGTATAATTAAAGAGATAGCCGCGTATAAAAAATTAAAAAATGCGCTAGTGTTTATTCACTTCAACACAGAGCTACTTAGTTCAGCAACCGAAGCTAGCACAAAAGCAATAATGAACGATTACAGTGAGTTTGCAAAAAAAACAGGGGTTACCTTATTATTTTTGTTATCTGGTCCAGAAGTAACACACTATCGATTTTTAATAAGGCAGCTTAATAAATCTTTTGATGGATTAATTTTTGTAGATAATGATTCCGCTACCCGCGTTTTAGAGTACGATTATTGGCACCACACTACGGGTGTATTTGCTGATATGCAGTTTCAACTGTCGCTTGAAGATAATCAGTTTTTGGTACAAGAGGGAACTGTAAACGATCTAAAAGTATTCAATGGCTCGCATTTTCCAGATGAGGACGATGTTTGGTTAGTGCAAAGCGCGGTACCAATCGGTACAAAATTGCCTACGCATTATTATACCGCAAAAGACAATAATGAGCTGTTTGACAAAGGCCCCAAATTAAAAGCGGCAACATTGGTGTTTGCTGTGACGCGTTACACAGATTTAGCACTGCTTGGCAAACAGTGCTTTGAACTTAGAAAAAGCTGTGGTCGTTGGTTGAAATTGGTAGTACAAAATGTTGATGGCGTTATTCGCCATCAAGATGAATGTTTATTTTTAACTTTAGGCGTTAACCTTATTTTGTATAGCTTTTCTGAACCTTCGCGATTATTATCTCAAATTCAATCTATTCAAGGGTTTCAATTTTCTAGACCGTTACCGCCATCTGTTGAGCACGTTCTGAAATATACTGAAAATACGTTTTCTAAAGGCTATTTACCTTTTGATGAATTTACGCGCCAAGTAGAGGTTCATAGTGACTCGGCTGTTAATCTGGGGGTTAGCGGCGTGTTGGTTAAGCTTGAGTTACTACCCCGAATAGAGCCCATTCACCCTTTACACTTGTTTCATATTAAGCGTGAAGGGGATGTATTTAGCCTTGCAGATAACACCGTGTATTTGTACTTGCATGCGTGTAGAGAGAACGACGTAAATAATGCAATTAAGCATTTGTTCAAGCTACAAACGAGTGACTTTTTTGTGCAGCAAAATGTTATTTCAGATCATTTTCATATACAGCAAGAATGTAAGCAATTAAGGCGGCTTTATAGCGGTAAACAGGTTACTGATTATTCTAAACAGTTAACAGAGAATGATAGCTATAAGTTTGAACCCGGTGTGTCAAAAGGGATTACTGAGTCGTTAGACACACCTGAGTTTACAAATGATGCGCGCCCCGATGCTGTGTCATTTGTAATGAGATTAAAGGCTTAACCAATGAGTATTAATCAGCTTTTTATTACCGTTATTTTGGCAATTATAGTCGGTATTGTGCTTTGTATGTCGGCAACTCAAATATTGGTCAGAGTAAAAACATATTATTACAAGCTTACTTTTAAACACGAAGTACTTGAACCTTATACACCGAATAAAAAAAAGAAGGATGAGCAGTGAAATTATCAGGTTTAGGAGCGTGGAATCTTTATTTCTTAGCTAAATTCGCCTTGTTTTATTACGGCGCAATTGATTTTAATGTATTAACCAATGCAGCCCTTGCAGCATTTTTAGCAATCAAATTTAAAAAAGCGATTATTGAAAAGTTAAAACATGTACTTGGTGGTATTTTTGCGATTGTCATACTTTACCAAGACTCTTGGTTGCCCCCAATAAATAGGCTGACAAAGCAAGCTGGTAATGTTCAAGATTTCAGCTTTGGTTATTTTTTTGAACTTTTAGCACGTGTAATCAGTGTAGATATGCTATTGGCATTATTCGTTATTACCGTGTGTTTTTGGTATACATCTCAGTGGTTACGTTTTACAACAATTACAATTGTTGGGCTGCTTTTGATTGGATGGCAAGGAGAGGGTGAACAACCAGACACAGTAGTAAATGCCAACTCTACAAATACAACAATTAGAAATGAGCCTATTAATCAAACACAAGTCATCACGCGCGAAAGCCAAACGCCTGATCAAAAATTGTCAGACTTTTATCAACAACAAAGCCATTTAATTAGCCATTTTCCTTCGCAAGTTAATGGCGAACTGTTCGATGTCATCGTTTTAAATATTTGTTCAATGGCGATTGATGACTTGAACGCTATTGGCGTTAGTGTTGAAGATATGTTTAATGATTTTGATGTGGTGTTTTCAGATTTTAACTCAGCAACATCATACAGTGGGCCTGCAGCTATTAGACTTTTACGCGCAAGCTGTGGGCAAACAAGCCAAACGGCTTTATTTAGTGATGCACCAGAGCAATGTTATCTATTTAAAAATTTAGAAAAATTAGGGTATCAAAGTAGCGTTGTGATGAACCACGATGGCCACTTCGATGACTTTAAAGGCCTGGTTAATCGTTTTGGTGGCCTAAACGATAAATCACTTAATATTGATTCGCTTCCAGTAGCGCAATATGGTTTTGACGACAGTCCTATTTATTCTGACGGTGCAGTGCTAGATAGTTGGCTTAAAAATGAAGCGCAAGATTGTGAGCCGTGTGCAATGTATTACAACACAACAAGCCTTCACGATGGTAACCAGCTGGCCAATAAAAAACGCATGAACAGCCTTGAAAGTTACCCAATCAGGCACGCTAATTTATTATCTGATATTAATCGTTTTATTCAAAACCTTGAAAAGCGCGGCCGTAATGTCATGTTAATGGTAGTACCCGAACATGGTGCAGCATTAAAAGGTGACAAGGTACAGTTTGCTGGCCTTCGTGAAATACCAAGCCCTACTATTGTATCTGTACCAGCTGCTATAAAATTTATTGGCCCAGACGTTAAAAGTTATTCGCAAATTATGATTAACGAATCGACTAGTTACTTTGCCTTATCTGAAATTGTTGCAAAAACACTTGAGACAAATGTTTTTGGGGGTAATAACAGCATTGCCAATTTAGTTGAAAACTTGCCAAAAGCACCAAAAGTTGCTGAAAATGCCGGCACAATCATGATGTATGTTAATAAACGACCTTACATACAACTTGATGGCGAAGAATGGTCTGCTTACCCTCAAGGTTAAAAGTAATTTAGCTACGCAGCAGGCTAGCTCTGCTGTGTAGCGTGTTTATGTTGTTATTCTTATGTGTTAATTAAAACGCAGACTTGTCCAAAAATGTTTACAATAAGCTACCTTATCAAAGCGACTTAGCGTATTATTCGGCTAATTTAGTTTTTCCTGCTTTGAGGATGTATGCGTCTAGATATTCACTGTGCTGATAGGATCGGTATAGCCCAAGAAATCCTTAATATTTTAGTTAACTACAGTGTTGATTTAAAAGGTATTGAGGTCGATTCTGTCAATTGCCGTATGTATGTGAGCTTTCCAGAAATAGAGTTTGAGCAGTTTCAAAAAATCATGCCTTCTATCCGTCTGATTGATGGTGTGCATGATGTACGCACTACCGCATTTCTCCCTTCTGAGCGAGAGCATAACGAATTAAATACCTTGCTACGTGCATTGCCTGATGGTGTTATCTCTATTGATGCTAAAGGTTGGGTACGCTTATGCAACGATGCAGCATGTAAGGACTTACAGTTAATTGAAAAAGAAGTTATTGGTGCAAATATTAATAACTTACTTAAAGGGTTTAACTTTACGCGTTGGCTAGAAGGTAAAGAAGTGCTTGGGCAAACCACGCGCGTTGAAGTGGCGGGTGAAGATTTTATTGCAGACATTTTACCAATTGCAGTCCCTCAAGGTAGTGAAGGTGATGTGCTTGCGGGTGCGGTTATTAACATTAAATCGCAAAGCCGCTTAGGGCAGCAGGTCAGTGCATTTAGACGCTACGGGCAAGAAAGCTTTGCTACTATTCATAACTTTAGTACGGCAATGCGCCGAGTTGTGCGCGAAGCACGCAAAATGGCGCAACTAGAAGCCCCTATTTTGATTACTGGCGAAACTGGCACTGGTAAAGAGTTATTAGCTCGCGCGTGTCATTACGCATCTAATCGCTCTGTTAAGCCTTTTATTGCGCTATCGTGTGCTTCGCTTCCTGATGATGTTGCTGAGTCTGAATTATTTGGTTATGCCGGGTACGAAGAAAACGCAGCGCCAAAGCGTGGTGTATTAGAGCAAGCTGATGGTGGAACTGTATTTTTAGATGAAGTTGGCGAAATGTCGACTCAACTACAAACTAAGTTACTGCGTTTTTTACAAGATGGTACGTTTAGAAAAGTAGGCGATGAGAACGAAGTTAAAGTAAATGTTCGTATTGTAGCTGCTACTCAAAAAGACTTACCTGCAATGGTACAAGAAGGGGTTTTTAGAGAAGACTTATACTACCGTATAAACGTGCTTACTTTAGAAATAGCGCCACTAAGAGATAGAAAAGCAGATGTAGGGCCACTTGCAGAGCATTTTATTCAAAAATATGCACAGCAAAATGGTCATGCAATTCCTGTTTTATCACAAGAGTGTTTAAGCTTCTTACAAGAGTATCCGTGGCCTGGAAATGTTCGTCAGCTGGAAAATGCCATTTACCGTGCAGTGTCGTTACTAGATGATAGCGAGCTTCGCGTAGAGCATTTACAGTTACCAACTTTTACCCATGATTTAGGGTATTTAGAGTCTGATTTTGAGGGCTCACTAGATCAAGCTGTTAAGCGCTTTGAAGCGACTTTACTTCGTAAACTTTACCCCGCTTACCCAAGCTCGCGTCAGTTAGCTAAGCGATTGGGCCTAAGTCACACCGCTGTAGCTAATAAGTTACGTGATTACGGGATTAATCGAAAAACAGTAAAAGTGTAATTGACTTAAAGAAATTAAAATATGGGGACTAATTTTTAGTGCCCATATTTTTTGTTACCCCATCAATTGCAATCGTCTCAATACCTTCTCCGTTAAAGTTCATTACGATACTGGCGTTATTACGAGTGAAAAAATAGCTACGGCCATTTAGCTCAATAACATAGTCACCTTTTACCGGATCGCTAAACTGCTGCTTTTTTAGAGTGACTGTATGTTCGCCAATTTGCCATTCAAACTCCTCAATAAACCCGTTATTAAATTCTTGAACCCATACTTGGCTGTCATCTTTTGAAAGCGTGATGGCGACAGAGTAAGAGCTAGGAATTTGCTCCATATTGTAACTTTTAGATCCAATAGTGAATTTCTCAGCTTTTTGCTGCCATTCAAAACCAAATTTAAATTCTTTAACTACACCGGTAGGGTAAGTTACTGAGCCTTTACCTGGTAACGAGAAATCGGCAAAAGCATTGTAGCTAGGGACTAATAGGGCCAGTGCAGCGATAATTTTTAGTTTTGATTTCATTAGCTATCTTTTTTATTGTAATAATGATTTAAGATTAAAGTAGAATATTCGTCTTCGCAAGGGGCTATGCTACACTCGAATAAATTTAACTGGTAAGACCTTTACTGTGAACTTATATATTCGACTTTTATTATTATTTTTCAAAATTAAACGCAATAAGCAATATCAAAATCTACTTGATACAGTAGATATTGATTACAAAGCTTTGCCGACTGATTGTGATATTAATCTACATTTAACGAACTCACGCTATCTTGCGATGATGGATTTATCTCGCACGTGGATGACGGAGCGTGTTGGCTTACTAAAGCAAATAATGAAGCGTCGTTGGTTTCCGATTGTTAACGCAACTGCTATTACTTATATCCGCGATATTAAACCTATGCAGCGATATACAATAAGTACTAAGTTAGTTGGCTGGGATCATAAATACTTTTATATTGAGCAAAAGTTTCACTCAGAGCGAGGCTTACATGCTATTGCTTATGTACGCGGTGTATTTAAAAGTAAAAAGGGTATTATAAGTATTGAAGAAATGCTTGAAGTTGCTGGTTTTGATGGGCAAACACCTATATTGCCAAGTGAAGTAATGCACTGGAAAGAAATGTTAGAGCAGAAAAAGTTAAGTAACCTGCCAAATCGCTAATACCCTACAAATGAGAAAAAAGGCCTTTCGGCCTTTTAACATACATTGTAATTGGGTAACTATGTACTACTTCATATATGCTTTAAAAGCTGTACCTAACACCAAACATAGCCACAACAGGGTCAAGCTCAACAGTTGATGTAAGCGATTTTGCACCATTAGCATAAACAGTGGCATCGGTATCAATATCCATAATTGATACCATAGCGTGTAAACCCCAGTTTTTATCAATTTTATAGTTAGCACCTACCTGAGCCATAAAGCCAAACGAATCATCTAACTTTACTTCTACATCGTCTGTTCCTAGCGTTGCTTTAAGTGCTTGAGAGGGTTGCTCATCAAAAAATGTAGTGTAGTTTATGCCTACGCCTATAAAAGGTCTTAGCGCATAGCTTGTATCTAAAAAGTGGTATTGTGCAACCAATGACGGTGGAAGTTGTTTTATATCTGCAATTTTGTTGCCTGCTAAGCCGTCTGCGCCATTTACATCGTGTGAAAACGGTGTTGCTGCTATCAGCTCTAACACCCATTGATCGTTAAATGCATAATCTACGGTGATACCTAGTTGAGTATCTGAATCACCTTTAAGGCCTAGCGTAGGTGCTTCATTAATCGCTGAGCTACTGTTATCAGGGTTTACGTTAATAGCGCCAACATTTACGCTAAAGTTAGCGTGTGCAGCTGGAGAGAGTGCTAATAAAGAGGTTAATAATGCGATGCTAATTTGAGTTTTCATGTTGTTCTCCAAGAACTACTGTTTGATTGGCGCTATTATTACCGAGCAATAAATATGAAAACCTGTTCTAGATCAAAGTTTAAAAAGCATTTGAAGCTTATAAAATATTTTATTGATTTAGATTAATTTTAGTGTCGTTATGCTTTTGTAAAGATTGACATATTTATTTAATTAACAGTCACATGAATATATTAAGGCAGGCACTGCCTTGCCATAATCTCGTGTTTAACCAAGGGCCTTAATAAACAAGAAAATATGTTTTTAGCAGGGTTCAAAAAATAATTAAAACAGCCGACACTTAAAAAAGTATTGGAAGACTTAAATGCGATTGAGTCGGTTTGTATAATGAAATATAAACCGAGTATTTTATAATACATAAAATACTCGGTGCACTGACTTTACTTATCAATAGTTATTCTAAATAACGTTTAGCTTTGTTTTCTTTCACACTTTTAAGATCGACTAATACCAATCCATCAATACAATTATTAAAATCGGGATCAATGCTAAAGCTTAAAAATTGTACACCGCCAGGGTTGCAAAGCTCAGTATATTGTTTAAATAAAGTAGGGACTTGAGCGCCCATATTAGCTAACACATGTTTTAACTCTACAAAATCTTCTTTAACATCGTTTCCATTAAAAAGAATATTGCATTGAGTTAGCTGTTGCTCAGTTAATTTAAGCTCATTATTAGGCGTAGCTAGTTCTATACTGCTTTTATAATAATGTTGATAGTAATAAACGAGCATGGCTTTGGCTTGCTCAGGTAGAGCGTTGGACACGCTTACAGCCCCAAATAAATATCTATACTGTGGGTAGTTTTTTATAAAAGCACCAATACCGTACCATAAATAGTCGAGACTCTTACGTCCCCAATACTTAGGTTGTACAAAACTTCTACCAAGCTCAATACCTTGGTGCAGATAGGGCGTCATAGCGTCGGTGTAAGAAAATAAACTATCGGTATATAAACCTTCACGTCCATGTTTTTGTATTATCTGTTGTGCGCAGGCTAATCGATAAGCACCTACTAGCTCTAGTTGCATAGGGTCCCACAGTACAAGGTGTTGGTAATCCATATCGTATTTATCTATATCACGACGCTTACCGCTTCCTTCACCTACTGCTCTAAATGCAATTTCTCTGAGGCGTCCCAACTCTCTAAAAATAGGTGAACTACCTACATATTGATATAAATGAATGTGCATGCCATCGTGTGTTTTACCCAGAAGCTGACATTGCTCAATTGCTCTTTTTAGTTCTTTTCTACACTCGGGCACAGCAATAGGTGTTTGTGTTTTTAGCGGCAGTGTTTTTTTAGTTGTAAGCCTATAAAGCTGCTTACGTATGAGGTTTACAATTTCTTTATCTTTAAGGTTTTCTATCAAGTAGGACTCAGGAGGGATAGAAGCACCAATTTCAAACTCTAAAGATTTTTGGCGCTGCTTAAACATTTCGGCCACTAATAGTAAACTTGCCAAAGGTTTATAAATCATTGATGTACCATAAAAAAGCGGACTATTTTTGGCTTTAATAAAAATAGGTAAAATGGGGCAGTTGGCTTTTTTTGCCATACGTAAAAAACCGCTATTCCATTTGCAATCCTTAATACCGGTTGGTCCTAGGCGCGACACTTCCCCTGCAGGAAATATAAGTAAGGCACCTCCACCTTTTAAATGGTTTTGTATATTACTAAGCTCTTGCTTTTTACTCATACCAGATAAGTTATCAACAGGGAGTAAAAGAGAATGCATTGCGCTGACCGACATTAACATGCGGTTTGCGACTACTTTTAAATCCTGCCTTACTGTAGAGAGTACTTTGATAAGTGCTAAAGCATCTAGTGAACCAATAGGGTGGTTAGCAACAATAACAAGTTTACCCTCGTTAGGAATATGTTCTATCTGCTTAGGTTTATAGCGCGTATCAAAATTGAGTTCATCAAGTACTTGCTCAACAAATTCTAATCCTTGTAGGTGAGGGTACGTATTACCAAAGGTGATAAACTCTTGTTCATGCAATAAGTAACCTAAGCCCTTTTTTACTAAACCTTTTACTTTTGGAGAGTTCTCTAGTTGTGGTAAGTTTGCTGCAATTACTTTATCAACACTTATCATATTAACCTCATATCCCGTTTGGTCTATTCGCTATACATGTAAGATTAAAAAAAGGGTGTGACAGTTACTTTGCAGTAGTGTGACTTTTTAAAGTACTAAATTATAAACTGTGAATTGCTAGGAGAATTTATGTCGGTATTGGTGGCTATAACGGGGCGCAACAACGAAAAGCTAATAACGAAGTTACAAGAGCGATTACCAAATACATTGATAGAGCAATGGCCTGATTGCAAAAACGCAAATAATGTGGATTTTGTACTTGCGTGGAATGCTCCTGAGTCTCTGTGGCCGCAGCTGCCTAACTTAAAAGCTGTGTCGTCATTTGGTGCAGGCGTAGACAGTATCGATTTAACATTATTACCTGAACATGTCGAAGTAGTACGTATTGTTGACATGCAACTTGCTGAAGATATGGCGGAATATGTACTTACACATGTCTTAGCTCAAAAATTACGCTTAAAAGAGTATTACACTAAACAAACACAGCAAACATGGAAGCCAAAACGAGCTTTTAGTAATAAACATGTTGGTATACTTGGATTTGGCGAATTAGGTAAAGCATGTGCGCAAAAACTTGTAACTAATGGTTTTAAAGTAAGTGCCTGGGCGCAAAGTAATAAAAACACGACTAATGTCGAGGTTTATTATGGCGATGAAGGACTTAGCGATATGCTTTGTAAGATTGATTATCTCGTGTGCTTATTACCTCTTACGCAGGCAACGAAGGGTATTATTAATCACTCAATGCTCGCTAAGCTACCTTCACATGCTGTTGTTATTAATGTAGCACGTGGTGCTCATGTGGTTGAGCAAGATTTATTAAATGCATTAAATAACGATAGCTTACGCGCTGCTACCTTGGATGTTTTTGACCAAGAACCTTTAACGCAGAATCACCCTTACTGGGGAAACCCCAAAATAACACTTACACCACATTGTGCAGCGCTATCTGATTTAAATAGCGTTATAGACCAAATAGCCGATAATATTGAACGTTTGAATATGGGCTTAGCACTCAATAATTCAGTGGATAGAACTAAAGGTTATTAGCTGATAGCTAATTAGTTTAAAAAACAGCTTGTTAACATTTGTAATTTTCATTAGTGTAAAAGGTATTCTCACTAATAAAAATATAAAGAGGGTGTTATGAAATCCAGTCAAAGTGGGGCTAAATTAAGCCTCGTTGTTATTTCAATTATCGTGCTAGGTGTTTCAGCTTGGTTTAATCAGGCTAACGCTGAAGATAGTCCATCTAAAACACAAACCCAAAGTGAATTAACAATAGCAGATTAACCTAGCTTATTAGGTATTTTCAGTTTTCGTCTTTCTTCTCGTTTCACTCAACAGTACATGCACAGCACCATTATTGCAGTGGTGCTTTAGTGGCGCTTAATACTGTCCTGATCTAACGTGTTTCTAATATTTTAAAAATTCGCAACAAAAAAGCCCAGCAATGCTGGGCTATTAAATATTCTAAGGAGAAGTTGTTAACTTTGGGTTACATTAAATTGCCCAAATGTATAAACTTTAAACAGGTAAAAAGTGTTGATCAACACTAAACTCATATTTGAAATAACGCTCGACGACATAAGATCTAGGCTAAATGATAAGAATAATAAACCACATGCACTAATGGCGGCAACGCGCAGCAGTGTTATCTGGTTAATAAAGAATGCACCTAAACCTAGTGCAAGTAGTGTAGTATTTAAAAGCCAATCTAGCTCATTTAGCATGGTCGTTTCAATAGTTCAGTTGTTGAAAAAAGGAGCGCCATTATGTTGATCTTTTGCACACCTTTCAACCAAGTAATTTTAAATTTTCAGATTAGTTTTTTTAATGCTAAAAGTAACTGCCAATTGCCGAAAACAAACCATTGTCAGCAATTACTTGATACTTCTGACAGCTCTGTGGTTTTTGTAAATCACTGCATAAATAAAGGGATTCACGGCTAGAATCATAGTTGGGGTGCAAGTTGGAATCAATTAAAGTAGCTCCGTAACCTAAAAGTCCAGGCCAGTAAACACTCTCACTTACCATCCCTAATTTTTTATAGGTGAGCAAGGTTGGTTTTGGAAAAGCTAAAATTATTACAATAACAATGGCCAGAGATATAAATAGCCCCTTTTTTGACTTTGTTTTTTGGCTAGTGCCATTGTTTATGTTTGTTTTTTCCTCTGCGGGTATAGAGCGCTGAGTAGGGCGTTGCGGCTTTCTTTTTTGCGCTGTTTTTTTTCTTGTTGGTGCTTTACCTAGCAACGACTGTTTATTTGGGGTTTTAGACATAAAGCAAATCTGGCCTTTTTTCCGTAGGTCTCTATAATTAAATGAGCAAATTTATATACTAAGCTAATTATTATGATAACTTAAAGTTAGCTTATAGCCTACGAGGAATAAAGATGAATACGCAGCTATCAATTTTAATTGTAGATGACGTTAGCACAGTGCGTAGTTTTTTGAGCCAAACGCTCATGCACTTAGGGATAGATAACGTAAAGGAAGCATCTACTGCCTCACAATGTATTAGTGAGTGCCAGGCTGCAAATTATAATATCATTTTTTTAGACATAGAACTGCCGGACGGCGATGGCAAAGATTTGATTGCGCAAATCAATGAATTAAGCCCTGAGACAAATGTAGTAATGGTATCTGCACATTCAGGTATTGAAAATGTTAAGGATGCAATTGATAAAGGCGCTAAAGGATTTGTAGTGAAGCCGTTTACACCTAAAAAAATAGCGGCAATGCTTAAGAAGTTTTATCCAGACTTGGAAAATGTATGACACCAATCTGTTTAAATATTTATGTCGACTGTTATTAAAGTATGAGATTAAATCTTAGATAAAAAAAAACCGGCAAAAGCCGGTTTTTTATATTCTATCAAAAACAAATTATAGAGCTTTAATCTTAGCTGCTATACGGCTCTTATGACGAGCTGCTTTGTTTTTGTGAATTAGACCCTTAGTTGCGTAACGGTCTAGGATAGGTGTAGCAACAGAAAAAGCTTGCTGTGCAGCTTCTTTATCGCCCGCTTCAATAGCAACAATTACTTTTTTGAAGTAAGTGCGCATCATTGAACGACGGCTTGCGTTGTGCTGACGGTTTTTTTCGCTTGTGATAGCGCGTTTTTTTGCAGACTTGATGTTAGCCAAGGTTTGCTCCTAACAATCTTAAAATAAAGCTTAAATTAAAGGCCGTGGAATATGCCTGTTTCTATCATGGATGTCAATTTAAATTTAACAATCCAAGAAAAACTGCACCATATAACGAGCATCAATTTGCCGCTTTAGCAGTTAATATAGACATTGTAACAAAGCACAGACCCCCAGCCTAGTGCTTTAAAGCGATTTATAAAAAAGACTGTGGCATAATCGCCTATCTTGAGGATTTTTGAGTAGGTTTAAGGTGTCAAAAGGTTTATTTCGCTCTGGTATGATTGTTAGTTGTATGACTATGATATCGCGTATTTTAGGGCTCGTTCGAGATGCTGTCGTTGCCAATTTATTAGGCGCAAGTGCAGCGGCTGATGTTTTTTTATTTGCTAACCGTATTCCTAATTTTTTACGCCGTTTATTTGCAGAAGGTGCCTTCGCACAAGCATTCGTACCTGTGCTAAGTGAAATTAAAGAACAGCAAGGCGACGACAAGGTCAGACTTTTTGTTGCACAAGCAGCAGGCACATTAGGAACCATTTTACTAATTGTCACTATTATTGGTGTTGTTGCTTCCCCTGTTATTGCAGCACTATTTGGTACCGGTTGGTTTATAGATTGGTGGCAAGGCGGACCTAATGCCGAAAAATTTGAACTTGCAAGTTCACTACTTAAACTTACATTCCCCTATTTATTTTTTGTAAGTTTAGTTGCACTTAGTGGTGCGGTAATGAATGTGTATAACCGTTTTGCTGTTGCTGCATTTACACCAGTTTTGCTTAATGTTTCTATTATTACGTGTGCAATTTTTTTACATGATAAATTTTCGGTAGGTGCTTATTCACTTGCCATAGGTGTATTTGTCGGTGGTGTAGTGCAGCTACTATTTCAATTACCGTTCTTGTATCGCGCTAAAATGTTGGCGCGTCCGCGCTGGGCATGGCAAGACGAAAACGTAAAAAAAGTACGAAAACTTATGCTACCGGCTTTGTTTGGTGTCTCTATTAGTCAAATTAATCTGTTGCTCGATACCATGATTGCGTCATTACTGATGACGGGCTCAATTGCATGGCTTTACTATTCAGACCGCTTAATTGAATTTCCGCTGGGGTTATTTGGTATTGGTATTGCGACAGTTATTTTACCGGCGCTTTCTAAACTACATAGCAGTAAAAAAAGTAGCGACTTTCAGCATACTCTCGATTGGGGAGTTCGTTTTGTTATATTTTTAGGCCTGCCAGCAATGATAGGTTTGATGATCATCAGCCCACTTATTATTACCGTGTTGTTCGACCACGGTGCATTTAAAGAAGACAGTATTGATCATGTCAAAGCTGTAAGCTTAGGCGTAGTCGCATATTCGGTCGGACTTGTAAGCTTTATGCTAATAAAAGTACTCGCTCCTGGCTTTTATGCTCGTCAAGATACAAAAACACCGGTGCGTATTGGTATTATTACCTTAGTACTTAATATGGTGTTTAACATTATGCTGGCTCCTTTCATTGGTTATTTAGGGTTGGCACTTGCTACTTCGTTATCGGCTAGCTGCAATGCATTTTTATTATACAGACAGCTTAAAAAAGAAAATGTATACCAGTTCTCATCAATGAGTATGCGTTTTACACTTAAATGTGTTGTTGCAAGTATTGTTATGGGAGCTGTCACATGGTTTGTGAGCAGTTACTATTATTGGGCTACATGGGCCTTTACACAGCAAGTAATATTATTAGTAGCGCTAGTGGCTTTGGCAGGTATTAGCTACTTTGCAATGCTATTTGTGATGGGCGTTAGACTAAATACGATAAAAAGTGTAGCAATTACTGAATCAAACTAAAAAAAAGATTATAATCGGCAACTCTGCGGCTTTAATCATTTTTTAGCCGTAATTAATAGCTCGCTAAACAAGGCATTAGGTGGCATGGAGTTAATTAGAGGTATACACAATATTCGCCCACACCATTTTGGTTGTGTGTTAACTATTGGTAATTTTGACGGCGTTCATTTAGGCCACGCAGAAGTACTAAAAGGTTTACTTAGCGATGCTAAAGCGCATAGTTTGCCTAGCACTGTAATGCTGTTTGAACCCCAGCCACAAGAGTTTTTTGCTAAAAACAATGCCCCTGCACGGTTAACGCGCTTACGAGATAAGTTACGTTTATTGAGTGATTTAGGTATTGAGCGAGTTATTTGCATTAGCTTTAATCAGCAATTTGCAAACATGCATGCTGAGCAATTCGTTAATGAGATTTTGATTAAAAAGTTAGGTGTTAAAGCACTTACTGTTGGTGATGATTTTAAGTTTGGAAAGCAACGCCAAGGTAACTTTCACTTACTTGCTAGCATGGGTAAGCAAGCGGGCATGGATGTAAAAAGCACCGCGAGCTTTCGTCAATTAAATGCTAGAGTAAGCAGCACTTTAATACGAGATGCTTTAGCATCCGGTGACTTAGCGAGTGCTAAAATAATGCTTGGTCACGATTATGCTATTTCTGGGCGTGTTATACATGGTTGGAAAAGAGGACGTGAACTCGGTTTTAGAACGGCAAATATAGCCCTAAAACGCCAAGTGTGTCCTGTCAACGGAGTGTTTGCAGTGCAAGCAACGATTGCAGGAAAACAGATTTTTGGAGTTGCAAATGTAGGTAATAAGCCGACATTTAATGGAACTCGTGCATTATTAGAAGTTCACCTTTTTGATTTTGCACAGGATATTTACGGACAATTTATGCATGTGGAGTTAATAAAAAAACTTCGCGATGAGAAAAAATTCGAGACATTAACACAATTAACGGCGCAAATAGCAACTGATGTTGCTGCCGCTAAGCAGTGTTTTGGTTTAAATCAGGTAGCCGATAGAGACGGAATGTAGGATAAATGAGCGACTATAAACATACTTTGAACTTACCGGAAACACCGTTTCCAATGCGTGGCAATTTGGCACAACGTGAACCAAAAATGCTTAAAGCATGGTATGAGGACGACCTTTATGGTCAAATTCGCAGCGCTAAGAAAGGTAAAAAAACCTTTATTTTGCATGACGGCCCTCCGTATGCAAATGGCGATATCCATTTAGGCCACTCAGTTAATAAAATATTAAAAGATATTATTGTTAAGTCTAAAACATTATCTGACTTTGATTCACCATTAGTTCCAGGTTGGGATTGTCATGGTTTACCAATCGAGTTAATGGTTGAGAAAAAAGTAGGCAAGCCGGGTGTAAAAGTTACTGCGAGTGAGTTTCGTGAAAAATGCCGTGCATACGCTAAAAAACAAGTTGAAGGTCAAAAAGTTGATTTTAAACGTTTAGGCGTATTTGCAGATTGGGATAAGCCATATTTAACAATGAACTTTGACTTTGAAGCGAATGCAATTCGTGTGCTTGGTCGAATTATTGAAAAAGGTCATTTGCATAAAGGCGCCAAGCCTGTGCATTGGTGTACAGACTGTGGCTCTGCATTAGCAGAAGCTGAAGTTGAATACCAAGATAAGCAGTCACCAGCAATCGATGTGCGTTTTACATTTGTTGATCAAGATGCTGTTGTTAGTGCCTTTGATCTGGCTGATGGTCATAAAGGTGAAGGCAGTGTTGGTACTGTTATTTGGACAACAACACCGTGGACGCTTCCTGCAAACCGCGCTGTGGCTGTGCATGCCGATTTAGAGTATGCGTTAGTACAGGTTGAAGATGAAGGCGTACAACAACGTCTAATTTTAGGTTCTGAGCTTGTTAAAGATGCTATGGACCGTTTTGGTTTTAATCACTTTCACGTACTAGGGTATGTAAAAGGTGCAGCGCTTGAAAACTTGCAAGTAGCCCATCCTTTTTATGATTTTAATGTACCAGTGATTGTTGCAGAACACGTAACTACTGATTCAGGTACTGGTGTTGTACATACCGCCCCAGGCCATGGTCAAGAAGATTTCGTGGCTGGTTTAAATTACAACCTTGAAGTGGCTAACCCTGTTGGTGCAAATGGTGTTTATTTACCAGATACCGAACTTTTTGCAGGTCAGCATGTATTTAAGGCGAATGCGAGCGTAATTGAAGTGTTAAAAGAGCGTGGTGCGCTTATGCATCACCATGCGCTTACGCATAGTTACCCACATTGCTGGCGTCATAAAACACCAATCATTTTCCGTGCTACACCACAATGGTTTGTAAGTATGGATCAGGCTAACTTACGTCAAGATTCTCTTGCTGAGATTAAAAACACGCAGTGGTTACCAGAGTGGGGCGAAAGCCGTATTTCTAACATGGTTGAAAGCCGCCCAGATTGGTGTATTTCTCGCCAGCGTACTTGGGGCGTTCCTATTGCATTGTTCGTTGATAAAGACACCGGTGCACTTCACCCAAATACACAAGAGTTAATTGCTCAAGCAGCAGAGCTTGTTGAAAAGTCTGGTATACAAGCATGGTACGATTTAGAACCAGCTACTTTACTTGGTGAAGAAGACGCCAAGCAATACATGAAAGTGCAAGATACGCTAGATGTATGGTTTGACTCAGGTGTGTCACACGCTTGTGTAGTAGATGCACGTGAAGACCTGGTTGGTCCAGCTGACTTATACCTTGAAGGTTCTGATCAGCACCGTGGTTGGTTTATGTCATCAATGATGACATCTGTTGCTATTAATGGTCATGCGCCATACCGCCAAGTATTGACTCATGGTTTTACTGTTGATGAAAACGGCCGCAAAATGTCTAAGTCACTAGGTAATGTTATTTCACCACAAAATGTGATGAATAAACTAGGTGCTGACATTCTACGTTTGTGGGTGGCTTCTACCGATTACACGGCAGAAATGACTGTGTCGGATGAAATATTTAAACGCTCAGCCGATCGTTACCGCCGTATTCGTAACACCAGCCGTTACTTGCTTGCTAACCTAAATGGTTTTAACCCAGAAACAGATCAAGTAGCTGTTGATGATATGGTTGAGCTTGATAAGTGGATTGTTGGTCGCGCAGCTCAGTTGCAAGACGAGATTTTAGCCGCATACGACAGCTACCAAATGCTATTAGTAACTCAAAAGCTAATGAACTTCTGTACGGGTGAGCTTGGCTCGTTCTATTTAGATGTTATTAAAGATCGTCAATATACAGCTAAGAGTGATAGCCATGCACGTCGTTCTTGTCAAACTGCGCTTTATCATATTGCAGAAGCAATGACGCGTTGGATGGCACCTATTATGAGCTTTACCGCACAAGAAATTTGGGAAGCGTTACCTGGTGAGCGTAGTGACTACGTATTTACATCAGTTTGGTACGATGGCTTACAAGCACCAACAAATAGCCAATTTAGTAACGATGATTGGTTAGAGATTTTAACTGTACGTGACGAAGTAAACCGCTTATTAGAAGCTGCACGTAAAGAAGAAGTCATTGGTGCAACACTTCAAGCAACGGTGAATTTATTTACGGGTAAAGAGCTTGCCGCTAAATTAAACGCGCTTGGTGATGAACTGCGTTTTGTATTGTTAACATCAGCCGTGAATGTTACTGAAGTTGATAGCCAGCCTGTAGATACACAAGCTACCGAGATTGAAGGTTTGTTCATTAGCGTTGCTGCAACAGATGCTGCTAAATGTGAGCGTTGTTGGCATTACAGCGAAGATGTAGGCGTTGAGCCTGCTCATCCTGAAATTTGTGGTCGTTGTGTAAGTAATGTTGACGGCGAAGGTGAAAAGCGTCAATTCGCTTAGGAGTTATTCTTAGTGAGCAAACTAGCCCAAAAAAGTGGTTTAGTGTGGCTTTGGTTGAGTCTATTACTTTTAGTAATAGACTTTGCCAGTAAAACACTTGTTGTAGGGACTATGGCTTATCAAGAGTCTATAAACTTACTCCCTGTTTTTAGTATTACTTATGTACATAACTATGGTGCTGCTTATAGCTTTTTAAGTGAAGCGGGTGGTTGGCAGCGTTGGTTTTTAAGTGCAATTGCCGTTGCTATTAGTGCTTTGCTTGTATGGTGGCTAAAACGCTTACCTGCTACAAATAAAGTACTATGCGGTGCTTATGCATTGGTACTTGCTGGCGCTATTGGTAATTTATACGATCGTATTGCGTATGGTTATGTAATCGACTTTATTCACGTTTTTTATAAAGACTCACATTTTCCTGTATTCAATATTGCCGATTGCGCTATTTGTATTGGCGCAGCATTATTGTTATTTGACGCCTTCACCGGCGAGAGTCCAAAGGAGCATAAAGCATGAGCCAAGCTGTAATTGGTGAAAACTCGCAAGTTATTTTCCATTTTTCTATTAAATTAGAAGATGGCTCTGCCGCTGATTCTACCAAGGTGCACAACAAACCTGCTAAATTAACAATGGGTGATGGCAGCTTAACGGCAAACTTCGAAAAGTGTTTATTAGGTTTAACTGCAGGTGAAAGTAAAACGTTTGAATTAGAACCTGAAGATGCTTTTGGTCAACCAAACCCAGATAATATTTACTACGTTGACCGTAGTAAGTTTGGTCCAGAAACACCAGCTAAGGTAGGTGCAATTATTGCGTTTACTCAACCTGATGGCACTGAGCTTCCTGGTTTAGTCCGCGAAGTGCAAGGTGAGTCGGTAACGATTGATTTTAATCACCCTTTATCTGGCCAGCGTTTAACGTTTGAAGTTGATATTATTGAGGTGGAAGGTTAATGGAAATATTATTAGCTAATCCTCGCGGCTTTTGCGCTGGTGTTGACCGTGCTATTAGTATTGTTGAGCGCGCTTTAGATATTTTTGAAAAGCCAATTTATGTTCGCCACGAAGTAGTACATAACCGCTATGTGGTTGATGGACTAAAAAGTCGTGGTGCGGTATTTGTTGAAGAGCTTGATCAAGTACCTGACGACAGTATTGTTATTTTTAGCGCACATGGCGTATCGCAAGCGGTTCGCAGCGAGGCTAAACGTCGTGATTTAAAAGTATTTGATGCAACGTGTCCGCTTGTAACTAAAGTGCATATGGAAGTTACACGTGCGAGTCGCAAAGGTATTGAGTGTATTTTAATTGGACATCATGGTCACCCTGAAGTAGAGGGAACAATGGGACAATATGATAACTCAGACGGTGGTATTTATCTTGTTGAAACCGTTGATGATGTTGTTGCGCTTAATGTAAAAAATGCTGAAAATCTTTTTTATTGCAGCCAAACAACACTCTCAGTTGATGACACAGCAGATGTTATTGACGCACTACGCAATAAGTTTCCATCAATTGACGGACCTCGTAAAGATGATATTTGTTATGCAACGCAAAATCGTCAGGATGCTGTTCGTGACTTAGCTGACAAAGTTGATGTGCTATTAGTTGTTGGCGCTAAAAACAGCTCTAACTCTAATCGCTTACGTGAACTTGCAGATAAAATGGGCACTGTTGCTTATTTAATTGATGATGCAACTGATGTGCAAGAGCAGTGGGTTTCAGGTTCTAAATCAGTGGGTGTAACTGCGGGTGCATCTGCGCCAGAAGTACTTGTACAACAAGTTATAAGCCGATTAAAAGATCTTGGTGGTACGCAGGTTGTTGAAAACCCAGGCGAAGAAGAGAATATCGTATTTGCTGTTCCTGTAGAGCTACGTTAATTTAAAATTTAGATTATAGGAGAGTCGTTATGAGCAAGTCACTAAAAAATGATGGTTTGCTTTTTTCGGCTCTTTTTAATGAGCGAGGCGTACTAGCTTCGCTTATTGTTTCTCAAGTTATTGCTATTGTTTTAGCCTTTGCACCCAATGTAGAAGGAGATATTTGGCTTCGACTTGGGATCATCAGTTTGTTTATGCATTTAATTGTTTTAGTCGGTACCTCTTCTTTATACTTTTGTAGATTTTTCTTACAAACGCGCACTCAAACTTTTCAATTAAGTTTGTTTTTTATCTTTTTTTTATTATCTACATGCATTTTTAGTATTTTATTTTCCCATTTTGCTTTTGATATAGATGATACAGATAACTTAATTTATTTCACACTTCGCAATTGCATTATAGTGGCTTTGCTGGCGGCTTTATTCGTCCAATTTTTATTAATTCATTTTGAGAAAGAGCAGCAAACTAAAGCGCTTTCTCGAGCTGAGCTTGATGCCTTGCAAGCTAGAATACGTCCTCATTTTTTATATAATAGTTTAAACACCGCTGCAGAGCTTACTCATCATGATGCCGATGCGGCAGAGCAGGCTATTTTAGCATTAGCCGCCTTATCGCAGGCTGCAATGCACTCAGGAAAAAATGTATCTCTTGACGATGAAATAACGCTGAGTAAGCAATATATAGCACTTGAAACATGGCGTTTCGGTAATCGCTTAAGCGTTGATTGGCAAATACCTAATGAACTACCTGCATTGAGCATTCCTTGTTTAACCCTGCAGCCATTAATTGAAAATGCAGTATGCCACGGTGTTGAAACAAGTGAGCATGGTGCAGAAATAAAAGTAGAGCTACATATTACTACCGGCTATATAACCATGATTGTTTCTAACCCTATAACAATTTCTAATGCTCAAACTAGGCCTAATAACGGCATGGCGCTTGAAAATATTCGCCAGCGATTAAATATTTATTATAAAAATAAAGCGCAGCTAACAATTACTAATAAAAATGATGTGTTTAGGGTCAAGGTCGTTATTCCTAAGCTAATTGAGGGCAGTGTATGAACGTACTCATTGTTGATGATGAACCTCTTGCGAGATCGCGCTTAATTCGTTTGTTGGCACATGATAAAAGCATAGTTGTACAAGGCGAGGCAAGTAATGGTAATGAAGCCCTAGTACTGGCTAAAAAGCAAACGCCGGATTTGATTTTTTTAGATGTTGATATGCCTGGTATGAATGGTTTACAAGTTGCTAATGAGCTCAATAGTTTAACTCTACCTCCTGCTATTGTTTTTATAACTGCTCACCCTGAGCATGCCTTCGATGCTTTACAATTAAGCGCTGCAGGTTATTTAGTTAAACCTATTTCAGAGCAATCATTGCAAAAGGTGCTTAAGCAAGTCGGGCGCTTAAATAAAGTACATATTCAAAAACAACAAAATGTAAAAATCTCTTATCAGCTAGCTGGTACTCTACGCAGTGTTGATATAAATGATGTTTTGTATTTTAGTGCCGAAGAAAAGTATACCAAAATGATATTCTGTGGCGGAGAAGCTTTACTTGAACAAAGTCTAAAACAATTAGAGTTACAATTTCCTACACATATTTTGCGAATTCATCGCAATACATTGGTTAATAAACAAAAAGTAATTGCTTTGCATTCAAAAGCGAATGGCAATCATATGATTGAGCTACAAGGGTGCAGTGAGTTATTGCCAGTGAGCCGCCGTGAGCTTAAATTAGTAAAAAATTCGCTTTAGGCTTACCTTGCAATTAACCTCCCCTTGATTTAAATACATTTGAGTCTTAATTATCAACGGTGTTATTGAATAAACAGGTTTAATTAACCGTTTATCAACAAATATAACCGCTTGTCTTAGTCCTCATTGATTCCTCAAATAAATAACATAAACTTAAAATCAGATAATTTTTATTTGGTTTTATTATGCAATCACCTCACGTAAAAGTGCAAAGAGGCTTCACTCTGATTGAAGTGCTAATTGCATTTATTATTCTTAGTTTTGGCCTTTTAGGCGCAGTTGCTTTGCAAGCAAAAGCAAAGCAAGCAAGCTTTGATTCTATGCAGCGTGCTGCTGCAGTTGCACTTGGTAATGATATTGTGCAGCGTATCCGTGCTAACGATACCCCGCAAATAGCTAGCCTATATACCCAAACATTTAATAGCGAAGCCTCAACTAAAACCTCACAGACGTGTTTTACAAGCACTTGTAGCGCAGCGCAAGTTGCAGCCCTAGACCTTGAGCAATGGAAAAGAGCTATAAAAGCAAGGGAAAACACAGGCTCTTTAGATGACGCAACTGTATGTATTGCGGCTACTGCAGTTGCAGGTACAGGTGGTAAAGCATTTAATTTAGAGGTCGTTGTATCTTGGCAAGGGCGTCAAGAGTTTAATGCAAATGATGCTACTGGCGCTATAAAGTGTGGAACGGCTGATAAAAAGCGCCGTTTAGTTGTTTTAACTAGTTATATTTACCTTAGGAGCTAACATGAAGCAAAAAGGTTTTACACTTGTAGAAATGATGATTTCATTATTTATTGGTGGGTTAATTTTAGGCGGCGTTATGTTTACCTATATAGGTATGAAAGTAACCACTAAAGATACGATGACTATTGGTGAACTTCAAGAATCAGGACGCCTTGCGATTAACATAATGCAACGTGATATTGAGCAAATTGGCTTTTGGGGCACTTATTATGATGATTCTTTTACTTCGGTAAACACAGAAGCATTATCAAACCCGCTAAATGACTGTTTCGAAGGACTAAATAACGGTAGTTTTCCTGATTTGGCAACTGCGAGTAACTTTAGAACTATTTATGCGAAGGTTGCAGATGCTTCAAAAGAACTAAACTGCGTAACGAGTCCAGTAAAAGGTACCGATATTATTCAGTTAAAGTTTTTACAAGGTGATCAATTAACTGAAGCTGAGACTCAAACGAGTGAAAACTATTTCATAGCGGAGCAAGAGAGAGCTCAATTCAAGCGAGGTGAAATTACAGGAAGTTCTGTTAATGCCTCTATTTGGCCGTATAGCCATCATGTTTATTATATTTCAGAGCAAACATATAAAGTAAATAACAAGAACCTAACTGTACCTGCATTAATGAGAAAGCGCTTAGTTGGTGGAAATATCACCACAGAAACTATTATGGAAGGTGTCGAAAACATGCGGTTTGTTTTTGGTCTCGATACAAACAGCGACAATCGTGTAGATACATACCGAAGTATTAAAAGTATGGAGCACACTGATTGGGAAAATCGAAAGGGTATTTTAACAGTACAGGTATTTTTATTAATACGCGCATTGGAGCCAGACCCTGGGGTTAAAATTAAAAACCAAACTTACATATTAGGTGAAGATGAAAACAAGCGTGAATTGAAATTCACAGATAGTTTCAGACGCACAGTGTTTACCACGACTATTCGATTAAATAATGTTGGATCAAATTTATGGCGTATTTAAAACAATCACAGAAAAAGCAGCAGGGTGTAGTACTGATCACTGCTCTAATAATGGTAATTGCAGTGACGGGTATAGCGGTGACTCTTATGAGCAGTAGTAGTATTGATATTAAAATTACCAATGCAGCGCAAGAGCGTGAAGTGGCCGAAAATGAACTTATTGGCGAAGTACAGCGCATGATTTCTGATGAAGCAAATAAAGGTGCGAATAATCAGTTTTTTTTGAGTCCAGATGAAGTCACTTCGATTGCAGCCTCTGATAAAGAAGGCATGGTGATCGCAACACATGATGGTATGCAAAGCAAAATGGTTAATCTAAACAAAGGTGCGCTTGACCTAGAGTGTCCTCGACGCTTTAATTTTACTGCAGGTATATCGTGCAATATGTTACAGGTCGCCACGACAATAGAATATGGCTCTAAAAGTAAGCATGAACTAACCATTGTTACAGGTGTAGCACAAGAAATGGCTAGCGTAAGTAAGGGGATTTAAGATGAAATTTAAATTAAACAAAGTGCTAGCCTCTTTACTTGGCTTAACAATAAGTGCGTCAGTTTATGCTGAAGATATAGAGCTTTATGTTAATCATGATGTGGATGTTGAAGAAAAACCTCGAGTATTACTGATTTTTGATACATCAGGAAGCATGGCTTTTTCATCAAGTACAGGTAGTAATTGTGGGCAATATTCGAGTGGAGGTTGGGTTTTATGTTCTGATAGTCGATTAGCTGCAGCACAGTTTGCGATGAATAAAGTTATTACCGATAACGAAGATACTATCGACTTTGGTTTAATGCGCTTTAAAGCCACAGACGGTGGTTATATAGTTAATGGAGTTGGTAAAGATTCTACAATTATACGAAATTCACTTGCTGCTTTACCTGCTGCTGGCGGTACTCCTTTGACAGAAACCCTTTGGGAAGCTTATTTATATATTACAGGGCAAAAAGTTCAATATGGCTTAGAGGCCACAATTCTTGAACGTGATACGAGTGTCGAGTTAAGAACTGGAAGTGAGTTTACACAGCTTGAATGTGGTTGGGTTAGAAATAGAGGTCGCTGGAGTTATGAGTGTGAAAATGTAACTACAAATAATTATGAGTATACTTACATATCGCCCTTTGCAGATAGCACCGCTGAGGCTAAGCGCTGCGACAACTCGATAAATATCATTTATATGACCGATGGCGACCCATCTGGTGATAATGATAGTGACAGCCAAATTAGTGCAGAGCATGAGAAGTACTTTGGGGAAGGATTAAACTGGAATACGGATAGTTACTACAGTAGTTACCTACACCAAATGGCTAAAATTATTCATGGTACAAGTGATACTACTGTTGATTTATACCCGTCGACTCCCGATATTCATGAAACAGGCCGTTTATATACTATCGGTTTTGGCTCTGGTATGAGCGCGAGTGGACAAGAGCTTTTACGTAGGGCCGCTTCTTTAGGTGGTGGTGAAAACTTGCCCGCAAGTACGCCAGATGAGCTTTCTGAATCATTAAACAGTGCAATTTCTCGTATTCGTGAAGTAAATGATAGCTTTTCATCGCCGTCCGTTGCTAGTAACAACGTAGATCAAACCCGTAGTCGAGATGCTATTTATTTTGCAATGTTTTACCCAGAGACAAATACCCGCTGGGGCGGTAACTTAAAAAAGTTAAAGGTATCGGGTAGTAACATAGTTGATTCAGCGGGCAATGTAGCGCTTGATTCTAATGGTTTGATAGACACTGATGCAAAAACATTTTGGCTTCCTGATGGTAAGTCAGCAGATGGGAACTTAGTAGCACAAGGTGGCGTTAATTATCAACTAAGTACCTTAACAGGAACCAACGCAGAAGAACGAAGAACACTATATACAGATAAACAAGGCGATATAGTACGATTTACTACATCGATTGTTAGTGACATTCTTGATTTAATAACTAATAACCCAATTAGCTTATCTAGTTCAGATATTAAATGGGCTATGGGTATTGATGTTGATGATGAAGATAACGATAACGATACCACGGATCAAAGAGATGATATTTTTGGTGATCCTCTGCATTCAAAGCCTGTTGCGCTTGATTACGGTAATGATGATATTCGTATTCTTATTGGTACCAATGCTGGCTTTTTGCATATGTTTAAAGACGATGATACAAATAATGAAGTATCTGAAAGCTGGGCATTTATACCCTCAGATCTGTACAGCATTATTCAACCGCTGCGCAACAAAGAAACGGGTAAAAAATATGGTATGGATGGTCCAATCAGCGTTTATTTTAATAATAAAAACTTAAATAGCGATGGTTTAAACGACGGGATTATTGATGCGAGTGGTGATGATGAAGTATGGGCTTTTGCAGGAATGCGTCGAGGTGGTAAAAACTACTACGCACTGGATATAACAAATCCCGATCAGCCTAAAAAACTATGGAGCGCACCAATAGAAGGCGGAAAAGGTGATTTTAAAGAGCTTGCGCAAACATGGTCAAAACCGCAAATAGCCTACATTAAAGCATTTGGTGACAAGCCTTTATTAATTTTTGGTGCTGGGTACGATACAAACAAAGATGCGGTGATTAAAAGTGAAGATAGTACAGGGCGAGGTATTTACATTGTTGAAGCAGAAACAGGTAAAAGAGTATGGGCATTAACACCCGATATTAATGGCTTTAAAGGTAAGCATAGTATTGCTGCAGATATTACCACGCTTGACTCAGATTATGATGGATATATAGACCGAATTTATGCGGCAGATACTGGTGGAGATATTTGGCGTATAGATATGCCAGGCACTAGTACTAGTGAATTTAGTCACTTTAAATTAGCTGAGCTTGGCAGTAATAAAGCAACTGAGGACAGACGCTTTTTTTACAAACCACTCGTTGCACGAACCATTTATAGTAAAGTAAGCGAGACAACCGTTGATGGTAGTACCGTTATAACACGCTTAGATACGCCGTATGATGCAATAGTTATTGGTAGTGGTAACCGCTCAAAACCAACCGGTACCAATGAAAAAGATCAACTGTTTATGATCAGAGATGAAAATACAGTTACTAAATCATATAAAACGAATGCACCGGATACTATTGTACCTGCTGATTTGATGCAAATGAATTCAGACCCATTTGGTAATGCTCTAGATGACGTTGATGATTTTGTTGACTTAGAAGTCGACTTGGCTAAATTTAATGGTTGGAGATATGAGTTAGGAACGGGTGAAAAATCACTAGCTGCTGCTACAGTTGTTGGAGGTGTTGCTTATTTTACAAGTTTCACACCTGCATCAGATACATCGACTGAAAACCAATGTTCCCTAAGTGGTGGTGGTGGTTCTTTATACGCATTTCACCTACATTATGGTACGAAAGTGTATGACGATCTTAAATTTACAACCAGCTATGATGTACCAGATACACCTCAGTTATACTTTGGCGAAGGCCCTTCATGCGTAGATGGTAATGGAGATGGTAAGTGTGATGACAACCCAACAGTTGACGTAACACAAGAAAGTCAGTTTTATCTAATTGGGCCGGGTATCAAAGGTGAAAATGCTGAAAACCCAATGAAGCCTGTTGAGATAAAGGGCCCTGGCTTAACAATTGTTGATGGTAAAGTTGTATTGGTTAATGACAATGCTGTAGGGTTTGGCTTTAAAACTCAACAAACATATATCTATAAACGTGAAGAAAATGACGAAGTTAATAATTAAGGAAATTAAATGAAGAAACAACATGGGTTTACCTTAATTGAGCTGATGATAGCGGTTGCAATTGTAGGCATACTTGCCTCAATTGCATTGCCCAATTATACAGAATATGTAAAGCGTGCTTCGCGCGCTGAAGCTGCTGCAGCATTGTTAGATGCTGCAAACAAAGAGGAGCAATATTTTGTAGATAATCGTGAGTATACGCAATCCTTTACTGACTTAGGGCTACAAAGTAAAACCGAAAATGGTCACTTTGAACTATCTATCAGCGTAGTCGATAGTAATACCTTCACTATTACAGCTAAGCCTATAGACGGTGCTGTAAAAGGAGATACTGATTGTAAAGAGCTTTCAATCACTGATATTGGTCTCAAAGGTGCAAAAGGGTCTAAAGGAGACACCGATATTGGTTATTGCTGGGGTCGATAGCCTAGATTACTTCTTCTGGCACTTATCAGTTGATTTAATACGTATTCTGCCAGTCTGACTTACTGATAAGGCCAACCCCTCGAGGTTGGCCTTATTGCTGTTGGGGCAATATATAAAAGTACCATTTTGAAAACCATTCAAAGAACCATCAGGACGAAACGTAATTGCGCTGCGAGGGTATTTAAGACTGTCAGCTTCATGGATCTCCTCAAAAGTACTTAAGAGTAGTTCATCATCATCTAACGAGGTTGATTTATCTTTGTCGATAAAGAGTGACATTTGGCCATTCCACTCGTCCTTTGTACATTGACTGTCTTTTAGTGCACAAAGCGTGACGTAAGTAGTATTTTCAATGGCATATAAACGGCCATAATTTATATTTCGGTGTAGGAGGTTTACGTGGTTATCTAAGCGGTTTTTAGCTAAAAAATCTGGGTAAAACCACATAGATAATTGGCTGATAATACTGACAACAGCCATAGATACCATTAATTCGAGAAGTGTTACTCCCTTACTTTTTGATATTGATAATCTCATCCTTGAAGACCTGAGTTAATAAATGATTAACTCAGTCTAGTAAATGATACAAATATGACAAGATATAATTGTACGTTTTTTAATCGCACTTTTCAGTGGTGTCACCAAGGTAGAAAGCAGTACCAGATACTGATACATTCAGCGCTTTATTGTTTTCATTGTCATTATTAGGGCAGTATACAAAGCCAGCAAAGTTACCGCTGGTGTTTAGGTTTGTTGTAATGCGCCCACTAGTATTAAAGCGAAGGCTACTATCACCAGTAAATTTAACCTTGTCTATACTATTTATCTGCTCCATGGTGCGTAAAATAGTATCTTCTTTCCAGTTATATATTCCGTTATTATTAGTATCTACAAAGAGAGTTATGATTGAATCCTCCCCCCATGAACTTTGACATTTAAAGTATCTATTAATCTCAACTTTACTTATAGGAGCAGGGCATATGATAACAATTTCATCCGTACTTGCAGCTTGAGCACGGGCGTAGCTAATATTTCTTTTTAATTCCAACAAAAAATTCTCAGCTCTATTTTCTTCTAGCATATCGCTGCTATTCCAAATCGCAATTGATGCAATAATGCCAACGATAGCAACGGTTACCATGAGTTCTAAAAGGGTGAACCCGTTTTGTTTGTTTTTCATATTAATCTCATTTACTGCTAGTCATTTAAGTATAGCTATTTTTATATAATAAATTATACCACGATCGGTTGTTTTATCACCGTAATTCAATTGCTTTGTTTGCTATGAACACTATGATTGTCTAAAATCGAGGCAACTGAAGCTTTCAAAAGTAATTAATATGAAAAAAATAGAAGCAATTATCAAACCTTTTAAGTTAGACGATGTGCGTGAAGCGTTGTCAGATGTGGGTATTACGGGGATGACGGTAAGCGAAGTTAAAGGCTTTGGACGTCAAAAAGGTCACACAGAGCTATATCGTGGCGCAGAGTATATGGTCGATTTTTTACCTAAAGTAAAACTTGATATTGTATTGACTGATGAAGATGTAGACCGTGCAATTGAAGTTATTGTAAAAACGGCGCAAACAGGAAAAATCGGTGATGGTAAAATATTTGTCACAGATGTTGAGCGTGTAATACGTATTCGTACTGCAGAGGAAGATGAAGAAGCGATTTAAGCTTGTTTTTCTATGTAGTTAAAAGGCGCTTTAGTAAGCGCCTTTTTTATTTATTTAGTTCTTTTATTTAGTTTTCGTGTTTGCTTTGCGTGCTCACTAAGCTCAGTTAAACCTAATTGGTCGTAACTTTTCTCCATCATTTCAAGCGCGGGATCTAAGTAACTGCTTTGTGAATAATGCTCAACAACAAACTTACCTCTATTAGCAGCAGCTAAATAAGCTTCACGTTCGTAATAGTAAGTTGCTACTTTTAATTCATAACGTGCCATGCGGTTTAAAAGCCACACTAAACGACGCTTAGCTTCAGGCGCGTAATCACTTTTTGGAAAACGTTTTACTAATGTCGATAAATCTGTAAATGCAACACGAGTACGGTTAGCATCACGGTCGGCTCTATCTACACCAAAGTACTCTTGGAACGCATTTTTATCTGCTTTAATATTTACTAAACCACGCATGTAATACATGTAGTCTAAATCTTTATGATTTGGGTTTAAGCGAATAAAGCGGTCAATGGTTGCAAGTGCTTGTTCAGTATTACCTGATTGATAATGTGCATAGACTAAGTCCATTTGTACTTGCTTAGAGAATGGGCCAAATGGGTAGCGAGAGTCTATAGCGCTCAAAAGTTCAATTGCACGAGCATATAAACCAGAATCTAGCGTTTCTTTTGCATCTTCATATAAAGCGTGTGCAGACTTATTCGGTACACGTTGAATGTCTTCTTGGTCTGGAGCAGACGAACAAGCGCCTAAACTAAGTACAGAAACTGAAAAAACAATGGCAAATGCACGTTTCCCTATTTTATTTATCATTTTATTTGTTACCTTCGATGTCTTCGGCTAGGCCAAGTCGGTAAAACCGAGTAAACTATGCGTATTATATTATGCTTTTATTAAAAGCGATTCTAACCCAGTCGAGCAAAGCTTGCACTGGTAAATTGGGTAAAGTTACTAATGTCAGAGCAAATTTCTCTTCAAGCCGACGTTCCAACCGAATTAGGTGGTAAACGTCTAGACCAAGTATTAGCACAATTGTTCCCTGATTATTCGCGTTCTCGTATAAAAACGTGGATTTTGGATGATAAAATCACTGTAGACGGTGAAATTTTCAACACTCCACGCGAAAAGCTACTAGGTGGTGAAGTTGTAAGTGTTGAAACAACAATTGAAGCACCACGCGAATACGAAGCACAAGATATCAAATTAAACATTGTTTATGAAGACGATGATATTTTGGTAATTAATAAACCAATGGGCCTAGTGGTTCACCCAGGTGCGGGTAACCCTAATGGAACAGTGCTAAACGCATTGCTACATTACTACCCTGAAATAATTAACGTGCCACGCGCAGGTATTGTACATCGTTTAGATAAAGACACGACCGGTTTAATGGTTGTAGCTAAAACGATTCAGGCCCAAACGCATTTAGTGAAAGCACTACAAAAGCGCGAAAATTTCACTCGTGAATATGAAGCACTGTGTAATGGCACCATGACTGCTGGTGGTATGGTTGAAAAAGCAATTGGCCGCCATCCTACGCAGCGTACGCATATGGCCGTACATGAAATGGGTAAGCCGGCAATTACGCATTACCGTGTTGCTGAAAAGTTCCGTGCTCATACTCGTTTACGTTTGCGTTTAGAAACAGGTCGTACTCACCAAATTCGTGTGCATATGGCACATTTAAATCATCCGCTAATTGGCGATCAATCTTATGGCGGCCGTCCGCGTCCACCTAAAGGTGCAACACCAGAGTTATTCGAGTTACTTCGTAGCTTTAGACGCCAAGCACTACATGCTGTAAAATTGAGCATTGCGCATCCAATCACGGGTGAAATGATGACATGGCAAGCACCTATCCCTGATGATATGGTTGCTATGACACATGCACTACGTGAAGATACTAAAGCTAATCCTGATATCGATAGATAATGCACTTATTGTCAGCGACATGGCAAAACCTTCATAAAGTAGGAACGTTAAGTACTACTTGTGGAGGTGGTGTTTCAAAAAACCCATTTAAAAGTTTCAATTTGGGATACCATGTTGGAGATAATCAAGATCATGTATCAAAAAACCGCTCACTATTAACCAAACACTTACCTAAACCTGCCGTGTGGCTAAATCAAGTTCATAGCTCTGATGTTGTTATTGTTGATGAACATTTTGACTCTAATAAGTTACACAATGCTGATGCGCTTTATACTCAGTTATTAAATCAGCCTTTGGCTATCATGACTGCCGATTGCTTGCCTATTTTATTAGTGAGTGATGATGAGAAGGAAGTTGCAGCTATACATGGTGGCTGGCGGGGGCTTGAGCAGGGAATTATTAAAAATACTTTAGAATGTTTTAGCTCAAAGTATGAAAATATAAATGCTTGGCTAGGGCCTGCAATTGGGCCAACTCAATTTGAGGTTGGCGCTGAAGTGTTTGAGTTATTTCAAAAAAGGTCTTCTTCATTTATTCAAGCATTTACACCACAAGCTAATGGCAAATTTCTTGCTGATATTTATGGCATTGCGCGTACTTTACTTACCCAGCAAGGCGTTAAAAATATTACAGGCGGCGACTATTGTACAGTCTCTCAAAGTGACTTATTTTTTTCTTATCGACGGGATGGGCAAACCGGACGTATGGCAAGTTTGATCTGGCGCAAGTAATTAGCACCTTTAGCTATTATATTTCTCTCTACACCTTGAACAAACACCTAAACATACCCATTAATTAAGCAATTAGATTATTTAATAGGTAACACCATGCGTTTAGATAGATTTACAAGTAAATTTCAATCTGCGCTTTCTGATGCGCAATCGCTAGCCCTTGGCCGCGACCATCAATTTATTGAACCCGTACATTTAATGTATTCACTACTGCAGCAAAGCGGCTCCAGTGTGCGCGCGTTATTTGCACAAACGGGGGTCAGCGCAGATGAACTTAACACCAAGCTTTCTCAAGAAATAGAAAAACTATTTAAAGTAGAAGGTGTAGGTGGCGACGTGCAGCTATCAAATAATATGGCTTCACTTATTAACCTATGTGACAAGTATGCGCAAAAACGCAAAGACAAATACATTTCAAGTGAATTGTTTGTACTGGCAGCATGCGACGATAAAGGTCCACTTGGCGATATATTCAGATCGTTAAATATTACCTCCACTAAAATTGAAACAGCAATTAAAGCGATTCGTGGTAGTCAAAAAGTTGATGACCCAAATGCCGAAGAAACACGCCAAGCGCTTGAAAAGTACACGATTGATCTAACTGAGCGAGCAGAGCAAGGTAAGCTTGACCCTGTTATTGGTCGTGATGACGAAATTCGCCGCACGATTCAAGTATTACAGCGCCGTACTAAAAATAACCCTGTATTAATCGGTGAGCCAGGTGTTGGTAAAACAGCAATAGCAGAAGGTTTAGCACAGCGTATTATTAATGGTGAAGTACCTGAAGGATTAAAAAACAAACGTGTTTTATCGCTTGATTTAGGAGCACTAGTTGCGGGCGCTAAATATCGCGGTGAATTTGAAGAGCGTTTAAAATCAGTGTTAAACGAATTGGCTAAAGAAGAGGGCCAAGTCATTTTATTTATTGATGAAATACACACTATTGTGGGTGCAGGCAAAAGTGATGGCGCAATGGATGCGGGTAATATGCTAAAACCTGCTTTAGCACGCGGTGAGTTACACTGTGTTGGCGCAACCACGCTTGATGAATACCGTAAATATATAGAGAAAGACGCAGCACTTGAGCGTCGATTCCAAAAGGTACTCATTGAAGAGCCGTCGGTTGAAGATACCATTGCAATATTGCGTGGCTTAAAAGAGCGATATGAGCTACATCATTCAGTAGAAATTACTGATCCCGCGATAGTTGCTGCGGCGCAGTTATCTCACCGCTACATTAGCGATCGTCAGTTACCAGATAAAGCAATTGATTTAATTGACGAAGCGGGTTCTTCAATTCGATTACAAATTGATTCAAAACCAGAGTCGTTAGATAAGCTTGAGCGTCGTATTATCCAATTAAAATTAGAAGATAATGCACTTGCTAAAGAAAAAGATGAGGCGAGTCAAAAACGTCGCACTGAAATGCAAGAGTTGATCACCGACCTTGATGGGCAATATCGTGAACTAGACGAAATTTGGAATGCTGAAAAAGCATCGCTTCAAGGTACACAAGTAATTAAAGCCGAACTTGAACAAGCAAGATTAGATTTAGATGTAGCGCGAAGAGCAAGTGATTTACAGCGTATGTCAGAGCTGCAATATGGGCGAATTCCAGAGCTTGAACGAAAACTTGATTTAGCCTCACAAGCTGAAATGCAAGAAATGACTCTGCTTAAGAACCAAGTAGGTGAGGATGAAATTGCTGAAATTTTATCTCGCTGGACAGGTATTCCTGTTGCAAGAATGCTACAAGGTGAGCGTGAAAAGCTGCTGCAAATGGAAGATAAGTTACACAGTAAAGTAATAGGGCAAGATGAAGCGGTCGTTGCTGTTGCTAACGCAATACGACGCTCACGTGCAGGACTTGCAGATCCTAATCGCCCAATTGGTTCTTTCTTGTTTTTAGGTCCAACAGGTGTGGGTAAAACCGAGCTTACAAAAGCACTGGCAGGTTTTATGTTTGATACCGAAGATGCCATGGTACGTATCGACATGTCTGAGTTTATGGAAAAGCACTCAGTTGCACGCCTAGTGGGCGCACCTCCAGGTTATGTGGGTTATGAAGAGGGCGGTTATTTAACAGAAGCTGTTCGTCGTAAACCTTACTCAGTTATATTGCTTGATGAAATAGAAAAAGCACACCCAGATGTGTTTAACATTTTACTGCAAGTGTTAGATGATGGCCGATTAACTGACGGACAAGGTAGAACCGTTGATTTTAAAAATACTGTTATTATCATGACATCAAATTTAGGCTCAGATATTATCCAAGAACAAGCGGGGAATAATGACTATACGACCCTTAAAGCTAAAGTAATGGAAGTATTGATTAATGAGTTTAGACCTGAGTTTATTAACCGTATTGACGAGACTGTTGTATTCCACCCGTTAGCAAACGAGCATATAAAAGAAATAGCTGATATTCAGTTAATGAAATTACGTGAGCGTTTAACAGAGATGGGGTATCTGCTTGAAATAAGCGATGCTGCACTTGAGCGAATTGCAGCAAGTGGGTTTGATCCTGTGTACGGTGCACGCCCGCTTAAGCGTGCTATTCAGCAAACGATTGAAAATCCGCTAGCACAAAAGCTACTTAATGGGGACTACATACCAGGTAGCGTGATTGTTATTGATGCAAATGACGACTCTTTGGTATTTACCAAACGCTGATTGTAAATAATTAAACTCTAAAGCCGCTGAAATAGCGGCTTTTTTATGTTTGTTAAACTTTAAAGGTTAGTAATAAATCATTCACTCTACGTGAGCCTTCAACAAGCTCAGCTGCACCTTTTGCCACATTAAAGCTTAAACTTAAGTTGTTATCGCCAAAATCTTTAATTTGCGAAACATTATTACTAATGTCGTTACTAACCATTTGTTGCTCTTCTGCAGCGGATGATATTTGTATTGCCAAGTGAGATATTTCACTGATTTGGATAAAAATATCCTCTAATTCAACTTGGGTTTTATCGGTTGTCAAAACACAGTTATCGGCTTGTGCTTTAGTGCTTTGCATTACTTTGGACCAGCTAAATAAAGTGTCTTGTATTTCTTTAATAGAACTATGGATTTGTGTCGTAGCATTTTGAGTGCGTGACGAAAGAGTCCTTACCTCATCGGCGACTACAGCAAAGCCTCGACCATGTTCTCCCGCTCTAGCTGCTTCAATCGCTGCATTAAGAGCAAGTAAGTTAGTTTGATCGGCAATTCCTTCTATTTCACTCATTACCTTACCAATTTTATCTGCTTCAGAGGCTAAGCTGGTGGCTGTATTTGCAGCTTGTTCTACTTGAGAAGCTAAGTCAGATACCATTTTACTATTATCAGCAATGTGGTCTTTTATCTCTGAGCAACTTTGATGGGTGTTATTCACTTTATCCGCTGTTTGAGCGGTATTTACTGATATTTCACCAATAGTAGAACTCATTTGAGTCATCGCTGATGCAATTTGTTCTAAACGCTCACCTTGAGAAGAAATCCCTTTTTCGGTGAGTGTTGATTGTTTGTCTAAATCAGTTGCGATGCCATTAAAGCTTAATGTTGAGTCTTTCATACGGCCAAGGACGGTGCGCAATTTTGCACTTAGCATTTGCTCTCTATAATCACTTACACTGTGCGGTGTATGGCCGCTGTAAATATAACGAGAGATTGAATCGGCTTTTGCTTTTTGTTCGCGTAATATTTTAGGGGTAACAATGAGTTCGTCATAATTTAGCACAATAACTAAAGCACAAATAAATAGGCTAATTGCAGCAATGGTGATTGATGCCGCAACAGCAATAAAAATCAGCCAAAATAATAGGCTTATAAAAGTAAGGCTTTGTCTTATTGTGGTGTGTTCTCGTAGTTTAAATAATGACTTGTTGGTATTTATTTTGTTGTAAAGTGTTTGTGCACGTTGCTTAAGTTGAGAGTTTGCTTTGGTTCTTACAGATTGATAACCAACAAGTCGGCCATGTTCAAAAATGGGGGTTACAAAGGCATCTACCCAGTAATAGCGGCCATCTTTACAGCGGTTTTTAACCATACCGCGCCACGAGTGTTCTTGTTTTAATGTTGCCCACATTTCTTTAAAGGCTGCTTTTGGCATATCAGGGTGGCGAACAATATTATGATGCTGACCGATAAGCTCTTGTGCGCTATATCCTGCTACAGCACAAAACGCTTGATTGACGTATGTTATTACACCTTTAAGATCAGTAGTGGAAACCAGCTCTTGTGATTCATCAAAGTATACTTCTTCATTTTTTAAGCTTTTATCATTGTGCATTGTATTTATTATCATCCTTTATTGTTGCAGTCATTATATTGCTTACACTCTACAAAGCAAAAAATAGCGTCCTTCCTTCTATGCTCATAAGACTAATAATTGTATTTATTGATCTAGATCAAGTTTAAATACCGGACAGCTAAAGCGAACTGATTTTGCATAAGTTCCGGTCTATTACTTTAAGCTGATATTTTACTTATTTGATTTATAGTTAAATACGTATTTAAAGCATTTGTATAATGCACATAGCAATGGCAATATTACGACTTAATATAATGATGTTGGTCATATTAAGCGCATGTATAAAGTGGGGAAATAATTATTAAATTTGAAAAGTTATATAGTTCTTAGCAATTTATACCAGTTGCATTAAATAAGTGATCTATTATAGCGCTAAGAAAATAGCACAATAGCAAGGCGAAAATTATGGCATATAGTTGTTCTATATGAATAATTTTTAACGCAGTGAGTGCGCTATTTAATGCGATACAATGATCATATTTTCAATAAAAATTGGTATTAATCTTGAGTCTAAGTAATTAGTCCCCATAACCTTATGATTAAGCCACGTGGCCCGAGGAAAGATTTTTTGACAACACATGATTTAGCTAACGCACTTGAAGCGTTATCAGTAAATGAGCACCAACATGCAGTTAAAGGCATTAAACGTGGCATAGAGCGAGAGTCGCTGAGAATACAAGAGAATGGTGCTATATCACCTAAAGGCCACCCAGAAGGGGTGGGCAGTGCATTAACTAATGGCCATATCACAACTGATTTTTCTGAATCTTTACTTGAATTTATTACTCCAGTTAGTGAGTCGTCAACGCAAACTCTTAAGCAATTAAAAGATCTTCAAAAGTTCACTCTAGAAAAGATGGACGATGAACTGCTTTGGCCTATTAGTATGCCATGCTTTATTGAACACCAAGATGATATTGTTTTAGCTCAATTTGGTAGTTCAAATACTGGTCAAATGAAAACACTATACCGTGAAGGATTAAAAAATCGTTACGGAAGTATGATGCAAGCAATTGCAGGTGTTCACTTTAATATTTCATTCCCAGATACGCTTTGGCAATCGCTTCATTCGTTACAACAAAGTAATGCAAGCCTTCAAGATTTTATTTCAGAAGGTTATTTAGCGCTTATTCGTAACTTTAAACGCGAACTATGGCTAATAAGTTATATGTTTGGCGCATCGCCAGCATTGTGTAACTCATTTTTACAAGGTCGAAAAACCGATTTACCATTTAAAAAACTAGGTAAAGGTACACTTTACTTAGAAGTTGGTACGGCACTGCGTTTAGGCAATTTAGGTTATACAAATAGCGCTCAGTCGTCACTACGCGTAATGTATAACTCGTTAGATGAATATGTAGCAGGCCTTAAAAAAGCAATCAACACACCATCAGAAATTTATGGTGATCTTGATGACTATAAGAGTGAAAACCCTAAGCAGTTAAATAAAAATATTCTGCAGATTGAAAACGAATTTTACTCGCCAATTCGTCCTAAGCGTAATGCTAAAAGTGGCGAAACGCCAACAGATGCACTGCTTCGAGCAGGCATTGAATACGTAGAAATTCGCGCATTAGACGTTAATCCGTTTAGCGAAGTTGGTATTGATATTGAGCAAATTCACTTTTTAGATGTGTTTTTAACGTATTGTTTATTAAAAGATTCAGCTCCAATGGATTGGAAAGAACAAGCACGCAGTACTGAAAATCTCGACACAGTAGTCAATCAAGGTCGAGAAGAAGGGCTAATGCTTAACTTTAATAACACACAGCGTAGTCTTCAGTCGTGGGGCGATGAAATATTTACCCAGCTCACTGATGTCGCTAAATGGATGGATAATGCTTATGGTGTTAATTATTACTCCGATACTATAAAGCGCATGGCAACGTGGGTGCATAATCCAGAGCTTACTTATTCTGGACGTTACGTGTCGCAATTAAAAGAGTCTGGTTTAGACAACGGTCACTTTGCACTAGCACTGGCTAATAAATACAAACAAAGCCACGCAGACACTGATTACAGTGAGTTTTTAAAGCCTTGGCTGGAACAACAAGTTGTAGAGTCTAACGAAGCACAAACTGCAATTGAGCAAGCAGATACTCAGTCATTTACCGCCTTTTTAGATGCGTATTTTGGCGGTAAATAATCTTAATACTTAGTAAAATTTAAGCAAAAAAAACGCAGCCTAAGTAGGCTGCGTAAATATATATTCAGGGATGAACTAATGCTGTACTGCTGCATTCATTGAGTCAGACCCACACTTTTTAGAAAAGTTCTGTGAGATCTTAGAAAAATGAAAAAAAATGCAATTATTTTATCTCTTGCCATTACTTTAGCTGGTTGTGCTACAGCCCCTCCAAAACAACCTAACGATCTATGTAAAATCTTTGAAGAAAAACCTGATTGGTATTTTGACGCAAAAGATGCGCAAGAAAAATGGGGTTCTCCTAAGCATGTACTCATGAGTATGATGTACCAGGAAAGCTCATTTAAGCATGATGCCGCTCCGCCTATGGAGTACTTCTTATGGATAATTCCAACCGGTCGCGCAAGTGATGCTTATGGTTACTCACAGGCTAAAACACCAACATGGTCAGATTATATTCGTGAAACAGGCAACAATGGTGCTGATAGAGACGACTTTGACGATGCAATCGACTTTATGGCGTGGTTTGTTTATAAAACGCATAAAGTAAATAAAATCTCTAAATGGGATGCTTACGCACAATACCTTAATTATCATGAAGGTTGGGGTGGCTATAAGCGTGGCACATATAAAAAGAAAAAGTGGTTAATGGGTGTAGCAAATAAAGTTAAACACAGAGCGAGCCGTTATGGCGCGCAATTAAAGCGCTGTGAAGACGAGCTTGATAAAGGTTGGTTTGAACGTCTTATATTTGGCTAGAGAGTTATTAATGGATGTATAAAAGGAGCCAATCGGCTCCTTTTTTTACTTAGCGAGAACGCTTATTAGGCTGAATCTTCACCTGTTTTATCATATTCTCTTTTACTTCAAGTACTTCAATAGGGTAGCCCGCAATACGTAGACTAATATTTGCATCGGGAATATCTTCTAAGTATTCAACAATTAAACCACTCAAAGTTTTTGGGCCGTCTAGTGGGAAATCCCAACCCATCTCTTTATTTAAATCGCGTACGTTAGCGCCGCCATCTACAATACAAGAGCCATCAGTTTGAGTTTCTACTTCTTCGCTTGGCGTACGAGTTTGTGTAGTTGTAAAATCGCCAACAACTTCTTCTAAAATATCTTCAAGCGTTACTAATCCTTGAATATCGCCATACTCGTCTACTACTAAGCCAATACGCTCTTTAGACTGCTGAAACTTTAACAGCTGAGTGTTAAGTGATGTTCCCTCTGGGATAAAGTAAATTTCGCGTACAGCACGCAGCAACGATGGTTTATCAAATTGCTCTTTTGTAAGTAGACGAAGTGCATCTCGAGAGTGAATAAAACCTACTGCGTCATCTATATTGTCGCGATACAACAACACGCGAGTATGTTGTGCATGGGTAAGCTGGCGACTAATTAGTTTCCAATCATCATTAATATCAATAGCCACAATTTCGTTACGTGGGATCATGATATCTTCAACGGTTACTTGCTCTAAATCTAAAATTGAGGTCAGCATACTTTGATGGCGAGCAGGGATAAGTGCGCCTGACTCATTGAGCACTGTTTTTAATTCTTCTTTGCTCATGCTGTGCTCGTCGATTTGAGCGGCACTAATACCAAATAATCGCAATATCCCGTTGGTCATCCAGTTAACGATAACAACAAAAGGAAAAAGAATTTTTAGTAACCCTTTAAGTATTATTGAGCTTGGAAAAGCAACTTTTTCAGGATAGAGGGCAGCAAGAGTTTTAGGTGTTACTTCGGCAAATATAAGCACGACTAAAGTTAACACACCCGTAGCGATAGCAATACCAAGGTCACCGTAAAGGCGAATACCTATAATGGTAGCAACTTGAGCTGCAGCTATATTGACAAGATTATTGCCAATTAAGATTAAACCGATGAGCCTATCTGGACGGCTAAGTAATTTACTGACTCGTTTAGCTGCACGATGATCCTCTTTAGCGAGGTGTCGCAGGCGTATACGATTGATTGACATAATTCCGGTTTCTGAACCAGAAAAATAAGCAGAAAAAAGCACCAAAAAACCTAAAATGATAAATAGGGTACTTGTCGATATGTCGTCCAACGATGGATCCTTTTCTTATAAATCAATGAGTATTAAGCTAGAGTGAGCAAGCAGAGTCAAGTTAAAACTTATTTAGTATCACTTCTTGTATGAAACGGCTGCCAAAATATGCGAGTGTGAGGACAAATGCAGCGACCATGATCGTAATAACCACAGGTTTACCGCGCCAACCCTTTTTCATATGCCCGATGGCTACAATGGCAAAAATAGCCCACGCAACTAACGACAATATCGTTTTATGAATGAACTCTTTAGCAAACATCCCATCAAGAAATACAAACCCCGAGAGTAATGCGAACGTGAGTAATATGGTGCCTAAATTAAGGAGTTGGTAAAGCTGGCGCTCAACAACCATCAAAGGCGGAAGGTGACTATGCACAATTGCTAAATCTTTACGTTTTAAACGTTTATCAATAAAGTAGAATTGTACACCATATAAAGTAGCAATAATTAAAATACAGTAGGCCAATAGGGATAAGGAAATGTGTGTTACTAAGCCAACCTCAATATTAATGCTTTGCAGTAAAATATGATGAGGAATAAATAAACTGGCAATTGTAAGTAAAGCACCAAAACCATAAACAACGGGCAATAATAAAGTGGCAGGGAACTTTAGCGACACAGCTGTTACTGAAACTACAATAACCCAGCATGTTAAAAGGGAGACGTTTACAATACTTAAGTCTTGACCGTCGGATCTAAAAACAGAGTTAACTAACAGCAGCATATGCGCCACTATAGCAACCGTGCTCAATATGACGGTTACCTTTTGGCTAGGGCCTTGTTGATGAAACAGGCGTGAGAGCACGTGAGACGTTGCTAACACATAAAATAAACTGGCAATAATAGTTAAACTAATAATCAGCATTGTGCTTGGGCCACTTAATTTGAGACAAAATAATCCTTGTTGTTATATAGCCATTGTATTTTATAGCAAAGCAAATGCATAGACCTTAAAAAAAGAAACTCAACAAGGTGCACTTGAACACTGTATTGTAAGACGCCATATACGGTATACTACTTTTAATTGAAACTTAATAAGTCAATCCTGGTTAATTGAAAATCAAACTAACCGTAAAATTTTAATGGATTGATATAAACGTCTTATCGGAACCGTTACATGTTTGAGAACCTCCAAGAACGATTAGGTAAAACCTTAAAAAATATCAGTGGCCGTGGCCGTCTGACTGAAGACAACATAAAAGACACACTTCGCGAAGTGCGTATGGCATTTTTAGAAGCCGATGTGGCACTGCCTGTTGTTCGCGAGTTTGTAAAACAAGTTAAAGAACGTGCAGTTGGGGTTGAAGTTACAAAAAGCTTAAGCCCAGGCCAAGTATTTATAAAAATAGTGCGTGAAGAACTAGAAAAAGCAATGGGTGAGGCCAATGAAGAGCTAAGCCTAAATGCACAACCGCCAGCCGTTGTTATGGTAGCGGGTCTGCAAGGTGCGGGTAAAACCACCAGTGTAGCTAAGCTTGCTAAGTTTTTAAAAGAACGCAAAAAGAAATCAGTGCTTGTAGTAAGTGCCGATGTTTATCGCCCTGCTGCGATTAAACAGCTAGAAACGCTTGCTACAGAAGTTGACGTTGATTTCTTTCCAAGTGATATTTCGCAAAAGCCAGTGGATATTGCAAACGCTGCAATTTCTCATGCTAAAAAGAAATTTATAGATGTAGTACTTGTTGATACCGCAGGTCGTTTACATGTTGACAGCAACATGATGGACGAGATTAAAGATCTTCACAAAGCAATCAACCCAATTGAAACTTTATTCGTTGTTGATGCAATGACGGGTCAAGATGCGGCAAATACAGCTAAAGCATTTGACGAAGCCCTGCCACTAACCGGTGTAATATTAACAAAAACCGATGGTGATGCACGTGGTGGTGCTGCTTTATCTATTCGTCATATCACAGGCAAACCAATTAAATTTATGGGTGTGGGTGAGCGTACTGACGCACTTGAGCCTTTTCATCCAGACCGTATAGCGTCGCGTATTTTAGGTATGGGTGATGTACTTTCATTAATCGAAGAAGTCGAAATGAAAGTAGATAAAGAGCAAGCTGCCAAAGTTGCTGAAAAAGTATTTAAAGGTGCCGGTTTTACCCTTGACGACTTTGCTGATCAATTAAAGCAAATGAAAAATATGGGTGGCATGATGTCGATGCTTGATAAGCTCCCTGGTATGTCTAACTTACCAGATGCTGTTAAAGGCCAAATGGGTGACAAAACATTTATCCAAATGGAAGCTATTATTAGCTCAATGACTAAAAAAGAGCGCGCACGTCCAGAAATCATTAAAGGTTCGCGTAAAAAACGCATAGCTGCTGGCTCTGGTACACAAGTACAAGAGATTAATAAGTTGCTTAAGCAGTTTACGCAAATGCAAAAAATGATGAAAAAGATGAAAGGTAAAGGCGGCATGACTAAAATGATGCGTGGTATGAAAGGCATGTTACCACCTGGGATGATGGGTGGCGGTGGTCCTAAGTTTTAAAAAATACTTTTGAGTTATTTTTTAAAATAATAGCGAATCATATTTAAAGGAGCAAATAGCTCCTTTTTTGTTGAATAAATTATGCATGTAATACACCTTTAACCCTAATTTGTCGTTGAGATCACGGTTTAACCTACTAAACTGTCTTTTTGCTTCACTTCTTGCTTGCGTTATTGCCAAAAACTCGTACAATTCCCCAGCTCCCCATTCTGGGGAGTAAATCTTATTAATGAAAACAGTCAATCTTTATAGAGGACGGTATGGTAACTATTCGTTTGCAACGTGGTGGCGCTAAAAAACGCCCTTTCTATCAAATTGTGGTTGCGGATAGCCGTTTCTCGCGTGACGGTCGCTTCATCGAGAAAGTAGGCTTTTTTAACCCAATTGCTTCAGGTCAAGAAGAAAAAATTCGTTTAGATTTACCACGTGTTGAACACTGGGTAGGTCAGGGCGCATCTCTTTCAGATCGCGTAGCTAAGTTAGTAAAAGACGCTCGTAAAGCGGCTTAATAGGCGTAAGTGTAACCATGAGTCAAGAGAACACCTCATCAATAATTGTCGTAGGAAAGCTCGGTGCCCCATATGGTATAAAGGGCTGGCTTAAGGTACATTCATTTACTGATGATCCCGTAGGGATCTTCGATTTCAGCCCGTGGTTGATAGGGCAGCAAGGTAAATGGCAGTCCTTAGAAGTGGTCGACTGGCGTCGCCACAACAAAGGCTTTATCGCTAAATTTGCGCAGATAAACGACCGAGACGAAGCAATGGCTTATACCCATGCTGAAATCTCAATGGATGCAGCGCATTTACCAGAACTTCCGCAAGGTGAGTTCTATTGGCGAGATCTCATTGGCATGTCTGTTGTAACCGATAAAGGTTATAGCTTAGGCATTGTTGATGACCTTATGGAGACAGGGTCAAATGACGTACTAGTTGTGAAAGCAAACAGTAAAGACGCATTTGGTCAAGCTGAACGTTTGATTCCTTTTTTAACTGATTCAGTTATTAAAGAAGTTAAATACGACGCAAGAGAAATTACCGTAGATTGGGACCCAGGGTTTTAATGACGCAAACTAGTTCATTATGGGTAGGGGTGATAAGCCTTTTTCCAGACATGTTTGACGCTATTACAGACCAAGGTGTTACCGGTCGCGCAGTAAAAAATGGTTTAATTGATTTTAACTGTTGGAATCCGCGAGACTACGCTTTAGATAAGCATAGAACCGTAGATGACCGTCCTTACGGGGGCGGACCAGGTATGTTAATGATGGTTGAGCCATTAAAAAAAGCGATTGCCGAAGCTAAAAAAGCAGCTGGTGATGGCGCTAAAGTAATTTATATGTCCCCGCAAGGGCGCAAACTTGATCAGCAGGGCGCTAGCGAACTCGCTAACTCTAATAAACTGATTTTGATTGCCGGTCGCTATGAAGGTATAGATGAGAGAATAATAGAATCATATGTTGACGAAGAATGGTCAATTGGTGATTTTATTTTGAGTGGTGGTGAACTACCTGCCATGACATTAATTGACGCAGTAGCGCGATTAGTGCCAGGTGTGTTAGGTCATAACCAGTCAGCAGAACAAGATTCGTTTTCAGATGGCTTGTTAGATTGTCCACACTATACACGACCAGAAACATTGGACGACAAACAGGTTCCTGCTGTATTACTCAGTGGAAACCACCAAGAGATAGCAAAGTGGCGGCTTAAGCAGTCATTAGGTAGAACTTGGTTACGACGTCCTGACTTGTTGCATAACCTAGCTCTGACTGAGGAGCAAGCGGTATTACTCGCAGAATTTCAGCAAGAGTACCAAAAAGCTTGTGGCTAGAAGACAGTTACACCTAGGAAAGTGAGAAACATAATGGCAAAAGTAAACCAAAATATTATTAAAGCGCTTGAAGATGAGCAGCTTAAAACAGACGTTCCTGCATTTGGCCCTGGTGATACAGTGGTTGTACAGGTAAAAGTAAAAGAAGGTGCTAAAGAGCGTCTACAGGCCTTTGAAGGTGTTGTAATCGCTAAGCGTAATCGTGGTCTTCACTCAGCATTCACAGTTCGTAAAATCTCGAACGGTGAAGGTGTTGAGCGTGTATTCCAAACGCACAGCCCTCTTATTGATAGCGTAGCAGTTAAGCGTCGCGGTGCAGTTCGCCGTGCTAAGCTTTACTACCTACGTGAGCGTTCTGGTAAATCTGCACGTATTAGAGAAAAACTTAACTAATACGCGCTGTTTATCAACGCAAAAAAACGGGTTGCATCCTTCGGGTTGCAACCCGTTTTGGTTTTAGAATATTATTATCTCAATTCTCAATTCTCAATTCTCAATTCTCAATTATCAATTATCAATTATCAATTATCAATTCTTATTTCCTTATTAGTAAAATTTAAGCTTTAGCCTTTTATCAATTAGCTGATCCTGTTAGTATTTATCGTATTGATTAGTTTACTTTTATGTAAATTTATATTTACGTTATTTGTTTTTTAAGGTGGTATGAACGTGGCTGACATAAGTGATTTAGCACAGCTGAGAGAAGGTATAGATGAATGCGACGCACAACTTGTTGCCTTACTTGCTAAACGTAATGGTATTACGCAAAAAATTGGTGAGATAAAACAACAAACAGGCGCGCCTTTGCATGCACCTAATCGTGAAGCAGAGCTATTAGCGGCAAGAAGACAAGAAGCAATAAATCAAAATGTAAGCCCCGATCTAGTTGAAGATATACTAAGACGCATGATGCGAGAAGCCTATCAAAACCAACAAGCAAAACTTGCATGTGCAGCGCCAGAGCTTTCGCCAATTGTTATTGTAGGTGGTCAAGGTGCTATGGGGCAGCTATTTGCTCAGCAGTTTATTCGCTCAGGTTACGAAGTTAAAGTTTTAGATAAAGATCAGCAAAACGATGCGCAAAATATTTTAAAAGGTGCCAAGCTGGTAATGATTAGCGTACCAATTAATGCATTGGACGCAGTAGTTGCTAAGTTACCTAAACTAGATGATGACTGTTTACTAGTTGATATTACATCGGTAAAGCAATCGCCTATTAAAGCACTAAAAGCTGCGCACAGTGGCCCTGTGGTTGGTTTGCATCCTATGTTTGGCCCTGACATATCACATTGGGTAAAACAAACGGTCGTTGTATGTGAAGGGCGAGAGCACCAAGCGGCAAAAGGCTTGTTACAGCAGTTACAAGTATGGGGTTGTCAGCTTGTTGAGCTTGATGCTAAAAAGCACGACGAAGCAATGCAAATTATTCAGGTAATGCGCCATTTAACAACATTTGTGTACGGACAGTTTTTAGCAAAACAAAGTCATACACTAGAAGAGTTACGTAGTTGCTCGTCACCTATTTATCAATTAGAGCTGATGATGGTAGGGCGTTTATTTGCACAGTCGCCGGAGTTGTACTCAGATATTATGTTAGCGCAATTCGATGATGTAGAGAGCCTACTCGCACAGTACCAAGACACTTTTGCAAGTACATTGGAAAAATTAAAAGCAGGAGATAAAGCAGCGCTTATTGATTCCTTTGCACAGGCGAAAGTTTACTTTTCTGATTCAACAGAGCACTTTTTAACACAAAGCCGAAGCTTATTAAATAAAGCGAATGATTCAAAAGTTTTAGACTAATACTTGTCACTTTTTACTAAAAAGGGCCGATATCGGCCCTTTTTAATTATGAAAGTGTGTATTAGGTATTAACGCTTACTGCCTGTAATGACTCGCTTTGATAGCAGCCTAAAATACGCACATATTGGGTGTGTTCTTTAAGCTCTTCTAGCGCTTCTTTTACTTGGCTATCAGCTAAGTTTGCTTCAAGATCTACATAAAATACTTCTTCCCACGGATTGCCCGGAGTTGGGCGCGACTCAAGTTTTACTAAATTAATCTTATGCTGTTTAAAAATCATCAACGCATCGGCTAGTGAGCCCGCTTGCTGTTTTGTCGACATGATTAAACTAGTTTTAGTTGGAATTTGGTTAGACACTTGCAGAGGTTTACGCGCAACAACAATAAAGCGGCTATGGTTTTCGCTTTGATTAGCAAGATTTGATTTGATGACTTCAAGGCCGACATTTTTTCCTGCTTGTGCAGAGCCAATTGCAGCACTATTTGGTGTGTTTAGAGCTGATTGTAATGCGCTTGATGTAGAGTCACATGTTTCGTGTTGTAAATCACCTAAGCCCTGTAAAAAACGGCTGCACTGTGCAAATGGTTGTGGGTGTGCAAATACTTTTGTTAGTTGGCTAAGTTCAGTATCAGGGTTTGCGAGTAAGCAATGCTCTACACTGTGAGTGACTTCTCCAACAATAGAGACTTGTGCGTGCTGTAATAAGTCAAATACTTCGTTAATGCTACCAGAGCTTGTGTTTTCAATCGGTAATAAACCAAAATCAGCTTGGCCGTTTTCTACTTTACCTGTTATTTCGTCAAACGATGTACAGCCAATTTCAATTAATTTACCAGGGCGGCGACTAAAGTATTTATGACATGCAAGCTGGCTATAAGAACCCTGACCACCTAAGTAAGTTACACGGTGTGTTTCACTCAGTGCGTCTGGATTAAGGTTTTTTTGTAACATTGCTTGTTGGTGTAAAACTGAATCTTCCAAAATAGTTTGAAACACATTATTTACGTAGTAAGCATCTAAACCCAGTGACTTACCATAACCAATTAATTTTTCTAGAAGCGCGAGTTCACGTGCTTCATCGCGAATTGGCTTGTTGTTGGCGATTTTATATTCAACCACACCGTGGCTAATGCGACGACGTTTAGCTAATAACACGAGTAGGTCGGAGTCTATTTCATTTATATCGTGTCTTAGTGCATTTAATACATCATTTGTCATTTTGGTATCCTCATTCCAAAAGTAGGCTGTTATTACACAGCAAAAACAAAAAAGCCTCCCGGTTGGGAGGCTTTACTATTCGATTGATTTTATCTCACAAACAGGGAAGCCTCTTCTATATAAAGAAGCTAAAAAACGAAAAAAAAGTGCGAGATATAAATATGTTCATACGGTTAATGTATGGAGAGTTGCCAACAATGTCAATAAAGATCTAAATAAGCTTAGGGTACTATTTATTTACCTTAGGTGATTATTATAGAAACTTTACAAATAATTTATAAATATGAATGCGGATCTGGTATATTTCGTTAACTGGTTCAAATAATAACAATTATTAATAATTAAGGTTGACCCGTGGTTTACAGACGGCCTCCATCTCGTTTTGGATTGAATTCTTTAAGTGTAAAACTTTCACTGCTTATATCTGCTATTTGTTTAATAGCAGGGGTATGTGCGGCTGCCTTAATGCTTAAATCTGAAGAGAAACAACTTGTTTTTGAAGAACATGAGGTGTTAAAAAGCTCTACAGATTTATTAGTGAAGCAGTTTAATGAGCGTATTAAAACAAAAATAAATATTGCTCAGCAAGCTAATAACGTAGTGACAGAGCAGCTTTTTCAATCTAATTCACCAATTAATTTAGGTAATAAATCACAGTTACAGTTTAATAGCGATGGTACCATTCGAAGTGCCTCGGCTGATGGATTATCAGCAGCATTTTTACCACAGCAAAATTACTCTCCTTTTTATAAACGCCTATTTAATGATTCTGAAATGTTATGGCGTATAATTTCTCCGACTCTGGTACACGACTTTTTTAACTTTTATTTAATTACCGATGACGATTTCATTCGTGTTTCTCCTCCAAACTGGGCATTAAATGCACCAGCCGAGTTTAGAGTTACGCAAGGTACAACGTATAAATATATTAAAAGTATGTTGGGGTCAGAGCGTGAGCCTGCATGGTCAAAAGTTTATTACGATACAGTATGGCGAAAGTGGGTTATTAGCTTACTAGTGCCGGTGTATGTTGATAACGAGTTTTTAGGTGTAACGGGAAGCGATATTTCCCTTAACAAACTTATTTCATTTTTACCTGTTGGCGATAAAGAAAAACACTTACTTGTATTTGATAGTAAAGGGCAATTGTTAGCCCATCCCAATCTAAACCCTGCATTATTAGCTGACTACGGTAGTGACAATAAAGCACTCGCTACTAACGAATTTGTAAACCCAGAACTGCAGTCAATTATTGACGATGCAATTGCGGTGAAGTTACCAGAATATGCCAATTCATTTGAACAAAATGATGAAGCTCACATTATTAATATCCGTAAAATTGATGATTTAGATTGGTACATAGGGGTTTATAAAAAACGTTCATCAACGTTATCTGCGTTACAAGATTTAAAACTGAAGTTTTTTGGGCTCTTTATTTTATACGCAATATTAGTTGCTTTATTGCTGCATCAGGCGCTTTATCAACTAGTACTTCGCCGTTTACATACTTTAGTTTATGCAGTAACAAGCTTTGGTAAAGGTCAGCTAACAACAGAGTTTCCGCCAGAAAACAAAGATGAGATTGGTACCCTTAATGGCTCATTTAGAGACATGACGGTAGAAATCCGCAAACTTATTGATGGTTTAAACCAAAGAATTACAGAAAAAGAAATTGCTGAAAAAGCAGCTAATCGTTTATCTAAAGCGGTCGCGTTCTCGGGCACTGGGGTTGTGATCACCGATGAAAATTTTGTCATTGAGTACGTAAACCCCAAAATGCTCGAAATGACAGGCTATCCAGAAAGCCATTTTAATAGAGCACCATTACTTAATATTATTGCCTCAGAAATGTCTATTTTAATTGAAGATATAGACATAGATTTACGCAGCCGTAATTACTGGCGCGGGGACACATTAATAGCTGGTTTAAACAAAGAGCCAATTTGGGTGTCTTTAAGTGTTTCGCCAATTCGTGAAGAGGGCGGTGAAATAACCAGTTATGTAGCATCAGCACAAGATATTTCGTTTGTAAAAGAAAGCCAGCGTAAAATGGAACAACTGGCTTACTTTGACACCCTTACGGGACTTGCCAACAGAACGTTTTTTAGAATGCAATTGCGTAAATCAATGGCATTAGCAGAGCGCGGGCATTATGCATTTGCTTTGTTTTACTTTGACTTAGACGAATTTAAGCGTATTAACGACACATTAGGGCACGATGCTGGCGATCAATTATTAATTGAAGTGGCAAACAGACTTAAAAAACGTTTACGAGCCGAGGACACCATAGCGCGCTTAGGTGGTGATGAATTTGCAGTGTTGCTCAGTGGTATAGAAAGCCAAGCTCACGCGGCTGATGTTGCCAATACAATTCAAAAAACACTGAACGTGCCCATAAAACTAGGTAGCAATGAAGTTATTGTCAGTGCAAGTATTGGTATAACTATGGCTCCTTACGATAGCTTAGAGGAAGATCAGTTACTCAAACATGCTGATTTGGCAATGTATGAGGCAAAAGCAAAAGGACGTAATACCTTCCACTTTTATAGCCAAGAATTAAACGCGGCCGCAAATGAGCGTTTATTTATCGAAAATGAGTTACGTATAGGGCTCAAAGAAAAGCAATTTGTAGTTTACTACCAACCTCAAGTTGATAGCCGTACTCATCAGGTCGTTGGTTATGAAGCGTTATTAAGATGGTTCCACCCAACTGAAGGCGCAATCCCTCCAGATAAATTTATTCCTATTGCAGAAGCGACAGGCCTTATAGTTGAATTAGGTGAATGGGTGCTTCAAGAGTCTTGTAATTTTGCCGTAAGATTGGCAGAACAAGGTCTAGAAAATAATATATCGATAAACTTATCGGCCCGCCAGTTTAAAGACTCAAGCTTAGTTACAACACTGAGCAAAATGATAATTAAGTCGGGTGTTTCAGCAAAGCGCCTTCATTTAGAGCTGACCGAAAGCATGCTAATGGGTAATGTAGAGGCAGCCATTACACAATTGCACGAGCTTAAAGCATTAGGTATATCTATTTCTATTGATGACTTTGGTACAGGTTATTCGTCGCTCAGTTACTTAAAACGGTTCCCGGTTGATATATTGAAAATTGACCGTTCATTTGTAAAAGATATCCCAGAGGATACAAATGATATGGAAATCACTGCAGCTATTATTGCCATGGCGCAAAAGTTAAAGCTAGACGTGGTCGCAGAAGGGGTTGAGACAATAGAGCAGATGCAGTTTTTACAAAATAATAATTGCTTCATTGTGCAAGGCTATTATTTTAGTAAGCCAATTGCTGAGCACGAACTACCGAATTTGTATGAAAGGTTAAATGAACTCGCAAATAGCGAAGTAACTAGTTAATAAAATTGCGGGTTAACCACCCGCAATTTTAACTTTAAATTTTAACGCTTCTAAAATGCCTTTTAGTTTATCTCGGTCATCACCTTGTACTTCAATAATGCCTTCTTTTACTGCGCCGCCTTGGCCCATTTTGCTTTTTATAGTTTTAGCTAACTTTTTTAAATCATGATCTTTTGGATCAATGCCAACAACTAGCATTACGCCTTTGCCTTTACGCCCTTTTGTTTGACGCTCAATGCGAATAAAACCATCTTTAAAAAGTTTAGCGTGCAACTCTTTTTCTGGTTTCGGCTGGTCAATGCGACCCGTACTAGTTGAATATACTAAGTGACTATCACTCATACCTTACCTTTGTGGATAAAAATGAATTAAATACTGGTGTAAATGATAGCAAATTTGAAGTTGTGTGTTTTTCTTTTTGCTAAATACTTTTAACAGGTTATATTTAGTTCAAAGGAAATATTATTGGAGTTTAATATGAGTTTAACTAAGAATGAATCAGTCGATGGCACTACATTAACAATACAAATTAAAGGTAAGTTTGATTTTAATTTAGTGCAATCGTTTCGCCAAGCTTATGCTCAAATGAGCGAAAAAACAGTAAAGGTTATTATCGATTTAAGAGAGACTGATTATATGGATAGTTCAGCACTTGGCATGTTACTTAACATGAAAAAAACCATTGATAGCCAAGTACAAACCATCGAAATAAGTAATTGCCAGCCTCAGCTTAGAAAAATCCTACAAATTTCACGTTTTGATAAAAAGTTTGATATTAGCTAATGATACATGTGTTGATTGTTGACGATCAGGCGCTCAATCGCATTTTACTAAGTAAAATGCTTGAGCAGGAAGGTTACAAAATTTCAGTGGCTTACAATGGGCTAGATGCACTTAATGTACTTAAAAGAGAGCAAATAGACATTGTTTTACTCGATGTATTAATGCCCGTAATGGATGGTTTTGAAGCAGCTGAAAAAATAAAGCAGCAGTATAGTGAAGTTTACTTACCGATTATTTTTATAACCTCCTTAGAAGATCAAGCAAGTTTTGAGCGGTGCCTCGCGTTAGGTGGCGATGACTTTATTCATAAACCATTTGAAAAAGTTATTTTGCATGCAAAAATTAAAGCACATAGCCGCACCAGAGAGCTAAGTAAAAAATCGAATCAACAAAAAAAACTGCTTGAATATCATCACAATCAAATTGAACGTGAACACGAAATAATTGAGCATATTTTTAATAACTCATTAGAGAATCAAGGCAAGTTTAAAGAGTACCTCGATTTTAATTTATCGCCGGCGTCTATGTTTAACGGCGATATGTTTTTAGTGGCGCAAAGTCCAATAGGCAATCTGTATTGCATGTTGGGAGACTTTACAGGGCACGGCTTAGCGGCAGCTATTGGTGCATTACCTATCTCTCGTGTTTTTTATACTATGGTACAAAAAGGCATGGCGATTAATGACATTGCCTGTGAGCTAAATACACTGCTTTACAATCTCCTACCTGGACACATGTTTTGTGCTGCAACCATTATAGAGCTTAGTGCATCCGGTAAAAGTATTTCTGCATGGATGGGCGGCCTGCCAGATGCGTACCTAATAGATAAAGACGGTAATGTAAAACAAACATTAGAGTCGCAACATATGGCGCTGGGGATTTTAGACGACCAAGAATTTGAATATGAAGTTATTCACTTTGAAACGAATAGTAATACACGCCTAGTATTAGCAACCGACGGTATTATAGAAACAGCAAACAAAGAAGATACATTTTTTGGGGAAGAGCGTTTTTTACAAACCTTAAAAAGTAAATCGATGATTAGTAGCGAAGATATAGTGGCTGACGTTACTAAGTTTGCAGATGGCACTAAACAGCAAGACGATTTAAGCATTGTTTTACTAAACTGCCTGCCTTTAGTCCCTGAGGAGCAAGAGCGAGAAGCATTCTCAACTTTAGCGTTTAATTTATCTTTGAGTTTAAACTCAGAACAAATAAAAAAAACAGACCCCGTTTACGACGTTGTTAATATTTTAAGCAGTGTTGGGGGGCTAAATGCCCATCGTTCTAATATATTTTTACTGTTGTCTGAGGCTTATAACAATGCGCTTGATCATGGCGTACTAGGACTTAACTCAGAGATTAAAAAACAAGAAGACGGCTTTTTTCGATATTACGAACTAAGAGAGGCAGCTCTTGCTAAACTTACAGATGCTATGATTATTATTGATATGCGCTATTGCCCCGACACGCTCAGTTTATATTTCATTATTTGTGATTCAGGCCGAGGGTTTAGTAGTAAGCACGATGAGTTGGCAAAGGTTAATAATGAATTTGGTAGAGGGGTGTCTTTACTAGAAGAAATAGCCGAAAAAGTAACTTATAACGCCAGCGGTAACCAAGTTGAAATGTGCTACAAGTTGAGCTAGCTCTGCAAAAATATCCATGCTATTATTCTCGAAACTTTAGATGTATGGATGGCCAAATGATTTCTTCTTACCTAAAAAAAGCACAACTAAGTGCTAATCCAGCTTTGATTTCAACAGAGCTTGAAAAGCTTGAGCTACATTTAGCAAACACAGCTTTGCCTGATGTATGTTGGGAGTATCAAATACCTGAGCTTGGCGAGGGCGGTGCGTGTAGTTTATTTGGTTACCTACAAGATGAGCCATTCAAATTAACTGATTATCTTGAAAATGATGAGCAAACCCAGTTCAAGCTAGCTAATTTACAAAGTATTGTGAGCTACATTGAGCACCAAACAAGTGTTGATTGGTATGGTATTTATCAATCAACTAATACTAGTGAAGGTAAGCAACTATTAAAATTGGCTTATCATGGTGCGCCTAGTCGTCCGTTGTTCCCTTTAACGCAAGCATTTGCGGCAGGTAGTAATAACGTGCAGGTTGCGCTATCTCACAAGGGCCGTATTATTAATAACGTTGAAGAGTACTTATCACAAGGTGGTGAATACTACACATGCGATCCTAAAGTTAAATCAGAAACCTGCTTACCTTTATTTAATACACAAAATGAATGTGTTGGTATTGTAGATGCTGAAGCCTTTAAAAATGATTTTTTTGATGAAAAGACGCTTGCCGTTTTAATTGCATGTTGTATTAAAATTCCTCACTTTCTAGTGTAAATAACGCTAGTCAACATGATGTGCTTTTATGTTAAGCTTAGCTTAACAGCTAACCCCTAAATAACGATAAGAGATAGCCAATGTTCTCAGTATTAAAACCATTACCAACAGATCCTATTCTTGGCCTTATGGCGGCCTATAAACAAGATACAAACCCTAATAAAATTGATTTAGGTGTAGGTGTCTACAAAGATGAGCAAGGCAATACACCGGTTCTTAAAGCGGTTAAAAAAGCTGAAGCGTTTCGTCTTGAAAACGAAATGAGCAAATCTTACATTGGTTTAGCGGGTAACTTAGATTACTGCCAAAAGATGGAGCAGTTACTACTAGGCGAACATCAAGCATTGCTAGCAAATCGCGTACGTACTGCGCAAGCGCCAGGTGGTACGGGTGCACTTCGCGTTGCAGCTGAATTTATTAAGCGTTGCAATGCAGATGCAACAGTATGGGTAACTAATCCAACATGGGCAAACCATATTAGCTTGTTTGAAGCTGCAGGCTTAACAGTAAAAGAATACCCGTATTACGATTACGAAAATAAAGACTTACTGTTTGATGAAATGATCAACACACTTAAACAAGTGCCTAAAGGTGATGTGGTTTTAGTGCATGCATGTTGTCATAACCCAAGCGGTATGGACTTAAACGAAACACAGTGGAACACAGTTGCCGAACTTGCAAAAGAAGTTGGCTTTACACCACTTGTTGATATTGCATACCAAGGCTTTGGAGCTTCACTTGAAGAAGATGCACGTGGCTTACGTATTTTAGCTGATGCAGTAGAAGAGCTAATTATTTGTTCTTCATGTTCTAAAAACTTTGGCTTATACCGCGAGCGTATTGGTGCATGTTCACTAATTGCAAAAGATAGCGCAACAGCAGATATTTCAAACTCTGTAATGCTAAGCGTTGTACGTAGTATTTACTCAATGCCGCCAGCGCATGGTGCTGATATTGTTAATACTATTTTAAGCAGTACAGAGCTTACACAATTATGGCACTCTGAGCTTGATGAAATGCGTAGCCGCATAAATGGCTTACGTAGCTTAATTAAAGAAAGCTTAGCAACTAAAGATATTGCGCAAGACTTCTCATTTATTGAACGTCAAAACGGTATGTTTTCTTTCTTAGGTATTAATAAAGAGCAAATTGCTCGCCTACAAAAAGAATATGGTATTTACATTGTAGGTTCTAGCCGCGTAAATGTTGCAGGTGTTAGCCAGTCAAATATTGAATACTTTTCAAATGCTGTAGCTGACGTTTGTAAATAAACGCAGTTAATATAAAAAAACCGCACATCTAATGATGTGCGGTTTTTTTATATCTAAATTAAAACAAAAAGCTTTAACCGATAGCAGGAATTAGCCCCGCCATTTGCATAAACTGCGCAGCAATAATCGTTATGCCACATATAGCTGCTATGCCAAGCCCAACATTCCCACTTTTAACTTTGTAGCCTGTTTTACTTGATGTTGTACGCTGTTTATAAACCATTGCTACAGGCAAAAATATTGCAAGTACGACAAGTGCTATTGCAGCGTAACCTAAAGCCATAATAAAGCCTTGAGGATAAAATAATGCAAAGCCAAGCGGCGGAATAAACGTAATTAAGGCCGTTTTAATTCGGTCCGTTTTATTGTCACCTTTTTTAAATGTATCAGCAAAAAAATCGAATAACCCTAAACTCACCCCTAAAAATGATGTCGCAAGTGCTAAATCAGCAAATAACTTAACGGCCGTTGCTACACTTGGGTTATGCGCAATACTTGCCACGCTTGATACAAAGCCACTAAGGCCTTGGCTGTTGAGTAAGTCAGCTTGGCTCATAATACCTTGGCTAAGTAGTTGCCAAAAAATATAAATGACTAAAGGCAGGGCGGCTCCAGCAATCATTACTTTGCGCAGTACTTTTATTTCTACACCAACATATTTAACAATAGAAGGAATAGAGCCATGAAAGCCAAACGAAGTAAATATAACCGGTATAGCTGAAAGGATTAACCCTTGCTCTACAGGTATCTCTAATAAATGCTTACCTTGTACATAAGGGGTTAGCATGTAAAACAAACTAGCTAATACAATAATTTTTATTGTAAATAACACTCTGTTTAGTTTATCTACCTTGCTAGTGCCCAGCGTTACCACACTTGCAATAATAACAGCGAGGATCACAGAGCCAAACTGTGGGGCTATATTTACATCAAAGCCTATATTTATACGCGCTTGAAGTTGTGCACCACCACCTGCAATATAAGCAGCGCATAAAGCGTAAAATAAAAAAACCATCGAAAAATTCGCGATGTATTGTCCGCGCTTTCCAAGCCATAATTTAGCCAACGTATTTAACGTTGCATCGTGTGGTGCATATTGGTGTAGCTCTAGCATGAGTAGTGCGGTGTAGGTCATTAGTAACCAGCTAGCAATTATCAATGCAAGCGCGGTACTAAACCCAAGCCCGGCAGATGCAATTGGCAATGCCAACATACCTGCACCAATAGTTGTGCCTGCAACAATTAACATGCTTCCAGTTGTTTTATTTTTAAGCACTTAATTACCTTAATTATTATTAATATACATGCACGATATAACTAGTTACTCAAATCTCAAATAGTTTTGTAATAAAAGAGCGGTATTAAAATGTAACCTACAATTTACAACTGTATTTATTAAGGACTTGTATGCATTTAAAAGTATTAAAATAGGGTGGTGAGGGTATAATTTTATATACGTTGGATTGCGTTATAAAACGCTAAGGATTGGCATGTGCCGGTAAAAGTATCGTATTTTTTTATGGTTCTCATTTGGTCTACTACACCACTGGGGATTGTGTGGAGCAGTGAAACAGTATCGCCAACGCTTGCTGTATTAATGCGTATGCTGGTGGGGTTGTTTTTAGGTGGTTTAATTGTTGCCATAACAAACATTAGAGTACCTTGGAGCAAAAATGCATGCTTACTTTATTTTTATTCGAGTATAGGTATTTTTGGCGGTATGTTGTTGAGCTATATGGCAGCTAAAACAGTCCCTTCGGGTATTATTTCGCTTATGTTTGGCATTGCACCTATTTTGTCAGGGTTGCTTGCTCAGCAATTACTAAATGAACCTAAATTTAGCCCGATTAAATTAGTGGCGTTAGCGTGCGCCCTAATCGGCTTATATTTTGTTAGTTATAACCAAGTACAAAACTCGCAAACTCAAGGGCTCGGGTTACTTTATGTGTTTATGGCTGTTTGCTTTTTTAGCTTAAGTGGTGTGATGATTAAGCGCGTACAAATTGCGATTCACCCTATGGCAACAACATTTGGTGCCTTAGTTTTTGTAACTCCACTCTTTTTTATTGCTTGGTGGTTATTAGATGGTCAGTTGCATATACAAAACTGGAGTGCAAAATCATTGTGGGCAATTGGTTATCTAGGTGTGTTTGGATCTTTAGTTGGGGCTTTAGCGTATTTTCATGTACTGCAAAATCTAAATGCGAGTACGGTATCACTTACTACGCTCATAACTCCTAGCTTTGCGTTAGGCTTAGGAGCTTGGCTAAACAATGAGCCATTAAGCCAAGAGCTAATAATTGGTGCGGTTATTATTTTAATTAGTCTGGGGTTTTTCCAATTTGGTGATAAATTTTTAAAGCGAAAGAGAGTAAGCGCAAATTAGTTTTACTACATTTTCTCTATTTGAATAATTAAACGACGGTTTTTGTCTCGGCCTAAAATGTTATCGTTATTATCAACAAAGCGTTTTTCGCCTAAACCGGTGGTTTGCACTTTTGCTTCATCAACACCCAAGCTCACCATATAATCTTTTATAGTTTTGGCGCGCTTGCGCGATAAATCTAAGTTATTCCAGCGTCCGCCATAACTATCGGTGTATGAGTCAATGCTAATGGACTCTATGCTTGCGTCATTTTTTAGATACTCAGCAATCTTATCAAGACGTTGTTGCGACGATTTAGTTAATTTACTGCTGTTAGATTGATAGTTCATTACAGTAAACGAAATATCTTCAAAGCTGTAAGGGAGTAGCTCATCACGGCATTGTAAAAAAGCCCAGTAAGCTTGTTTAAAGTTTACACTCGATATACCAACGGCAATTTTATCGGCACTGTTTTGCCAGTCTTGATAATAAAAAGTAGGGTAGTAGCCTTTTTCAAGCTCACTAAGCATCTCCCATGCGGTTTTATTGCCCAGCTCACCATCAAACTTTTTAAGTAATTTCATATTTGCAATATCACGGGCCGGTAAGCCTGCTCGCCAAGACGGTGGCACGGCTTTTAAACCAGCAATTGCGTAATTATCTGGGCGTACAACCATATCTAAATTAAACGTTAAGTTTTTATTTTTACTTGCTGAAGCTTTAAAAATAGCTTCCCCATAATAAGGAACTTCATGATTTAATTGGCATTGTAAGCGCGTTGTTTTAACGACTTCCCAGTTGGAGTTGTCTTGGGTTGCTGTGTATTGGCGCATAGCAGCTTGCGAGTGAGTACTGCAAAGCACTGCACTTATACTAAGGCTAATAAATAACAACTTATACTTCATGGTGCTCTCCAGCTATCCGGGAATGCCAATAATTTGGCAAATTAACGACTGCAATGATTAGTTTGTTCTCTACGTAACTAACTTATAAGTTAAAGCAAGTTATGTGCCTACAATTTTAAAGCAATAAATACTTAAATCTCCTAGCCTAGGGGGCATCAATTTTGACATAATAGTCAGCTTACACGTATAAACAAAGAAGACTATGGCAAATACTGAGCAAACACCTTTCGCAAAACGCTTTCGTGGATTTTTTCCTGTTGTTATTGATGTTGAAACTGCAGGTTTTAACAAAGAGACAGATGCCTTGTTAGAAATAGCAGCTTCTGTTTTAAAAATGGATGACGAAGGACTGCTCAGCATAGATCATACTGTTCATTTTCATGTTCAGCCATTCGAAGGCGCTAATATAGAACAAGCAGCCATCGACTTTAACGGTATAGACCCGTTTTCACCATTACGTGGCGCAGTACCTGAAGACGAAGTAATTAAAGAAATATGTAAAGTAGTACGCAAAGCGCAAAAGGCCGCAGGGTGCCAACGCTCAGTTATTGTGGCGCATAATGCCGCATTCGATCATGGCTTTTTAAATGCAGCAATAGAGCGTAATAACATTAAGCGTACGCCATTTCATCCGTTCGTAAGCTTTGATACAACATCTTTAGCGGGTTTAGCGTTAGGGCAGACTGTATTAGCAAAAGCATGTAGAGCGGCAGGTATCGAGTTTGATAACAGCCAAGCACACTCAGCGCTTTACGACACAGAACGTACAGCTGAGCTTTATTGCTTAATAGTAAACCGCTGGCAGCAATTAGGTGGTTGGCCATTAGCGCCAACCGACGATTGCGACGCAAATGGCGAAGTTGAAACTGATACACAAAATAACGAAGAAACTAAAACGTCTGAGTAATTTTACCCTCAGTTAGCTTAACTAGGTGGGGCGGGTAAATACGCGAAAATTGTTTAGAATCTTTCGCTATTTTAAGCTCCACACCAGGGTGCATTAATTCATTTACTTTTAAACGACTACTGGCAAGTAATTGCACTATTTTTTGCTTAATAAGTAGTTTTTGACGATGAATATGTGCAGAGCGTATTTTTATATGCTTTTCATTTTCAGTTATCTTATTCATGAATTGCTGGCGCTGAGCAGCCCCCGCAATTTTACTCGCTTTTTCACGAGCCTGTTGTAAAGCGGTTACTTTAGTCGCAAGTACTTTTTCAAAATCGGTTATTTGTGTTTGCTTTTGGCGAAGCTCAAACCAGAGTTGCGCTAAAAATACGCGCGTTTTAGTACCGGCTGGCGCGCCTAGCTCACCTGTTTCAATGCGCATAGCATCTAAAATATTACCGCCAATAATTTTACCTCGCGGATCGTTTGCTTTGCCTACACGTATTAACCGCCTAGCACTTAAATCACAATGTAGAGCTTGGCGTTCAATAAATAAATCTTGTTCGGATTTAATATTGCAGTACTGAGCATAACCAATAGAAATAGTTCGCAGAGCGGTTATAGAGCATGTAAATGCTTCCTCGCCTTCACGTTTTCTACCAATTGCGCCAAGCATAATGGTTACCGCACTTTTACTTTCAACAGCTCCTGATTCTACAAAACCCAGTACCGTAATATCACCATTGGCTTTTACACGCATGCCGTCTTTAATATCGCCAGTAATAATTACGCTACCATCAAAATCAACGTGGCCTGTACTTACATCTACGTTATCAAAGCATAAAACGTCATCTACACGCATACCTCGGGGTAGGGCAACGGGCACACCTTTGCAGTCGGCAATAAGCATATTAGGATTATTAGGATCTACTTTTGTACCTTCGAAAGGCTGGAGTTGGTGATCTGTACCTGGTTTTGCACTAATTGAATCGCCAAATACCGTATAGCCATCTTCTCCAGGAGTAGCGGCAATACGCTGCATTAAGGGAGTACCAGGTTTTACGGTGATAATAGCGCCAAGATTTTTCATATCAACCTTACCACCTTCCTTAGCTTGTGGGCTAAGCACACGGTCTTGGGCTGTTGAGCATAAGCGCACAAATTTAGCATCGCTGCCTTTTTTAGGATTACGCCCATGTGCAATTATGGCGCTATAAGAGCTTCCTGCTGGTTTTTCAAACTGCTGGCCTAAAAAGGTATCAAGCGCGCGTGGGCTTATTCCTTTTTTAACACCTGCATCAGCAAGCGCTTTTTGCGCACCTTCCATAGACAAAAGCGCACCACCTTTAGCGGTAGTTAATGTTGCTTCTGCGACCATGTTTTTTTCATCAATATTAATGACAAGCGACGCATCTACCGCTTTAGCAACGACAAGTGATACTTCCTGATAGTTTTTAGTTGGCGCAAAAAGCTTTCCAATATTGGCAATGACAGCTTCGTACTCACTAAACTCAGATTGTTCGAGCATTTGCGTAAGCTGAGTACTCGTAACAGGAAAGCCACTATCAATAGGGTGACTAACTAAAGAGACAAACCCTGTATTTTGATCAAATGAAAAAACCGACATTTATTAATTCCCTACTCTATGCCTGTTATTATTTTTGTTTTTTACAACTAAAGGTTTAGAAATGACAAAAACCTTAACTCCTTATTTGAACACAGGTTAAACACATTGTTAAGCAAATGTTTATATGGGCTTGCATAAACTAAATTTTGGTTACTTAATGCTCGGTTAGTGCACGCAATTAAAATAAAGCGTTACTAGGCCTTGAGTATCAGTACTTTACTCAGTTATACTGTTTGCACGCTCTGAATTGAGTTACTAATTCAGGGGCTGATTAGGATTCGACGGAATTCAAGAAGCCCAAGGTGCATGTCGAGGTGCGGTTTGCCTCGTTAAACAGCCGCAACCTAAAGTAATCGCAAACGACGATAACTACTCTCTAGCAGCTTAGGCTGGCTAGCGCTCCTTCCATGTATTCTTGTGGACTGGATTTTGGAGTGTCACCCTAACACCTGATCGCGACGGAAACCCTGGCCGGGGTTGAAGCGTTAAAACTAAGCGGCCTCGCCTTTATTTACCGTGTTTGTCCGGGACTTAAAGGTTAATTAAATGACAATACTAAACATGTAGTACCGACGGTCGAGGCTTTTCGGACGGGGGTTCAAATCCCCCCAGCTCCACCAATAAAGGTTTTTGAACTCGTTATTCGAAAACCATAAGAAACCCGCAAATTTGTTAATTCAAATTTGCGGGTTTTTTTATGGAGTTTATAAAATAAAGTTTAAGAATGTCTTATTGCGCGTAGCTTCATTTTTATTGCAATCACAAGCAGGCTAAATAACGACAGCATACTTATTAACAACGTTAGGTTAAGTATAGGGTTACTTGGCTCGTAGGTAGTGACAGGAGAATTGTTTGTAGTTTGCGAGTTTTGCTGTTGCCTAATATAGCTTTGGCTGATCCAATCTACCGCGTTTATCCATTGTACTTTGGCGGGATCAGTATTGTGTAGCATCCCTATTACATGCTTATCGTTATCTAAGCCTTTTGAAAGTTGTACCAGTTGCTGCCAAAATTCATTTTTAGGGCCTAGGTCATCTATTTCTTGCAGGTGCTGTTGTAATTTATCGCCCCCCATCGTTTTTATATCAGCTTGTCCTGTACTTTGCGCGTAGCTATTTATTAGCGATGAAAAGCGTCTAAAGTACTCATTACTTTTTTGCTGTGTAGGGCTAGCTGCTTGCTCGTTTGTTACTTTTTTTGCTGGTTGATTTAGGCTATTTTGATCAATCAAATATTGTTTATAATTTTGGTAACTTAAGTTGTTTGTAGTTGTGTTATTTGTAGTTGTGTTATTTGTAGTTCCGTTATTTAGAGTGCCAAAATTGTTTTTAAGTGCATTAACACTGATCCCTACGCCTATTATGGTAATAATACAAAGTGCGCAATAGCAAAAGTACAATCCGCTTTTTAAAGTGTTACGCAGTAATTTATATTTATTATAACTTTGCTTAATAGCTGCAGCTGTATTTGGGGCTTCGTTTGTATCTAGGCGTTCGTTTTGTATTGAAATACTTTTGCCGTCAGTAATTTCACTAATGTGTTTATCTGTATTTTTGTTGTGCTCAGTGAGTGCTATTTGATTATTTTTAGATTGAGAGGTTACAGTAGAGAGTTGCGGTTCTACTTTAGTAATTAATCCTAGCTTTTTTAGTGAGGATTCTGTTTTAACAGCATCAATACTCGATAAGTCTTTTTTTAAAGCGTAAGCTTTTCCATCAAATAACTGAACAACAATATTATGAGGAATATTTAGAAGTTGGCTAAGTTTTTCTTGGGCAGAGGTAAGGTCAGTATTTTGATATAACTGACCATTAAAAACAATTTTAAATGTAGCGCTCACGTTAGTACCTTGCTTGTGTAATTCCATTTTTGGAATTTTATTTTTATTATTTGATACACAAAGCTAATTTAACAGATAAAGGGTATGCTTTCTAATGATTTGTGATTAAAAAAGCCTTAACAAACAGCGTTAAGACTTTGGCGTGTAGCTGTTACTTTACTTTATCGTTTTGCGAGTGATTTTACAGATTGCTTTTGATCACTGGCAGGTTGGGTTGCTTTGTCTATTAATGTTTCAAGTGGTTTATTTCGAACGCACATAAGTACTTTGTTCATTGCTTGGCATGTGCCTGTCGCTTTTTTATCATGGCTTGTGTAGCTACAACCTTCATTAATGGCTTTTTCTTCACATGCTTCCCAAGGCGCGTTTGAGCCGTGGCCTGCATGACTTAGCGCTGAGCATGAGGTAGCAAGTAAAAAGCCAGTGGTTAGTGCTTTTATTACGTTAAATATTTTCATTAGTATCTCAGTTAATTATTTGGCCAGAATGCGAGTTATCTTGCGGTAGCACCTTTAAAACAACCAATAAACATGTTTTCAGATACATCGGCTGCATGGTAGTGGTATCCGCGTGTATCGTCGGTGTGGCCTCTACATTCATCTAAATCAGTGGGTTCTAATCCATCTTCGTTAAGCATGCCAAATATACCAAATCCATCGAGTGCATAACCCATCATGGCGGCATGACCATCTGATTGGATTTGTGTTTGGCTACAGCCTGCTTCACCGTGGTAGTGATAACCTGCTACTAAGTTAATATGCCCAGCGCAATCATCAAAGGCTGCAATAGTGTATGCGCCTAAAATAGCCTCAACAGGGGCGGGTGCAGCAAGTACAACACCATTGAGAGCAACACCTACATTAGTGTTACCAATACTGCTATTTTGAGTGGTTGCAACAGGCGTTATTGGTATTAAAAATGATTCTGATATACCGCCATCAACATAATCAATAGAGCATTCTACGCAGTGATTTTGGTATTGCTCCTCTACGTTTGGACGTGCAGCACCATCACACGATTCTTGTGTGTCTGTTACATTTACCAGGCCTGTACCTTCGTCGTATAGCTGCCAATGGTTATCGTTATATAATGTTGGTAGATTTAAAATAAAGTCGCCAGTTATATCGTAAACCTCACCGGTGCCATCAAACCAAATACCGGCTTCGTCTGCTGTTGATGTGATATTTCTAGGGCAAAATACACCAATCTCGTAATTTGAAGGCGCACCTGCAATATCAATTTTGTAGCATGAAGTTTCATCGCCATTACTTAGCGTACATGTTTGAGTGGTAATTGATGAAATGAGCGCATCGCTTTCAAAGTTAAAAGGGTCAACTTCTACAACAAAATCGGTTGAAGTATCTGTTGTAGTGCCCTCATCGGTGGTTGTTTCAGTTACGACGCTACTTTGAGTATCGCTACCGTTACAGGCAGCTAAACTCAGTGCAAGTATGCACACTGCAAGCGGTGCTAAAATTGGTGCGTTAAGTTTTCTCATCAGAAATATCCGGTAATGAAGTTGAATGTATAATATTTGTTAAATGTGCAAACAAAGTGCAAAAACAACGCAACATAATACATTGCCTGAAATAGAGGCTTATAACACTTGCTATAGGTGTATGTTGTACCTTTTATTGTGCGACTTTAAAGTACCTAAATAGGCAGTGGAGTTTTATGGACTTTTTACTTCCCGACAGTATGTCTTTATTTTTGTTTTTATTAATGATGATCACCGCGGGCTTTACTTCTTTTATATCTGCTGCATTTGGTGCGGGTGGCGGGCTAATGTTGCTTGTTGTTATGGCGTCGTTTATGCCTATGGCAGTTGTTGTGCCTGTGCATGGTTTAGTACAGCTTGGCTCTAATGCAAATAGGTTTTTACTCAGCTTTAAGCATATTGATAAAAGCATGTTTGTATATTTTGCGTTAGGCGGCTTAGTAGGGGCGGGGTTATCAAGTTTTGTTATTGATGATATATCGCTTGATGCTATGAAGTTAGTGGTCGCTATTTTTGTTATTTATTTACTGTGGGGTAAAACGCCGCCAGTAAAACTAACCTCTAAGCTATGGCGCATGGTCGCCGGTGGCATAACAACTTTTGTTTCTATGTTTGTGGGGGCGAGCGGGCCATTAGTTGGTAGCTGTTTATATATAAATAATTACGAAAAGTTAAAATTTACGGCAACGTTTTCGAGCATTATGAGTGTGCAGCATTTATTAAAAGCGGTAATTTATGGTGCTGTTGGCTTTAGCTTTTGGCAATGGATGCCGCTTGTAATTGCTATGGTAATAAGTGGTGCTGTAGGGACTTGGTTTGGAATTAAATTACTTAAAAGTATGTCTGGGGATAAATTTAAGCGTATTTTTAGAGTCGTTTTAACGTTATTAACGCTACAACTCGGTTGGCAAGGTATTAAAATATTACTCCACTAATTTACTTAGTGGAGTAAATTTAATTTTATTAAACATAAATCACTTAAGCGGATTAAATAATTCATTGCGCCAAAAAGTTACTGATATAGAGCGACTACACTGTAATTTTTTGCCTTATCCATGAACTATACCAACCTGCAATAATTGTTCATACGTTTAATTAAATTGGTATTAAAGCTTATTTAACAGCGGCTTTAATTGGTTTGTCGCCATCAAATAACTCAAAAATGCGGTTACTAATAAATGAGTTAGTCGCAATATGTAATAATGCATTGGCTACGTTTTCGCGGCTAATTTTAGCCTCAGAACGATCACTTGGTTGCTGCGTCGTTACTTGCATTGAAGCGCTATCATCAGTCAGTGTACCAGGGCGAACAATGGTGTAATTTAAACCACTATTTATTAGGTGCTCATCAGCCATGTGCTTGGCAACTAAGTAAGGTTTTAAATCACCTTGAATCGAATCTGGATCGTCAGCACCAATCGAACTGACCATAATAAAGTGTCTAACGCCATGCTCTTTTGCAAAGGTAGCTGCTTTAGTTGCAGCCCATAAATCAATAAGTACAGTTTTATCATCGCCCGTATTTCCGCCAGAACCTGCAGCAAAAATCACTTGGTCACAGCCTTTTATTGCTTTGCCAAAATCGCCTTCAAGATCTTGCTCAACAATAGTTAAAAAAGAGCTGTTTAAATCACTTAGCTTATTTTTGTCACGCACTAATGCCACAACATTTTGCTCATTTTTTAAAAGTAGCTCAGTTGCCATTTTACCTATTTGTCCGCTTGCGCCAATAATTAGGGTCTTACTCATAATTAACTCCTTCCAATAAATAGTAAAAGTAATGTGCTTATAAACAGACCTTGGGGTAGGGGATAATTTTTAAAGGGTAAAAAAGAGTTTAAATGAGCTAATTTCAAAAAATACTTTAATTAAAATTCAATACTTAACTGAGTATTAAAATTAGCTGCTTTTGGCGTGTTTTTTAGAACTTTTTATTCAACCATTATACTCACTTCGGTCACATAACTACGGCGATATAGACTAATACGAACTTTATGTTCTTGGTAATTATAAAACAAAGTGCGATATGTATTATTGCCGCTTGTTTTTAACGGCTCTCCTAATTTTTGCTGATAAAAGCGAGCGATATCAGAAATTGAATCTGTTAAATAACCAGTGCGAACCATTGGGTATTCGCCGGCTACATCCATTGTTGTAACAAACTCTTCAGGAAGTGGGATTTCAGTGACGTTTTGGCTAAGTACATTAAACGATAGAGTGCATAGCAGTATTATTAAAAATGCTAAAATTTTCATTAAAGTCCTTTAAATAATAAATTCCATTTATTGGTACTCATTTTACCTCAATAAGCACCTTTGTCATTTAAATTTTATTACGAATTAAATCTCGTACTATAAACCGAGCAGAGTGAATAGCTTGGCTTACACGTTCGCTTAATGGGCGAGGCTCGTTATTTAAACAGCTTATTAACCGACGCATTATACAACTCTTAATATGGCTGCACTTCAGTTATACGTTGAAGTGTGAAAAAGTTACACAAATAAGGATCGTTGAATTAAGTTTGCTCATTAGGCATAGTGCTAATGTAAACTAATACTTTAAAAGGAATTTCCATGAAAAATAGTATTATCAAAGTACTTTTAATTTGTACTGCCTACCTGTGCTGCGCGTTTAACCTGCAAGCAAAGCTATTACTAACGGCTTACCCCGATGCGAAATTAGAAGAAAAAGTCACTTTAGCGGGTGAAGAAGCACAGTTTGTATCAGCCTTTAATCCTGCGCTAAAAAAATCTCAAAAATTTGAATATAAGACATTTATTGGTGATGTAAGTCATTTTTCTTATCAAATAAAGAATGTTGCTTCTTTAAAGGTAATAGAAAACTACAAAGACGCTTTAAATGATGCTGGATTTAAAGTTTTGTATATATGTTCTTTAAACGATTGTTATGAAAAGCGAGAGGATAAATTGCTGGCTGAAGAGTCGAGCTATTTCAACGTGTCTAGTTATTACGGACAACCACATTATATTTACGCAGCAAAAGGAGAGGTTCCTGAAGCTGCCATTTCGTTATTTGTTGGACAATATAAAAATACGACACAAGCGCTTTTGACTACGATCAATATTAAAGAAATTGAAACTGGACTAATAAAAGCTGATTTTGAAGCATTCAAGAAAAAAGTTAATAATAAAATAAAAAAATCTACACATGGAGATTATAAAGGTTCTGCAGATCATCCTTTATTAAGTCGTTACCCTGGTAGCTATATCGAGGATTATCAAAATATTGATTATGAGGAGTTTAGTATCCCAATTGGCAAGTCTGATAAAAAAACGAGTACTTCACCTATGCTTGATGTTACAGGAGATTTAACGCGAATTACTTATATTGCGAATAAAGTATCGACGTTAAAAATTTATCATAACTATGTGAGTGCTTTGACTAAAGAAGGTTTTGAAACCGTATTTTCTTGTCAAAAAAATGAATGCGGTACAAAAAGAAAAGAGATTCAAGCATTAGGCGATAAGCTGGCAATCAAACCTGTTTATAACTACTTTCACCAACCTAGATATCAAGTTATGAAAAACACTCTAAATGAGCAAACTACCTACGTTGCCTTTTTTATAGGTAACTATAATGGCGATTCTCGTATTCAGCTTGTTGTTGCTCGTACAGAGCCCTTAGTGACAGGCTTAATAGAAACGAATAGTGATAAAGTTCTTGAGCAGTTAGAGCAAAAAGGAAAGGCGTCTATTTACGGTATTTTATTTGATTATGATAAAGCCACTATTAAAGCTGAATCTAAAGAGGCGTTAGATGTTATTGCTCAAGTTATGGAAAAAAATAAAAAATTGAGTTTATATGTTGTTGGTCATACCGATGATAAAGGTTCGCCTAATTATAATGTAAACCTTTCAAAGCGCCGTGCTGATGCGGTTGTTAACGCATTAATTGCTGATTATGGGGTAGCTAAAGAAAGGTTATTAGCTCAAGGAGCGGGTCCTTATTCACCCGTTGCAACTAATAAAAATGATTTAGGTCGTGAACTAAACCGCCGTGTTGAATTAGTCGAAAGGTTGTCTAGTTCAAAATAATTTACGTTTTTAATTTATATGCACATTAGATCTATTATTTTAATGTGTATACCTCATTTAAATTTTATTACGAATTAAATCTCGTACTATAAACCGAGCAGGGTGAATAGCTTGGCTTACACGTTCGCTTAATGGGCGAGGCTCGTTATTTAAACAGCTTACGAGATGTTCTGCACTTAGCGGTGCGCTACATAAAGCGCGGGCGCCAAAGCCGGTAAAAATATGCAGGCCTTGTTGTGGCTTATTAAGTTTCTCATATTGATAGCGTTTTCCTAAGCGTAAGTTAGCAAAGGCCATTGTATAATCACTTTGTTCGCACCATTGCCCTGCCATTGGTAGGTGATCTATAAATGTGCATCGTACAGCTGCTTTTGCCGAGGTAATATTGCCAAGGGTTGAGGCAAATTCACTTTGCTGATAAAAGCTAAGTAGTTGCTCTTGGTTTAATTGGTTGTCGAGCGCTGTAACTTGACGGCTTTTGGTGTTTTTTTCAAACGTGGCTCCCATACAGTGATGATCTAAATAGGCTGGGGTAAAATACCCTTTATGGCACAGCACTGTTTTAAGTTTGCGTGATTGCTCACTTGCCTCAATATGTGAAACTTGCCCGCGTACGCCTACTATTGGTAGCGCTTTTGTTTGCTCAAATGCATCACTGTGCTCGCCCGCACAAATAATTACATCACTAAAAGGACCTAACTGCTCATCATTCGTTAATAAAAACCAACCGCTGTCAGTTTTTTTAAGCTGTTTTATATTGCAGTTAAATACGCTTTTAAATGGGTTTATGCTATTTGCAGCGCTTAACATGGCGTTTACTAATTGCGGAGGGTTAACCCAGCCGCCTTGCTCAAAAAACACGCCCGAATAACCTGTTTCTACGCCGGCTATTTCGACGCCTTGCTCTGCGGTTACGTTGTGCATTAGCTGGGTTGGCCACAGTTGTTTTTGTGCTAAGTTTTCATGTTTATCGGCCAGAGGCTTTTTTACTGCGTGTTGTAATACGCCGCACCAATCGTAATCAAAATTAAAACCACTGCTAAGTAAGTTGTTATATAGGCGCTTAGCGTATAAAAAGCTATGTGCGAACAATTCACTGTGCGGTGAATTTTTTGCTTGTAGGTGAGGGTAAATAGCGCCTTGCACATTGTGCGATGCCCCCATAGCTGGTTTTTCATCTTGGCAAAATAATTGGCTTGCTATGCCTCGTTTAGCCAAGCTATATAAAATGCAGCTACTGGCTATACCGCCGCCAATGACCGCTACATTTTTTAAAGCACTGCTATCTTGATGAAAATATGCAGGAGCTGATTGAGCATCATTTACGCACTCTAGTTGGCCAACAAGCATATCTCTTTTTTGGCCAAAGCCTTTGGTTTTTTTAGTATTAAACCCTGCATCAATTAATCCACGGCGAACAAAGCCTGCTGAAGTAAATGTTGATAAGGTTGCACTCGCCCTTGATATATTGGCCATAGAATTAAATAAACTTTGCTGCCACATTTCGGGGTTTTTACTTGGCGCAAAACCATCTAAATACCAAGCGTCAACTATTCCTGTTTGCGGATAGCTCATTGCTTGTATTGATTCAAGTGCATCACCAAAGTATAAATCGAGAACAACCAGTCCATTGTCAAATTCGAGTCTGTGGCATCCTTCTAAATTAATTGGGTATTGTTTAGATAATTTGTTACTAAAGGTGCTTAATGAAGGCCATGCCTGTAGTGCTTTGTTTAAATCGTCTATGTGCAGTGGATATTTTTCAAATGAAATAAAGTGTAAGCGTTTAACACCATTATCTAATTGATTTTGAACTTGTTGACGTGCAAGGTGGTCAGTAAAGCGTTGCCATGTATTTAAAAAGTTTAAACCTGTACCAAAGCCGGTTTCGGCAATAACAAAATGTGGCTGGTCATGATTTTGTAATCGTGCATCTATATTATTTTGCTCATAATACACATAATGCGATTCAGCTAAGCCATCGTCATTAGAAAAATAAATATCACCGAAGTCATTAGCGAAAGGTGTACCTAAATTATTAAAGTGTATATGTGCATTTTTGATCATGATTTTTTAATTTTATAGATATATTTTTTAATTATTTTACGGGTTTTCTTTGAAATAGTCTGGCGTTATTTATAAGCTAGCAGTTCAGAGTACAAGTGTACGCTAGAAAGCTGACCACTTAGGTGATTAAATTCGCGTAAAATAGAATGCAATTAAGTATTAAGCTAAGGGAATTACCCATGAGAAGAGCTGTAATTACAGGTATCGGTGTTGTATCAAGTATAGGTAACAACAAAGAAGAAGTATTAGAATCGTTAAAAACGGGCAAAAGCGGCATCGCTTTTAATCAAGAATTTGCCGATTATAAGTTACGTAGTAACGTATCGGGTAAAATTGATATTGACGTTAAAGCACACGTTGACCGCAAAGCAATGCGCTTTATGGGAGATGCTGCTGCTTACTCTTATATTTCAATGACGCAAGCAATTGAAGACTCAGGTTTGTCTGACGACCAAGTATCAAATGAGCGCACGGGTATTATTGTTGGCTCTGGCGGTGGTTCGTCTAAATGGCAAGTAGCAGCTGCTGATATTTTACGTGAAAAAGGCGTAAAACGTGTAGGGCCTTATATGGTGCCACGCACTATGGCGAGCACTACATCTGCTTGCTTAGCAACACCATTTAAAATTAAAGGTGTTAACTATTCAATTAGCTCTGCATGTGCAACATCTGCGCATTGTATTGGTAATGCAGTAGAGCAAATCCAGCTTGGCAAGCAAGACGTTGTGTTTGCTGGTGGTGGTGAAGAGCTACACTGGACATTGGCAATGGAATTTGACGCTATGGGCGCACTTTCTACTAAATACAACGAAACCCCTGAAAAAGCATCTCGTACATACGATGCTAATCGCGATGGTTTTGTTATTTCTGGCGGCGGCGGTATTGTTGTAGTTGAAGAACTTGAACATGCACTTGCACGTGGCGCGCACATTTACGCTGAAATTGTTGGCTACGGTGCAACATCAGATGGCTACGACATGGTTGCTCCATCTGGCGAAGGTGCAGCACGTTGTATGCGCCAAGCTATGCAAGATGTAGATAGTATTGATTACTTAAACACGCATGGTACATCTACACCAGTAGGTGACGTTAAAGAGCTAGGTGCGATACAAGAAGTGTTTGGTGGTAAATCACCAATGATCAGCGCAACTAAAGCAATGACGGGTCATGCCCTAGGTGCTGCAGGTGTTCACGAAGCTATCTTCTCATTATTAATGCTAGAGCACAGCTTTGTAGCACCTTCAATTAATATTGATGAGCTAGATGAGCAAGCGACAGGTTTAGATATTATTACTGAGCGTCGTGATGTTGAGTTAAATACTGTAATGTCTAATAGCTTTGGCTTTGGTGGCACAAACGCGACTTTAGTGATGAGTAAGTACAAAGGTTAATTTGAGCTTATAAGCCCTATATGCAAACGCATAACTGGGCTAAATAGTCCAAAACAAAAAAGGAAAGCCGAGGCTTTCCTTTTTTATTATCGAAAGTTTAATTAACCTTCGTTATGTTCTTGACGCGCTTGCTCAATTTCGTCTGCAATTTCTTGCGCTTTTTGCTTAGTTTTTTCAGTTAACTCGCCAGCAGCTTCTTTGCTTTTAATCCATGCGTCAACCGCAATCTCTTTGCCGTCGTCGTACATGTCTAAGCCCATTGCTTTACTTTGCTCTAATAGCTCGTTTAAAGACTCGTCATTTTTAAGATCGTTAGTTGTCTCTTTAACGTCGTTCCATGCATCACCAAGCTTTTCTTGCATTTGTGCGCTTTTATCTTTTGCATCTTCTTTAACTTCGTTGGCATCTTCACAACCAGTTAATGTAATTAAAGTGCCTAATAAAGCTAAACCTGCTAATTTATTCATGTGCTATCTCCTTTAGAGACTGATAATTAATTCGAGGCAGACTATACAACAATGAAAATGAACGCCCCCGTAACAAAACGATTAAATTTTAAATTAATGAATGAGCATGATTGGCCTCAATTATTTGAACTCGACCAAGACCCGGCTGTAATGCAGTATTTAACACGAGGTGAACCTACCTCTTTAGAGCAAATAAAAAATGAGGGAGTGCCTCGTATGCTCGCATATCGAAATGAGCTTAAAGGCTGGGGGCTGTGGAGTATCACTATAAAGCAAACCAATACATTTATAGGTTGGGTATTAATAAGGCCTATGGGCTTTTTTACTGATGCACCAAACTACAGTGATATTGAAATAGGCTGGCGCTTTAAGCAAGCAAGTTGGGGGCATGGTTATGCAACCGAGGCGGCTTTAGCATTATGTGATGAACTTATAAAGCAAGATGACGTTAAGGCGATAAGTGCAACGGCACTAAAAGATAATACGGCCTCTATAAATATAATGAAAAAGCTAGGTCTGCAATTTATAAAAAATTATACACATACAGACGAGCAAGGCGACTTACCTGCGGTGCTTTATTCAAAAAGTGTTTAAAGATGATTAAATATCAACAGTATAAAGATTGACCTGTCCTTAAGTGACGTGCATTAATAAGAATGCGTAACTAAAAAATAATAAATTAAGGATGTTGTATGGGATTGCTTTTTTCACCACGTAAATTAATTGTCAAAAGTGTGCTGGTTTTACAGTTCGCTGCTTTTAGTGTTTTAGCGCAGCCTTTATCGCAAAGTGCGGTAGCAATGCCTGACTCGTTCAGTGCCGATGCTGCTAAAAGTATATTAGAGCAAGGCGGTAATGCTGTTGATGCGGCTATTACGGCACAATTTGTACTAGCAGTAACGCTTCCTGAAGCCGGCAATATTGGCGGCGGGGGATTTATGCTTATTCAAAAAGATGGCAAGGGCGATTTTATAGATTATCGCGAAACAGCGCCAACAGCGGCTCATCGTGATATGTATTTAGATGAGCAAGGTAATGTTATTGCAAACAAATCAATATATGGTATTCACGCAAGCGGTGTACCTGGCAGTGTAGCGGGCATGTGGCTTGCCCATAAAAAACATGGCACTTTAAAGTGGGAAGAATTAGTACAACCAGCGGTAACGTTGGCTGAGCAAGGGTTTGTAGTTCCGCCTAAGTTAGCAAAAGGTGTGAGCAATTATATAGCCCACCTAAAAGAGCAAAAAATAAATGTAAACTTCGAAAAATACTTTGCTGATGTAAAAGCTAATAAAGTATTTAAGCAACCCGAGTTAGCGGCAACGCTAAAGCGTATCCGTGATAACGGCCAAGATGGGTTTTATAAAGGCGAAACTGCAAATATTATTGCTAAATTTATGCACCAACATGGCGGTATAATTAATCAAGATGATTTAAAAGGTTACACCGCTAAATCACGTACACCTATTAAAGCGAGTTGGAATGGTTATGAAGTACTTACTTCTCCACCGCCGAGTTCAGGTGGTATTGCTATTTTACAGTGGCTTAAAATGTATGAGCTACAAAAACCAGATGCGGGCTTAGCGCATAACTCTACTCAGTATGTACACTTACTTTCTGAAATAGGTAAACGTGTATTTGCAGATAGGGCGGAGTATTTAGGCGATCCTGATTTTTTTGATGTACCAGTCAACGCATTAACTAATATTAACTACCTCAAAGAGCGCAGTAATGGCATTTCGTTAACCGCTATCTCGACTACCAAAAATATTAAACCGGGCCTTAAAGAAAGTGAGCAAACTACACACTTTTCAATCGTTGATAAAATGGGTAACGCTGTCGCAAATACCACCACAATAAACTTAGGGTTTGGTAGCGGTGTAGTTGTTGAAGGTGCAGGGTTTATTTTAAATGATGAAATGGACGACTTTAGTGCCAAACCAGGCGTTATGAATGTGTTTGGTGCAATAGGCGGCAAAGCTAACGAAATACAGCCGCACAAGCGTATGCTTAGCTCTATGACGCCTACAATACTCCTTAAAGGCAACACCGTTAAAATGGTGACAGGCTCGCCTGGTGGCACAACAATTATTAGCTCTGTGTACGAATCTATTTTAAATGCGGTAGAGTTTGATATGACTGCAGAGCAGGTTGTAAATAGCCCTCGTTTTCATCATCAACTGTGGCCTAAAAATATAATTAGAACACACATAGGTTTAACCGATAGCGTAAAAGCAGAGCTTACAAAAATTGGTTACACCATAGATGAGAATCACTTTGGTGACTTACACGTTATTATTAATAAAGAGGGCCAACTAGATGCCGCTTCTGAAGCATCAGGACGTGGAAAATCGATTGTTTTTTAAATAAAAAACACCGCGCTAAAAGCGCGGTGCTTTAAACAATACAAAATTATTGAGTATCAATTAAATCTTCAACACCCACTATTAGCCATGGAGCGTCGTCTGAAATTAGACGCTCTAAGTGCCAAATTTCTAAAATAGGCTCTTCTTTTTTATCGCCTAAATCACGGTACTTACCTTTAAAGCGAACACTAACCTGCCACGATTGCGCGTTTGTATCTGCGCGCACAAGTTCGGCATCAATAAACATCACTTCTGTTTCTACGCTTTGTATAGCTTCACGTTCAGCTTTAAACTCGGCAACAAGTGCAGGGCTTAAGTATTCAGCCATTGTGGTGTAATCGGCATTGTTCCATGCAGTTTGTAGCGTATGGTAATGACTACGGGCACCTTGCAAAAAGCCATTAACGTCAAAGTTAGGTGGTAAATTAAAAGGCACACTTTCACCTTGTGGGGCGCTGCTTGCAAAGCCGGTACTTGTTGGTTGCTCGATAGGTGCTTGTTTAAAGGCATTTTGCTGAGCACTTGTACTTGCACTGGCAAGTTGTGGGGCACGATTAGCACGTAAAAAGCCCGTTACTAGCTTAAATAAAATAAAGAGTCCGCCAGCTAATAAAATCATATCTAATAGCTGAAAACCTTCAAAATCGTCGCCTAACATTGCTGCAATTAAGCCACCCGCTAAAAGCCCTCCAAAAACGCCTGCCATAATGCCTTTTTTATTTGATGTGGCTTTAGGTGTAGCGTTAGGTGTTGTTGTATCTGTTTGTTTTTTTTGCGCTGTTTGATGTGTTGCAGGTGTCTGTCCGCGTTTACTACTGCCAAATTTTTTACGTGCGTGTGCATCAAAACTGGCAGTACATAATAATGCCAATAATGAAAAAATAACGATGATGTTCTTCATGAAATTCCCTAATTAAAATCGAGCCGCGATTATAATTTACTTTCTTTAGGAATTTAATTAATTACTTTAAAAATCAGAGGTTTTGGGGAGTGAAGAAACGCTTTGTTGGTGAGTATATAATCAAAAAACCGCTCAGTAGAAACTAAGCGGTAAATTTGTCTATTTTAAAGCCAACGAATTGCGCCAGTAACGCGTTCATTGTATGTATCTAGAGGTGCTCCAAGACTTGCCACTAAAATAGTATCAGCTTGTGAGCCACGATTAATGTGACCTTCAAAGCGCTCATCGCGGAAGTTGTCATCCCCAAAACCAAATGATTTATTTTCAGAAGGCACTATAAATACCGTCATAGGACCAAAGTCAGACTCAAATATTAAATGCAGTCCTTTTTCGCCTTTAAAATCACAAAACATGGCATAAGTTACAGCGCCAGGAAGTTCATCAAGATGACCACCTAATACTGCAAGCTTGTCGTTAACGCTTTGTAGGCTAATGGGCTCTTTTTTATCAAGCGCATTAATTTCGTAATACACATGGGCAAGCGCATGCTCACCTGCTTCGTGTGCAATATTTTGCTCTGTACTAAAAAAGAAGGCACTAATCGCCACTACAAAAGACGCTGCTAACGCAAGATGTACACGATCAAACTTAAAACGCGATCGAGCATCAACCATGTTTTTACCAGTTGCTTGTTCTTCTTGGAGTGCTTTTTCTTTTAACGATGTGTTTAAAAGAATGCGGTCTGCAAGATTTTCAGGCACAGGTATGTCTAAAGAATCTTGAATGAATTTATCAAAATCTTTCATATCGTTAATAAAACTTTGTCGCTCTGGGTTATTGTCAGCAAACTCCATAAGCTCCTTGTCAATGTCGTTTGGCTGCGCAATAGTGCGGCGACGAAACTCAAGTTCATCCATTATTTTGATGCCCCTTTAAGTTGTTCATCATCACGGCTTAAAGCCTCTTTAAGTTGATTTCTGGCACGGTATAAACGAGTCATTACCGTGTTTTTATTTAAATTAAGTATGCCTGCAATTTCTTCACCAGAGCAGCCCATTACAACTTGCAGTAATAATGGCTCTCGGTATTCATCAGATAGCAGTGCAATCTGGCGTTGAATTACCGTTTGTTCCATTTCATCGTCTAATGAATGGCTGGTTTCATCAACAAGCGTATCGTTTTCTACGTCGCTGTAATCAAACTGTTTACGTTCAAATCGGCGTGCGTTTTCTCTTCGTAATATAGTAAGCAGCCAAGGTTTAGCTGCCTTTTGATCAAGTAAAGAGTCGAGTGAACGCCATGCGCGTAAAAACGTTTCCTGTACTAAATCATCTGCTATGTGCGGATCACGGCATAACCAATAAGCAAAGCGATAAAGCTCTTTATTGTAAACGTGGACCAAGGCTTCATAACGCTTTTGTTTCTCTGCCATATCGATTAAGACCTGATTGTTTGATTTTTTCTTTCCAAGCATAAGCACTTTTTTAATTAAAAATTATTAGTTATTGCAAAAAAAGACCTAAGGTTCGTAGTTATTAATTATAAAGGTCTTTTAATACAGCTTGTTGCGACTTTGATGCCTGAGTTTGATAGTTCTCAAGAATTTTAATAATAGCATTAAGATCCGTGTTTGCGCCTTTATTACTGTAAAGTTGTGCCTGCAATTGGCTAATGAGACCATTAAGCTCGCTGCTGTTTACGCGGATGCAGAGCTCATCAATCGCGCCAACATTTTTATGGGTCACCTTTACAGAAAAGTTATTTAATGCGGTGTAAAAGGCTTTTACATCGTGTGTTTTCGCTAATGCTTTAAGCTCATTTAAGCTTGGCTGAGAAGTACCACGGGTGTTTAGCTGTAATTTTTCAGTCGTATTTTTAGTAGAACGGCTTATTAAGTAAAAAATTACAGTACCAATCCATAAAATATACCCTAAAGCGGCAAAAACTATTAACCAAAGAGGAGTATCACTTTTAGTTTCAATAGGTTGTGTGCCAGTTGCTTGATTCGAAATATTTTCAAGAGTAGGTGAATTATTTGTACTGGGTTGTGGGTTTGCTATGGCTGTATTAGGCGCGGTAGTACTTGGCGTTACTGTAATAGTACGCTTTGGTAATGTAGCTACGCTAATACGGTTCATCTTGGTATTAAACCAAGGCAGCTTTATTTCAGGCAAAGTATAAGTACCTGGTTTTTGCGGCAGTAAGGCATACGATGCAGTTTGCTGCGACACAACGCGTCCGTCTCGCACTGCATTGTTATTTTCTTTTTGGTCAGGGTAGCTGCGTATGCCATCAATAGTAGGCATAGAGATTTCAGGTAATTGCTCTTTTGTAACTCCAAGCGCGGTAAGCGTAATAGTACGTGTTATAGGCGTACCTACTTCTACTGTGTTGTCGTTAGGTTGCCATTCTTCATCAAGGTTAACCAATTCGCTTGGTAACCATGCGCCTTTATAATCACTCGGGATTGGTTTTATTTCTACTTGCTGATCATCGCCAAGAGCAGATACCTCCAGTTGGCGGTAATTTTGCTGTACTCGCCCTTGAAAAGCGGGGCCTGCAATCGTGTAGGCACCACTTTTTTGTGGCTGAATCAAATACTCACGAGTAATAACAAGGTAGCGTTTGCCATCAACTAGCTCATAACTCTCAGTTTGTTTACCTAATTGGGTTAGCTGAGCATCCTCCATACTTGGTGTGCTTAAGCTGCCATCAAGCAGTTCTTTGGCAAGGTAGAGCTTAACAGTGTAAACACCGGCTTCTTGCACAAATAATGAATTACTCGAGAGCGACGTTTTTAAAAATATTTCGTTATTTTTATCTGCATCAACTGAGCGTTTTGCCACTTTTAACTTAATAGGTTGTGAGGTTAACCCTGCAACGCTAAATGCTGGTATCGTGTAATCACCCTCTGTACGGGTCATTAGTTTAACTGACCACGTAGTTTGTTTATTAATGCTGCCATTAATAATGTTGGTACGAGAGCTTAAGCTTGTTGGGCCTACAACAAAGTCTTTTAACAGCGATGAGGTGTCTGGTTGCTCGCCTTTAACTGTATCGTCTACCGATATATTAAGCATAAAAAATTCACCCGCTAATACAGGGTTTTTATCTACGCTGGCTTCTAATTTGGTGGCAGCCCACGAAGGCATCGCACTTAATAGCAATAAACAGCAAAATAATCGCATTACCATGATTTTTCGACTCCTGTAGGGCGACGTTTGTATTGTCTTTTTTGGGCTTCTAATTGCATTTTATTCCGTAATAAAATAGCCGGATCGTCCGGGACTTTTCTAAGTAGTTGATTAAGCTGTTGTGCTTTTTCTTTTTCTTCATTAGTGAGCTCACTTGCTTGGGCTTGCATCGCTTGTTGCTGAGCATTTTGTTTTTGCTCATCAGTGGCAGGTTGCTCACTTATTGCTTGTGGCTTACTTTGTTGCTGCTCATCCTCTTTAGGCTGGTCAGCGTCTTTATTTTGCCCTTGTTCGCTTTGTGGCTGGGCTTGCATATCAGGCTCATTTTGCTTATCTGATTGCTCGCCAGGCTCACCTTGTTGATCTTTGGGTTGTTCAGACTCTTTATCTGATTTTTCATCGCTTGAGCTTTGACTTTCGTTTTCGCCTTTTTCAGAATTGCTTTTATCACCATTTTGTTGCTGATCCTGTTTTGACTGTTCAGAATTTTGCCCTTGGTTTTGCTCATCTTTTTTCTGACTATCATCTTGGTCTTGAGAGTCGTCGCCGTCGCTTTGCTGATCTTGCTGGTCTTGTTGCTCTTGTTGATTTAGTAATTGCTCAACTAAGGCTTGGTTATCGGCTGCTTGCGTAAAGTCATCTTGTAAGGTTTGGGCTTGTTTGTACGCTTCAATTGCGTCCTCAAGTTTGCCAGCTTTGGCAAGGGCATTACCGTAGTTGTATAAACCGGTAGCCGACTTATCATTACTAAACTCATTAAGTGCAGCATCAAAATTACCTTGCTGGTATAGCGCCGCGCCTTTTAACTCACTCGATTGCGCCTGTGTTGCTGCATCGTATTCTTTATTATTGTAAGCCTCTAATGCACGTTGATCTGCATTTTGCAAAAGAGTAGGGAGCTCTACGGCATACGCATTTTGCTGCGGTAAAAAACCAAAAGCTAAAAAAGCCCCCAACAAGGCAGCGCGTCTAAATAAATACAAGCCAAATGGCAGTAATAACAAGAGTCCGTAAATACCTGCATCTATTCGCCAAAGCGCGTGGCTTTGTTTTTCGTCTTTCAATAATTCACTCTGCGCATTTGGGGCAAACGTATTTATGTCGTTATTGCTAGGTTGGTAACTAGCAAATTTACCGCCGCTGCTTGATGCTAAATTTTTAAGCTGAGAGGCATTAATTGTAGGTACTACAATTTGGCCGTATCTGTCTTTCAAAAAGCCGCCTTCAGGTAACTTAATTGGTGCGCCTTGAGCGGTACCTACACCATAAATATTTAATCTATATTGGCTGTTACTGGTAAAGCTACTCACGTCGCTTTGTTCTTGTTGGTCAATACCGTCGGTCACTAAAATAATGTCGCCATCAATATAACCTGCTTGTGTTAATAGCTCTTTGGCCATATCAAGACCCGCTAAAACGTTTGAGCCTTTGTCTGGCATTATTTCAGGGCTTAAGCTTGGAATTAAATTACTGAGTGTTGTGGCATCGTTTGTTAGTGGTGAAATTATATAGGCCGTGCCTGCGTAAGCTACAAGCGCGGTATCACCTTCTTTAAATAGCTCAATCATATCAAGCGCTTTAAAGCGTGATTGCATTAAACGATTTGGTAAAATATCGGTGCTGTACATTGAGTACGACATATCCATAACAATTACACGGGCACTTTTACTTTGAAATACAGGAACTTGTTTTTTCTCAAAACTAGGCCCAGCACTAAATAAAATGCCAAGGCTGCAAAACAAAGCAACTAACCAAAGTGGCTGGCTGGCTTTAGTGTTTGCTTCGCTCATTATAAATTGTGCTAAATGAGGTGCAATTAGCTGCTCACTAGTCGTTTTTTTATGCTTAATTAAGGCAACAAAAAATAATGCCACAGCAGGTATGAGTAACCATAAAAGAGCGGGGCGAATAAATTCAAAATCCATTAGTTTGGCTCCTTTAATGCACGCAGTGTACTAAGCATTACTTTTAAGCTAATAAGTAAAATAGCGATAAGTAACGGGTAGTAAAATAATGAGCTTTGTGGGCGAAATGTTTGTTCATCAGCGCTAATAGGTTCAAGTTTATCAAGCTCTGCGTAAATTTGTTGAAGGCCTGCTACATCTTTGGCTCTAAAGTATAATCCGCCAGTTTGATCGGCAATCTTTTTAAGTAAGCTTTCATCTAAATTACTGCCACTAGAGCCACCCACATTAAAGAGGCTAAAGCCGCGCGGATTATCTGAGCCAACACCAATGGTGTACACTTTAATACCTTCTTCGCGAGCTAGCAGTAGGGCATCTTCTGGGTTTAGATTGCCCGCGGTGTTTTGTCCGTCGGTTAATAGCACCACAATTCGGTTACTTTCATCTTTATTGGCAAAGCGTTTTACCGAAAGACCCAATGCATCACCAATGGCTGTTGCGCGCCCCACTAAACCAATTTGCGCTTCGCTGAGCATTTTACTTACTGTTTTAACGTCGCGGGTGAGCGGGGTTTGTAAAAACGCGGTGTCGCCAAATAATATTAGCCCAAGCCTGTCGCCTTGACGTTGCTCTATAAAATCACTGAGTACAGCTTTTACCATGGTAAGGCGGTCAACATATTGGCCATTATAAGCCATGTCTTGTTCGGTCATCGAGCCTGATAAGTCAACTGCTAACATTATATCGCGTCCTTCATTTGGTAATGAAATTGGCTCATCTAACCATGTTGGATTGGCAGCAGCAGTAACAAGTAATAACCAAATTATCCACTCGAGGGGATTTAAACGTCGTGCGTGTGGCTCAATGCTTTGACTGGTTAAATTGTGCTTTGCAAAACTGGGTATACGTAAACGCGTACTGGCATTACTTGCAGCGGGTTTTAATAGTAAAAGTAATAAAGGCAAGGGTAGTAATAAAAATAACCATGGCCAGCTAAATTCAAACATTTACTGACTCCTTTATTTTAAATTGCTTAATACCTTGGCGAAATTTTTCGCACTGTGTTGTATCTTTTTGGCTGGGGTTATACAAGCTTAGTATTTCTTGTTCTGTAAAGCTTAAACCGGTGAGTGTATTAAGTGTTGTGCACCATTTAGAGGTAGATTGCGCAGCAAGTCGCTTGTCGTAATATTCAATCACTAAACGTTTTAAAATAATATGCAGTTGCTGAGGGTTTTGCTCACTTTGGCTCAATTGTATTGCGTAGCGTTTAGGCTTTTTAAATTTATGTTTTTTATAAAATATATAAATAGCCGCGCACAGTGCTAAAAACAGCAGTGCAATAATAACCCACCAAGCAGGGGCGAGTGGCCACCAATTAACTTGGCTTGGCGCTATTATATCGTGCAGGCCATCGAGTGGATTGGTTTGCATGGTTATTTTCTCACTAATTGCAGCTCAAGCGGTGTTGCTGCATTGAATGATATTAAATTAAGACCCGATTTAGTTAGGCGATTAAAGCGCGCGCTAAATGCTTGCTCAGCATTTTTAGCAAAGCGTTCTCTAAAGCTGTTATCCATTAATGGTAGGGCAAAGTCTTGACCATTTGCATTAACGGTAACGGCTTGCTTAAACGCAGGTAACTGATGCTCAAATGGATCGCTTATGTGGCAACCAATCAGCTCGCAGTGGCGGCTTAATATTTCAAGTTGCTTAAAGCTGGCATCATCCAGAGCATTAAAATCAGACACTAAATACACTAAGCTGCCTGGTTTTGCTAAATGGTTAAGGCGCTTTAGGTTATCGCTAAAGTTGTTAGTGGCTGTTTTATCAATATTGTTAAGCGCTTGCTGGTGGTTGTCGCATAAATTATGACAAAGCTTAAGCACGGCTTTTTCACGGGCGCTGGGTTTTAGCTCTAAATGCGAGTGCTGATTAAACACAATACCGCCAATTCTATCGCCGCGCTGACACGCCGACCATGCAACAAGAGCGCTTATATGCGCAGCTTGCACCGACTTTAACAGTAACTTTGAGCCAAACAGCATTGAGTTAGAAAAATCAGTGAACACAAACACAGGGCGCTCTTTTTCTTCTTGAAAGAGCTTTGTGTGAGTCTCGCCGGTACGCGCAGTAACTCGCCAATCAATAGAGCGAATATCGTCACCTTGCTGATAATGTCGCACTTCGGCAAATTCCATTCCTCGGCCTTTGTGCGGTGCAAGGTATTGCCCTGTTAAGGTGTTTTTTATTTTTACCTTAGGGGCAAGTTCAAGCAATTGCGCTTTGGCTTTGTAATACATCAGCTCTTTGAGTGCTAAATTAACACCGTGGCTATGGCTCTGTTTGAGCCATGCTTGGGTTTCTAATTGTTTTTGCATAACTTATGGTACGGCTACAAGTTCAACTATACGGCTTATTACTTGATCTTTAGTAATGCCATCGGCTTGGGCTTCGTAACTTAAAATAATGCGATGACGCAGTACATTATGCACAACAGCTTGAATGTCATCAGGTGCTACAAAGTCACGGCCTTGAAGCCATGCATGAGCACGAGCACATTTATCAAGTGCTATTGTTGCACGCGGACTTGCACCAAACTCAATCCAGCTACCTAGTTGCGCGTCTAATTTAGCGCCTTCACGAGTGGCAATAATAAGTTGTACTAAATATTGCTCAAGTGGCTCTGCTAAATAAAGGCCTAATATTTCTTTACGCGCTGCAAATAAATCGCTTTGACTAATTTTTTGCATTACTGGTTGTTGCTCGTTAAGCGCTTCGCCGCGTGTTAAACGCAGTATATCAAGCTCATGCTCTGCGCCAGGGTAGTCAATACTTAGGTGCAGTAAAAAGCGATCCAGCTGGGCTTCTGGTAACGGGTAAGTCCCTTCTTGCTCTAGCGGGTTTTGCGTTGCCATAACTAAAAACAGTTCGCTAAGCGGATAGGTATTTTTACCCACGGTAACTTGTCGCTCTGCCATGGCTTCTAATAGTGCTGATTGTACTTTGGCAGGTGCACGATTAATTTCGTCAGCTAAAATTAGGTTGTGAAAAAGAGGGCCTTTTTCAAATACAAACTCGCTAGTTTGTTGGCGGTAAATATCGGTACCTGTTACATCAGCTGGTAATAAATCTGGCGTAAACTGTACGCGCTGAAATGAGCCTTCAATGCCTTTAGCAAGTGCATTAACTGCACGTGTTTTTGCAAGCCCAGGAGGGCCTTCTACTAATAAGTGACCATCAGCTAAAATAGCAATAAGTAGCGCTTGAGTAAGCTCTGGCTGGCCAATGATTTGTGTATCTAAGTACGTTTTTAATTGTGAAAATGCGTTAGCTGCCATAATAAGTGGACTGTCCTCGTCAGCTGGGTTTGTACCTAATAGTGTTAGGTGATAAATACTGACCTATTTATAAGGTTTATAATTGGGTAACTCAAGAGTTAGACTGTATTTTTTAAAATAGTTCGTTATTTTTTAACGAATTTTAGCGTACCACAAAACTTTGTAAATGCGTCTAAAAAAGCCTATTGTGATAGTCGTAATTAAACACTGTTTATATAAATTTGTGTTTATCTATTGGCTTTAGGGCACGGGTTGTTTAGAATCGAGGAAAACAAACAGGTCAGACCTGTCAGCGGGAGAGCATAAATGTCTGAGCAAAACATACTAAAAACACCAAAGGGCGACCGTATTGCCATCGTTAGCGGCTTACGTACACCTTTTGCAAAACAAGCAACAGCGTTTCACCATGTACCTGCACTTGATATGGGGAAATTGGTGGTTAACGAAATGCTTGAACGATTAAATTTCAATAAGTCAGAAATTGATCAACTTGTATTTGGTCAAGTAGTACAAATGCCAGAAGCGCCAAATATTGCACGTGAAATTGTATTGGGCACAGGTATGCCTGTATCGGTTGATGCATATTCTGTATCGCGCGCATGTGCTACCAGCTTTCAGGCTATTGCTAATGTAGCTGAGTCTATTATGGCGGGATCTGTAAGTGTAGGTATTGCAGGTGGCGCAGATTCGTCATCAGTATTGCCAATTGGTGTAAGTAAAAAGCTAGCAGGCAGCTTAGTTGATTTAAATAAAGCGCGTACGCTTGGTCAACGTTTAAAAATATTTTCAAAACTGCGTTTAAAAGACTTATTACCAGTGCCTCCTGCAGTTGCAGAGTACTCAACAGGCCTTTCAATGGGGCAAACTGCTGAGCAAATGGCTAAAACACACAACATTAGCCGTGAAGATCAAGATGCGTTAGCGCATCGTTCTCACTCACTTGCAACGCAAGCATGGGCTGATGGTAAGTTAAAAGATGAAGTAATGACGGCGCATTTACCGCCATATAAAAGCTTTATTTCAGAAGACAACAACATTCGTAAAAACTCAACGGTTGAAGGCTACGCCAAGCTTAAACCTGTTTTTGACCGTCAGCACGGTACTGTTACCGCTGCAAATGCAACACCATTAACTGATGGTGCAGCGGCCGTACTTATGATGAGCGAAAGCAAAGCAAAAGCACTTGGCTATGAAATACTAGGTTACGTACGTAGCTTTGCATTTTCGGCAATTGGCGTAGAAAAAGACATGTTAATGGGCCCAGCTCATTCAACGCCTATTGCACTAGATAGAGCGGGTATTACGCTTGCTGATTTAGATTTAATTGAAATGCACGAAGCGTTTGCATCGCAAACACTTGCCAATATGAAAATGTTTGCCTCAGACAAATTTGCACAAGAGCATTTAGGTCGCAGCAAAGCAATTGGCGAAATTAACATGGATAAGTTTAACGTTAACGGCGGCTCTTTAGCATATGGTCACCCATTTGCAGCAACAGGTGCACGCTTAATTACGCAAAGCTTACACGAGCTTAAACGTCGTGGTGGCGGTTTGGCATTAACAACAGCGTGTGCTGCTGGTGGTTTAGGTGCAGCCTTTGTATTGGAGAGCGCGTAATGACTGATTCAGTATTTAATTTAGCGGTAGATGAAAACAAAATTGCCGTAGTAACGATTGATGTGCCAGGGGAGAAAATGAATACCCTGCGCAGTAGTTTTGCCGATGACTTAAAAGCATTATTAGAAGACGCTAAGTCGCAAAATGTAAAAGGCATGGTATTTATAAGCGGAAAAACCGATAACTTTATCGCGGGCGCCGATGTAAAAATGCTTGATAGCGTTCAAAAGCGTGATGATGCTTTAGCTATTAGCGAACTATGCCATCAAGCATTTTTTGATATGACAAAACTGCCATACACAACAGTAAGTGCGATTCATGGCGCTGCATTAGGTGGTGGTTTAGAGTTTGCTTTAGCGTGTGACTACCGTGTTGGTACCGACAGCGATTTAACAAAAATTGGCTTACCAGAAGTGCAACTTGGTTTACTACCAGGTGGCGGCGGTACGCAGCGCTTAACTAAAATTGTTGGTATTCAAAAAGCACTTGAGTGGATGCTAACAGGTAAACAAATTCGCCCTAAGCAAGCTAAAAAAGCAGGCGTGCTTGATGACTGTGTACCACACAGTGTGCTGCTAAAAGTTGCAAAAGAATTTGCGACTAAGAAAAAGCCACAAGCAAAAGAGCCAAAGCTCGACAATATTAGTAAATTACTAGAGTCAAACCCGTTTGGCCGTAACTTTATCTTTAAAAAAGCTAAAGAAAACGTACTTAAAAAAACGGGCGGGCACTACCCAGCACCACTCGCTATTATTAAAGCTGTGCGTGCTAGTGTAGAGCTTGATGAGCTAAAAGCGTATAAAACAGAAGCTGAAAGCTTTGCAACACTTGTAATGAGTGACGAATCGAAAGCGCTTCGCGGTATTTTCTTTGCAACCACTGAAATGAAAAAAGAGTGGCGCAATGATGACGCACCCGCAATTAGCAAAACTGCTGTTTTAGGTGGTGGACTAATGGGCGCAGGTATTGCGCACGTAAGTGCTGTTAAAGCTAAAGTACCGGTACGTATTAAAGATGTAGCAGAGCAGGGCATTAGTAATGCAATGAGCTACACCTACAAAATTTTAGACAAGCGCCTTAAGCGCCGTATTATGTCTAAAGCTGATATGCAGTTAACAATGAACCGTATTACAGGTACAACAGACTACAGCGGCTTTAAACACATTGATTTAGTAATAGAAGCTGTGTTTGAAGATCTTGCGCTTAAGCAAGGTATGGTTGCCGACGTAGAGCAGCAATGCCAAGAAAATACAATTTTTGCTAGTAACACGTCATCATTACCAATTTCGCAAATTGCAGCGCAGGCAGCACGTCCTGAAAATGTAATTGGCTTACATTACTTTTCACCAGTAGAAAAAATGCCATTAGTGGAAATTATTCCACACGAAGGTACATCTAAAGAGACTATTGCTCGCGTTGTTAACTTTGCACGTAAGCAAGGTAAAACGCCAATTGTTGTAAAAGACATGGCCGGTTTTTACGTAAATCGTATTTTAGCGCCTTACTTAAACGAAGCTGCTAATTTAATGCTTGCGGGTGAGCCAATTGAAAAGATTGATGCAGCCCTAGTTGAGTTTGGCTTTCCGGTAGGACCGCTGGCTCTACTTGATGAAGTAGGGATTGATATTGGCTCTAAAATTGCTCCAATTCTTGAAAAAGAATTAGGTGAGCGTTTTAAAGGCCCTGATGCATTTATGCGTATGATTGATTCAAAACGCCTTGGCCGTAAGTCCGGTCGTGGTTTTTATGAATACGACAAAAAAGGCAAAAAGGTTGATGAGTCAGTTTACGAACTATTGGGTGTTACCCCAGCTCCACGTTTAAACAAAAGCGAAATTGCTAAGCGATGTGTATCGAAAATGCTTAACGAAGCAGTACGCTGTTTAGATGATGGCATTATTGCAAGCCCTCGTGATGGCGACATTGGTGCAATATTTGGTATTGGTTTCCCACCATTTTTAGGTGGCCCCTTTAGCTATATGGATAAATTAGGCGCAAGTAAAATAAGCTCTGATATGTCTACATTAGCTAACAGCGATGCTAACTTTGCTCCATGTGAGTCACTGGTAACAATGGCAAGCTCTGGTACTACTTTTTATAATGCAGCAACTGTTGAGGTTGTAGCTCCTGAAGTACAAAGCACTGAGCCACAAGAGCAAAGTGTCACTGAGCCTGAAGTTACTAAAGAGATTGAAACAAAAGAATAAAGTTTCTACTGTTTATAAAAACCGCATTTAGATGCGGTTTTTTTATGATTTTTAATATTTAAATGAGGAGCTTAATGACATTATTTACACAAAGATTGAGCATGTACCAAATGGAAGAATCTGATTGGCCTCTTTTTCTAGCGCTTCATCGCGATCCTCAAGTCCTTAAGTATTGTTTTGATATGCCAATGGAGTCACTGATAAGAAACCGCTTTGAGATACGCTTACCTAAGTGGAATACTAAATCACGCCACCCACTGTGCTTAGTCATTATTAATAATAAAACAAAACAACCAGTGGGTGTTACAGGCTTTGCCTATGACGGAGAAACCGCAGAGCTTGGTTATTTATTATTGCCAGAGTATTTTAATAAAGGCTACGCGACAGAGTCTTTAAGAGCTGTGATTGATTGGGCTTGGAAAGAATGTGGTATTAGGCAGTTTAAAGCTGTCGTAACGCGTGGCAATATTGGTTCTGAAAAGGTGCTTAGTAAGTGTGGCTTAACCCATACCGATACACTTTTTAAAGTGCATACAATAGGCGAAAAGTTATATGACGATTTAATTTATACGCTTAAGGTTTAAGGTTTTAATGGGCTAGTAGCCTAGCCCAAAAAGTGCTACAAGTGAAGTGCGATAGCTTTGCGGTCTTTTTCTGGCATGTTTTCTACGACTAAATTAAATGAGTTATCAATCATTCTCTCAATTTCACTTTGTGCAATTGTGCCGTCTAAAATTACTGTGTTCCATAAGCGTTTATTCATATGGTAACCAGGGATCACTGCCGGGAAAGTATCACGCAATGATATTGCTTCATCAGGATCGCATTTTAAGTTAAGCCACCAAATAACCTCACCATCATCATTAGTTTGACCGTCATTGCCAATAGCAAGAGTCGCAAACATTTTATGATTCACTTTATATACATCAACCTCTTGCGCAAATGGTTTTGTAACCTGAACAAGTGGTTTTTTAACTAAATACTCATGTACTTTTTTCTGGTCCATGATCCATTCCTTGAAGTCATACTCGGTAAAGCTACCATAGCAGTTTTTTTCACATTTGATTATATGTATTTTAGTATAAATTAAAATTTTACAAGCTAATACAACATGTAGCGTAAAACCAACGTAATTTTAGTTGAACAAAATCCAGTTCGTGGTATGTTTCTGCCAATCAAAAAAATAATAGGAATTCACACATGCCAAAGGCGAGTGATGTTAAAAAAGGTACTGCTATTGACTTCAATGGCCGCGTTTTAGTTGTAAAAGATATTGTGCGCTCTGTGCCGCAAGGTCGTGCTGGTGGTAGTTTATACCGTATGCGTTTATACGATGTGGTAACCGGTGGTAAAGTTGACGAAACATTTAAAGACAGTGACATGCTAACGCTGGCTGATTTAACACGCCGTGAAGTAATGCTATCGTACATTGATGGCGACGAGTATGTGTTCATGGATAATGAAGATTACACGCCTTACAACTTAAACAAAGATGCTATTAGCGAAGAAATTTTATTTGTTAATGAAGAAACGCAAGGCGTACACGTCATTGTTATTGATGGCGCGCCAGTAGGACTTGATTTACCATCAAGTGTTGAACTTGTTGTTGAAGAAACAGACCCATCTATTAAAGGTGCATCTGCAAGTGCTCGTTCAAAACCTGCACGTATGTCTACTGGCTTAAATATTTCTGTGCCAGAGCATATTTCAACAGGTGACCGTATCCGTATTAATACTGTTGAACACAAATTTATGGGTCGTGCTGAAAAGTAACGCGTAAATTATAATTTTAAAAGCCGAATCTGTGTTTAACAGGTTCGGCTTTTTTGTGCGCGGGGATTTGTTGCTTTAAATTTAATCACGTTAGCGTTAGAATAATCGCCTTATTTTTGAGCAACTTTAAGGGGTAGCTTTGTTTATAGTTTTACTAAGCAGTGCATTTATAGCTTTAATGTATTTAGAAACCATTAAAAAAGGCATGCCAATTAAACGATGGCTGATTTTAGGCGGTTTATTTGGACCAGTAGCCTGGTGCTTGTTTAATCTACATTATCGTCGTGCTTTAGTTAGAAATGTAGGAATAAATGCGTGTATATGGCGCCCTTAATTTATCGATGCCACATTTTTATTTTTTCTAATTAAGCTTGGGGCTGCTTTAGTTTGTTGCTGCTTTAAAAATTCAGTAAATTCACTTTTTGATAGTGGCTTAGAATAGTAATAACCTTGTACTGTTTCGCAATTAAGCTTTTTGAGTATATCAATTTGATGGGCTTGTTCTACACCTTCAGCCACTACATGTAAATCAAGGTTATGTGCAATAGTGACTATTGAGTCGACCATATTACGGCCACGTTCATTGGTCATGTCATCTATAAATGCTTTATCTACTTTAAGTGTATTAAGCGGAAATTGCTTTAAATACGCTAATGATGAATAACCAGTACCAAAATCATCCATTGCTAAATGAATACCTCGGGCACTTAACGAACGCATAATTGCAATGGCTTCTTTAGGGTCATCCATTACAGTACCTTCTGTTATTTCAAGCTCTAAAAAGTATGAAGGTAATTCGTTTTTTTGCAAAATAACGTCAATACGAGAGGTTAAATCGGGGAGGCTAAATTGCTTTGCTGATAAGTTAACGGCTACTCGACCGCTAAATAAACCGCTATCTAGCCATTCTTTTACGTCTCTGCAGGCTTTGTTTAATACCACTTCACCAATTTCAATTATTTGGCCCGTTTCCTCGGCTATAGGTATAAATACACCAGGGCTAATAATGCCTTTTTTGGGTGTAATAAAGCGCACTAACGCTTCCATTCCGGTTAGCTTGCCTGTGCGAATATTCATTTTTGGTTGGTAGTACACTTCAAAATGGTCTTCTTTTAAACCAAAGCGCATGAGGTTTTCAATTTGCAGTCGTTTAACGGCTTGACGGTTCATCGTGTCGTTAAAAAATAAGTAGCTGTTACCTTTCTTTTTAGCATGATACATGGCGGTATCTGCATTTTTTAAAAGCAGTTCAGGCGTATTGCCGTCTTCAGGGAATAATACAATACCTACACTTGAGGTGATTGCCAGTTCGTGGCCTGCCATTTTAAATGGTGTAGCAATGGCTGCTAAAAACTGTTTAGCCATGCGTGTAATTACATGTATGTCGTTAGTGTCAGACATTACCAGAGCAAACTCATCGCCGCCTAAACGATAAAACACATCATTTTCGCGGGTTAGTTTATTTAAGCGCATTGCTAGTTTAGCTAATAAGCTGTCACCTAGCTGATGTCCTAACGAGTCATTTATTTTTTTAAAGTTATCTAAATCGAATACAAGCAAGGCGTGATGCGAATTGAGTTTTACTAGTTTATGCAAATCAGTAAAAAATAAATTTCGGTTAGGCAGACTGGTTGTGCGATCTCGATTCGATAAGTTATGTAATTGCGATTCTGCTTTTTTACGCTCTGTTAAATCTGAATATACAACGACATAATTAGTTATTTGATTTTGATCGTTTTTAATTTCATCTATGGATATTTCTATCGGTAATAAAATACGCTCACTATTACGAAGCTTCACTTCTTGTTGAATATGTTCGCGCTCTTTTACTATTTCAATAATTCTGTTTGTGTAGCTTGGCTCATACCCAGATAGGCTAAAATCTTTTCCTAAGTATTGTTCGCGTACGCCACCAAACAAGGTTAAAAAGCTAGGGTTTATATCAACCAGTTTAAAGTTTTTATCGTAAATTGCTAAGGCGTCAGTAAGCGACTCAACACATTTTGCAAAAAGGTTTAAGCGCTCTTCAGTTGATTTTAACTGTGATATATCGCGAACGGTACCCGTCATTCTAAGGGGGGATAAGTTGGCGTCTTTTTCAATTATTTTTCCGCGATCGAGCACCCAGTGCCAACGACCAAAAGTATCTTTGATTCGGTAGGTGGCTTCAAAAAAAGCAGACTGCTCTGCAAAGTGCACTTTTAGCAAGTGCTCAACGTTATTAATATCGTGAGGATGGATAAGGCCTTTATTTGGTGGAAACCCCATTAACGTAGTTGAGTCCATTAAATACTTATCGTTAATACGAATAACTTCGCCTGTTTTTATGTTCCAGTCCCAAAGTGTATCGCCGCTACCTTCTACGGTACTTTTAAGGCGTTTTTCCGAAAGCCGAAGTTGGCGGCGTGAACGTCTAAGTTTATGGATTACAAATAACAGGTAGGGCAAAGCAAGCGATATAATGGCGCTTGCTAGTATAAGTATATTGTCTGAGTTGTAATTAAGTGATGACTCAAAGGCAAAAAGCTCAAATGAGTAAGCAAGTACTACAAACATGCTTAGTTTTATTATTGTTTTTATCATTTTTTGATTACTTCTAATTTACAAATGATAATTTAAAACAAGCTAAACCTAGAGTCAAAGAGATTGAGAGTAAACGGGCATATTTTGAGATTTACTGACTTTCGCCGAGCTTAAAAGCTCATATCTTGGTCTATTATCATCAAATAGGCTTAGTGCATAAACTTTTACTTCTCTTAGTGTTAGTGCGTTTAGGGCATCTAAAAGTCGCTGCTGCATATGAAATTCGTGATCTCTGTTACCAATAGCAAGCCATAACCGTTGTGAGCGCAGACGCAAGTTTTTATCTTTTTCTGCAATATGAGTACTAAGGCCATGTTTTTGCTGTTGCCAATCGTTTTCATCAAGTGCATCAATGTTATCAAGGTATTTTTTAATAAAGCTGTTATGACGATGCAATAATGTTTTTGCATCAAACTTAGGTGACTGCACATAAAATGCTATTCCAGCACGAGTATTAAAAGGTGCATAACCTGCGCCCACTAAATAACCTAGCTGTTGTGTTGTTCGTAACTCGTTAAAGTAATCTTGATTAATTAAATGATTTAACGCCATCATTTTTACTTTTTCGGCCACGCAATCCGTTTGCGCCTGATAGTAAACTACCATGGCATGGTCGCTACAAGGAAGTTCTAACTCGTAGCGAGTTACTTTTTTAATTTCAAAAAGGGGGCGTCTTAAATCTTCAATTATGGCTGCGTTTTTTAGGTGTTCGGCGACCTTTTTTTGAAAGGCTAATGCATCACTTTGCTGCCAGTTACCATGTAAAAATGATTCAACATGTAGTGCTTTAAAAAAGTCTGTTCTGAACTCATTAAATTGCTGAAAACAGGTGTTTTTTAATGCCGATGCAAGCTCCCCAGGTTGAGGGTTCCAAGGCATTATTTTTGCGCCTAAAATACTAAATAACTCACTGACTGGTTTGTTTTGGTTGCTATTGCGCCAATGCCTTACAAGTTGTTTTTTATATTCAGCAAAGCGTTTTGCACAAATTTCTACATTAAATAAAGCATCTATTAATTGATCAACAAGCTCTAACTGACTGGATGAAAGCCCAGCGGTATGTAGAGTTAATCCACCTTGATGCGAGGTTAAGTGGTAGCTAAGTCCAGCAAGTTCTGCAGGATAAAATTGCTCGCCTACGCTATCCATAAATAAATCTGTAAATAAGCGGGTGAGTGCCATATGCTTTACATCTTTTACGGCAAAATCAGAATCCATGGCCAAATAAAAATGACCTTTAGCAACACGAAATGTGTTGTCTTGTTTAAACCAAAAGTCAAAACCGGGTTCTTTTACTAATAACTCGGGTTTCGTTTGTGGTTTTATGACATCAAATAACACCACTTCTTTTGTCAAATAAGGATTAGCGGTAGGCAGCAGCATTTCGCTCAGCGGTTTATTTATCTCGCTAAGTGCATCAAGCCAATTAGGTGAAATATGTTCTACTTTATATGGTGTGTTGTACCATGCGGTTTTATGTTCAGGCTCTACATCTGGATGTATAAGTACGATGCGCATATTATGTGGCGTTAACCACTGCATGGCCATTTCGTGGGTCGCTTTTTTAAAGCCTTCCATTAAATAGTCGCCTTGCACGTAATTTGCTTCGTCGTAATGCTGCATATTAATGCTTAAATTACTGACCCAATCAATCAAGCGTGACTTTTCTTGGTTATCGAATGCTATTTGTAATAGATTTTTTTTATCTTGGTATAAGCGCGGCAATTTTTCGGTGTTATCGTTAATTAAGCAAATGTATTCAAACACCATTTCAATAATGTCTTCGAAGTATTCAATACCTTCATCGGTAAGCGCTAAACTAATATTAAAGTCTTTAAAGTTGCTGCCATTAATACCACCGCCAGCAGAAAGCGCGTTTATCCAGCCTTGCTCTTTTAAAATAGAATAAAGAGAACCCGCGCCTTCATAGCCAAGTAAATGGGCAATAAAACTCACTGTTTTGTGGCGATAAAAGTCGTCAATATTAGGCATAGCAAAACTTATGATAAGTTTTTGCATATGCTTATGCGGCTCAATATGAAGTATTTTTCCTATGTCTTGTTTGCGATAGAGTGGCTCACTGATCTCTGGCTTTTTGAGGTTTTTATTACCCTTAATTGCGCCAAAGTAAGTTTGTGCCCAGCTTTGTAGTGTGTTTAATGTTTCGTTTGCGCAAATAACTAAAGTCATCCACTGAGCTTGGTACTGACTATTAAAAAAGTCGCGAAGCTCATCACTAATACAGCGCTCTCTGTCAGCTAAGGTTTGTAGGTTTCCTACAGAAAATTTAGCAAATGGATGAGCTGGATTTACCGTTTCTTTGTGGGCTTGATAAATACGGCGACCATCGTCTTTTATTTTTAGTTTAAACTCGGCTTCAATTGCGTTGCGTTCTTTTTCTGTTTCGGCTGAATTTAAAAGTGGCGCAATAAAAAAACGGCTAAATTGGGTAAGCGCCTGTTCAAATTCTTGGTTATTAATATCAAAAAAGTAACAGGTATGCTCAGTGCCAGTCCACGCATTAGTGTTCCCGCCAGCTTGCGAAACAAAATTATTAAAACTGCCTGAATCTGGGTATTGGTCTGTGCCTAAAAAAAGCATGTGCTCTAAAAAGTGTGCTAGGCCTTGCCTATCAAGAGGATCGTCAAAATGCCCGGCGTTAACTGCCATTGATGCTGCCGCTTTTGTAGAATCTTTATCTTGCACTAATAGTACTTTTAGACCATTGTCCAGTGTAAAGGCGCGGTATGCTCTGTTATCATTGCGGCTGATATTCAAATGATGCTCCTGAAACTAAACGTTTACTTGTTAACAACAGATGATGGCTTCAGGAAAGCGAAATACAGCTTAAAGATTTACCTGAATCTCATGAAAGAATTATTTAGAAATAAATAGATTTATGTTGTTAATATAGCTGACAAATGGGCAAACTGGCTACTGTTTTATATTCTTTAATCGGTTGATTTTTTATGAAAACAATCCTAATAATGCGCCACGGCGAAGCAACACCCATGCAGGCTGATGATGCAGGTAGAAATTTAACCCAAGCAGGGCACGATGAAGCTGAAAAAATGGGCCTTTGGCTCAGTAAAGCACATTGCCCTGATGCACTGTTAGTTAGTCCTTACATTCGTGCACAGCAAACAGCTGCAGGTGTAGCTAAAAATAACGTATTTAAATTTAGCGAAACCACGTCCGATATTATCCCCGAAGGCAAACCTCAAATTGCTGCTGACTATCTTGAAACGCTTATTGCTACTCATCCCCAATGCAATACATGGCTTATAGTGGCACACATGCCTATTGTAAGTTATTTAGTGGACCAATTAAGCCCTGGTAATATGCCAATTTTTAATACAGGTGCTGTTGCTGTTATTAGTTATGATGAGCAAACCCAGCGTAGTAGTTATATAAGTATAAATGCCCCAGAAAATCTTTAAATAATTGAGAAAAGTATTATGACGATAGAACGCTTACAAACAGGTGCGCGCATGAGCCGCATAGTAAAACATAATGGCACTGTGTATTTATGTGGGCAGGTATGCGCCGACGCGCAAAAAGGTATTAAAGAGCAAACTCAAACTATGCTTGTTAAAGTAGAGGCGCTGCTTGATGAAGCAGGGAGTTCAAAAGAACATATGCTTAGCGCGACTATTTATGTAAAGAGCATGGAATACTTTGCTGATATGAATACAGTATGGGATGCATGGGTACCCGAGGGTTATACACCAGCACGTGCCTGTGTGGAAGCTAAAATGGCACGTGATGCACTACTCGTAGAAATATCTGTTGTAGCGGCCTTAAAGTAATTTGATTAAACAATTATATAGCTCATGGCAGTTTTGTTAGTTATATAGTTGTTTAAAGCAAAATAGCCAACCAAAAGCTAAAACTCAACATACACAATATAGTAGAAAGTACCACCGTCCCTGCAAGCGTTGCTTGATGCTGTTTTAACTGACACGCAATTAAGTAAGCATTTACCCCTACAGGTGATGCACTCAATAGAACTAGCACATTTCTTATTTGCTCATCTAACTCAAACACATAAGTTGCTGCAACAAATACCCCAGCCGGTAATATAATAATTTTTAATAATGAAGATATAAGCGCGGGCTGCCAGTTTGAGGCTATTTTATAAAATACTAAGTTTGCGCCTAGTACAAATAAAGCACACGGAATAGCGGGTTTGGCGAGTAAATCTATACTGCTTACTAAATTGTCATATAAGCTAAGCCCAGATACATTAATGATCAACCCGCAACCAATACTCAGTACGATAGGGTTTAGCACCATACTCTTGCTAAAGTTATACCATGAGAAGTTTTCAGCACTTCCTTTTGCCCCAATTAAAAAGGTCAGGGCAAATAGCAATGTGCTATGAAAGGTGATGATCATAAATGCAATAGCAATCATCTCTTTACCCAGTGACGCTATAACAATTGGGATACCTACCAACACCATATTTGAATAACTTCCTGCCAAACCAAATACGCTGTGTTGTTGATAATTTATTGCTTTATTATTGAGACATGGCTTATTTAAGTAAAAGCGGTCAATTAAAATGCCTAATCCAAACACACTCAAAACAGGTATGTAAAAGCTCAAAAATGCAAAAAGGCTAATACTTTGCTGTAAGTTTATTTGCGACATATTTAGTACTAAAAAGGCCGGTAAACTCACATAAAAAGTAAATCTACTTAGACCCGCAATGTGTTGTTCGTTAAAAAACTTTAACTTACAACATCCATAACCCAGTGCCACAATAAAAATGAGCGGAAAAATAATTGAAAAAATATGCACGTAGTTACATCCTAGTAATGGCTAAAGTTAGCGTCTAAATTCATCACTTTGCGGTAAATTAATTAAAATAAGTACAGCGCCTCTTCCACCATATTCGAGAGGGGCTTGGTGCATCGCTATTACGTCAGGGTGCTGTACTAAGTACTGAGGCACTTTGTGCTTTAGTACGCCGCCACCAATACCGTGCACTACACATGCACAATAATAATGCTGCTTTTTACATTCGTGAATGAGTCCAGCGAGTTCGTCTTTAGCAAGTTCTTTATTTAAGCCATGTAAATCTAGCGTCAAATCGGGTGCAAAGTCACCACGGCGAAGCTGTTTAGCTAGGAAAGTATCTTGGCCAGGTTTTACATATTTAACCGTGCCGTGGGTGTCTATATCGGGAATATAAACGTCTGAGAAGAAAAATTCAGATTGAGCCTGCTTTTTTTGCTGGGCAAATTGCTTAGCTTGTGACACCTTAGGCTTTGTATCAAAACGATGAGTATCTTGTTTAAATACTTTGGCGCCTGTGATCGTTTGACGAAATAAGCTTATGTCGTCATTGCTTAGGGACGAATGTGATGGAGTGTCTTTTTTCATAACTATTACCTAAACAAAAAAACGTAAAAACGCAGCGCAAAAGGCGGTACAATACTTAAATGAGGGGCAATTGTAATTTGCCCAGCGCAGATAGGCAATGCAATCGTCTTAAAGACTCAAAACAGTCAGTAAGCTAATACAGGTAAAAATATATGAGCGATTTACAAATAGAAGAAGCAACACTCGAAGAAGCCGTTGCAGAACTGTCAACTTTACATGACTGGTTACGTTGGACTACAAGCCAATTTGCAAGTAGTAGTATATTTTTTGGACATGGTACAGATAACGCATGGGATGAAGCTGTAAGCTTATTACTGCCTGCGCTTAGCTTGCCTGTTGATGCGCCAAAAGAATTAATGCACGCGCGTTTAACAAGCACAGAAAAAAACCGACTTGCGGGTCTTATTGCAGAACGTATTAACGACTGCACACCAGTACCTTACTTAACAAACATTGCATGGTTTGCGGGTATGCCGTTTTATGTTGATGAACGTGTACTTATACCTCGCTCACCATTTGCCGAGCTTATTAGTAACCGCTTTACGCCGTGGCTTGAAGAGCCACAATCGGTAAACCGTATATTAGATTTATGTACGGGTTCGGGTTGTATCGCAATTGCACTTGCGCAAGCTTTTGAGCAGGCACAAGTTGATGCGGTAGATATATCGTATGAAGCGCTTGAAGTCACAGACATTAACATTAACGATTACATGTTGAGTGATCGCGTGTTACCGATTCAGTCTGATGTATTTAGCGGTGTACCAGGTCAAAAATACGACCTAATAGTAGCAAACCCACCATATGTTGATGCAGAAGATATGGCTGACTTACCACGCGAATTTCATCATGAGCCAGAGCTTGGGCTTGCATCAGGCCACGATGGTTTAGATGTAACCCGTACTATATTGAGCGAAGCGAGTGAACATCTAACTGATAACGGTTTGTTATTTGTAGAAGTTGGTAACTCTATGGTACATATGGATGCACTGTATCCGGGCGCGCCGTTTGAATGGATTGAATTTGAACAAGGCGGCTTAGGTGTATTTGTAATTAGTAAAAAGCAGCTAGATGAGTATTTTGCAAAATAAGTAAAAAATGAATAGCCAAGCCCTGTGCTTGGCTGTTGGTAGTCATTAGGAATGAGGAAAGTTAATGGCAGGTAATAGCATTGGGCAGTTATTTAAAGTGTCCACCTTTGGTGAGAGCCACGGCGTTGCATTAGGCGGCGTTGTTGATGGTACTCCCGCAGGTCTTGAAATCACAGAGGCCGACTTACAAATTGATTTAGATCGCCGAAAACCAGGCCAAAGCCGTTATACAACGCAGCGCCGTGAAAGCGATCAAATAAAAATATTAGCAGGCGTTTTTGAAGGTAAAACCACAGGAACCAGCATTGGTTTATTGATTGAAAATACCGATCAACGCTCGCAAGATTACGGCAAAATTAAAGATGTATTTCGCCCAGGTCATGGCGATTACACGTATTGGCATAAGTACGGCTTGCGCGATTATCGCGGTGGCGGTCGTTCATCTGCACGCGAAACCGCGATTCGCGTAGCGGCAGGTGCTATTGCTAAAAAATACTTAAAGCAATTTCATGGTATTGAAGTTAAAGCATGTTTAAGTCAGCTTGGCCCTATTAAGGCGGAAACGTTTGACTGGGATGAAGTGGAAAATAACTTATTTTTCTTCCCTGATGCAAGTAAGATTGAAGCGCTTGACGAATATATGCGTGACCTTAAAAAGCAAGGTGACTCAGTTGGCGCTAAAGTAAAAGTAGTGGCAAGCAATGTACCTGTTGGTCTTGGTGAGCCAGTATTTGACCGCCTTGACGCCGAACTTGCACACTCATTAATGAGTATTAACGCGGTTAAAGGCGTTGAAATTGGTGATGGCTTTGATGTGGTTGAGCAAAAAGGCTCTGAGCATCGCGACGAGCTAACCCCTGAAGGTTTTACATCAAATCATGCAGGTGGTGTACTTGCGGGTATTTCGACAGGGCAAGACATTATTGCTTCTATTGCGCTAAAACCAACGTCGAGCATTACTATTCCAGGTAACAGCATTAATACAAGCAACGAAGCGGTTGAGATGATCACTAAAGGTCGTCACGATCCGTGTGTGGGTATTCGTGCAATCCCGATTGCTGAGGCAATGATGGCTATTACATTAATGGACCATTTACTGCGTCAACGCGGACAAAATCCGCATGTAAATCATCAGCACGGCCCAATTAACGGCTCTGTTTAAGTATTTATAATTATAAAAAACGCGGATTACCGCGTTTTTTTATGTCTGTAATTTAGTTTAAAGCCTTTCAGGAGTTGTTCAAGTAGGTCCTATATACTGCAAGAAGGAGGGTAGTAATCATGAACGATAATATTAATGAACACTCACAAATAAAAGCCCAGGCTGCAATAGCCCGCTTAGAACGTTTCAGTAAGTTAACGGATAGCAGCATTGGTATTCCTTTTACTAAATTTAATATAGGCCTAGAGGCTGTGATTGGTTTAATTCCCGTTATAGGTGATGCCGCAGGGCTAATTTTATCAAGCTATGTGCTTATAGAAGCGCAGCGTTTAGGTGTGAGTAAACGTATAAAGACTAAGATGATTATCAATATGCTCATTGACTTTGTGGGCGGCTTAGTGCCGTTTTTTGGCGATATATTTGATGCGTTTTTTAAAGCTAATACGCGTAATACACAACTATTAAAAAAACATTTAAACAAGCAGTTAAGTGAGTAATTAATAGCTTTAAGTAACCGTTAGCAAAGAGACTTTAAACAAAATGTTGTTGGTTGTTTAATCACCTAGTAAGGTAGGAGCGTCTATTCACTTTGGTATTTACAATATGCAATTATTTATCGGTAATAAAAACTACTCCAGCTGGTCATTACGCGCATGGTATTTAATGAGTAAATTTGATGTTGAGTTTAGTGAAACCCAGCTGGTACTCGACACCCCTGATTTTTACAGTGAACTAAAAAAGACCTTTGCTGTGCAAAAAGTTCCAGCGTTAATTGATGGCGATTTACAGGTTTGGGATTCACTAGCAATTTGTGAATATATTAACGATGCTTACTTATCAGGCGCTGCATGGCCAAAATATATTACCCAAAGAGCTAAAGCGCGTGCGCTAAGCGCTGAAATGCATTCAGGCTTTATGGCGCTGCGCAGCGAAGTGCCAATGAATATAAGAGCTACCCGTAAAGTAGTCCTATCGAGCGAAGCATTAAAAGACATAGCCCGTATAGACGAGATATTTGCACAGCAACAAGATGTGTTTCCAAACGAGTGGTTTTTTGGTGACTTTAGTATTGCTGATGCTATGTACGTACCTATTGTATTGCGTTTAAAAACGTATCAAATTACGTTATCGCCAGAGGCGCAACAATATTGTGACTTTGTTATGCGTTGCCCCGTATTGCAAGCATGGATCACTCAGGCATTAACCGAAACCGATATTGTAGAGTGTGATGAAGCAGGAACGCCTGTATAATTATTGTTTTTCATATGGCATGTTATGTGCCTTAAAATCATAAGTTTAAACTAGGCTGCTTATGTATCTAAATCACCCAAGGTATGGCAATAAACCGATAACTACCAATACCTCAGTGACAATAGAGGCGATAGAGAATGCGCACTGGCGTTACTCGAGGCTTAAATACTTCCCTAATACGGTAATATTGGCAGATAGAAAAAAGCAAAACTATGCCATTGACCCTCGGGCACTTTATGTTGATATTGAAGAGAAGTGCGAAAGTTGCTCTAAGGCATTTATTTTTTTTGCTCAAGAGCAGCAATATTGGTTTGAGGTACTTGATTTTTGGGTCGATTCACACTGTACACGTTGTTTTGAATGCCGTAAGCATGCCAGATATATACTAACTCTACGTAAACGGTACGATATGTTAACTAGCTTAGCCAATAAAACCTCAAGTGAAAAAACACAGCGTAAAGAACTTGCCAATACGCTTTACTGTTTAGGTATTATTAAAAATATCAATAAAGTGAAAGATTAATCCGCTTATATTTTACTATCACGCCTTATTTTTACTTTAGTTGTAAAAGCCCGTACAATTCGTCTCGTTTTTAGTGCGCTAATATGGCGCTGTAACCGAGACGAATTAATCAATTTTTATGCATCAAATAGCTGATCTAATTTCAATTTTTGAGCGCACTTTTTATCAAAGTCACAATACACGACTGATAAAAGGCGATTGTGAGCCTGTGTATTTACCAGCAACAGAGCAGGTGCCATATCACCAGGTTGTATTTGCGCATGGTTTTTATGCCAGTGCATTACATGAAATAGCACACTGGCTGGTGGCCGGTGATGCACGTCGGTTATTAGAAGACTACGGCTATTGGTACTGCCCTGATGGGCGCGACAAACAAAAACAAGCTGAGTTTGAAAAGGTAGAAATAAAGCCCCAAGCTATAGAGTGGTTATTAAGCACAGCAGCAGGGTTTAATTTTAATGTGTCGGTGGATAATTTAAACGGCGAGCAAACGTGTCGGTTTGATTTTCAGCAGCGAGTATATGCACGGGTATTATCGCTAATCGAAAATGGCTTTAACTCTCGTACAGAGTCACTTTTAAAAGCAGTGTGTGATTTTTACAATACACCGTGGCCCTTAACAGCGCAGCAATTTAAGTGGCAACATCCAAAGGAGCTTTGTAATGGCGTTTAAATTAGGCTTAATTGTAAACCCTGTAGCAGGTTTAGGTGGCACAGTCGCTTTAAAAGGCAGTGATGGCGCACACACAGCGGCAAAAGCAATAGAGTTAGGCGCAGAGCCAAAAGCAAATAGCCGAACAAAAGCAGCGCTTGAGGTGCTATTACCTTATAAAGAACGCTTAACCATTTACACTGTTAACGGTGACATGGGTGAGCAAACAGCAAAAGCTTTGGGCTTTAATGTAGAGGTTGTATATAACACTTCTGCAATAACAACCCCAGATGACACAGAACAAGCCGCAAAAATACTTAAAAACTCTGGTGTTGATTTAGTCTTATTTGCCGGAGGCGACGGTACAGCACGTAACATTTGCCATGCAATAGAGGATACCATTCCCGTACTTGGTATTCCCGCAGGTTGTAAAATTCATTCTGGTGTTTACGCTATCACGCCAAAGGCTGCAGGGCGCGTAGTCGAAATGCTGGTTAAGGGGGAGTTAGTTACCTTAGCCGATGCAGATGTAATGGATATAGATGAAGATGCTTTCAGGCAAGGCACAGTAAAAGCCAAACGCTACGGCGAAATGCAAACACCTAGCGAAGTACGCTATATGCAAGCGGTTAAAAATGGCGGTAAAGAAACCGACGAACTCGTACTTGCCGACATTGCAGCGCATGTTGTATCGCAAATGGATGAAGACACATTTTATATTATGGGTAGCGGCTCAACGGTTGAAGCCATAATGGAAGAAATGGGGCTTGAAAATACGTTACTTGGTGTTGATTTAATAAAAGATCAAACCTTAGTTGCCCAAGATTTAACGGCTAAGCAATTGCTTGAGCTTACACATGATCAAAGTACTAAGTTAGTCATTACGCTCATTGGCGGGCAAGGGCATATATTTGGCCGTGGTAACCAGCAATTGAGTCCTTTGCTTATACGCGCAATTGGCAAAGAAAATATTATTGTAGTAGCAACAAAAACAAAACTACTAGCGCTTAATGGTCGCCCCCTTATTTGTGATACAGGCGATGGCGAATTAGATGATGAATTAACCGGTTATATTAAAGTAACCACCGGATTTAACGACCATATTATGTATGCAGTAGGGCACCAAAACCTTGAAAATACAGGTGCTTTGCAAAACCAGGAGATTAATAAATGAGTTTAGTGAACTATATCGATGCAGCCCAGCAGTACTTCGATGATTTAGTAATAAAAGCAACTGACGATGAGTTATTTGCTGGCGGCTATTTACGAGGTCATTTTGATCTTGCAGTTGGTTATGCCGAAGTAGAAAAGCTGACAATCAGTATAGATGAGCTAAATGAAACTGTAGAGCAAAGCTTAGTTAAAGCATATCGCAACGGCGAGCTTAACGAAGAAGACAAGGCATTAGTTGCACGCTTGTGGGATGAAGTTAAAGCCCTCGCTTAACCCTAAGTGGCAAAAAAACACGATTTGTTTATCACTATCGTGTTTTTTTGTGCCCAAAACTTTTAAAGCACATTCCCATGTTAATTTACTGTTTTGTTTTTATGCGATATTGTTACTAAAATAAATTTTAGGAACAATAAAAATGAATAATAATCAAGACGCTTTACCTTCAGGGGTTGTAGCGCGTTTTTTAAATTTTGTTGAGCGAGTAGGAAATAAGCTTCCAGATCCAGCCGTAATATTTCTATTTGCAATGTTATTAATTTGGTTTTTGTCGTGGTGGTTTTCAGGCGTGAGCTTTGATGCAATAGACCCACGTACCGGTGAAGCGATTATTATTAATAATATGCTGGCAAGTGATTCGCTCGCTACTTTTTTATCCTCTATGGTAAAAACCTTTACTGGCTTTGCTCCCTTAGGTGTCGTTTTAGTAGCTATGTTAGGTGTCGGTGTTGCAGAGCATTCGGGATTTATTAATACCGGCCTTAAGTTAATGCTTAAAGTTACTCCTAAAAAGCTATTAACGCCTTCAATCATTTTAGTGGCCATTGTGAGCCATACCGCTACTGACGCAGGTTATGTATTAGTTATTCCACTTGCCGGTGTTATATTTTATGCAGCAGGACGCCATCCGCTTGCGGGTATTGCAGCTGCATTTGCAGGAGTCAGTGGTGGTTTTGGGGCTAACTTTATTCCATCAGGGATTGATCCATTACTACAAAGCTTTACCCAAAGTGCGGCGCAAATAATTAATCCTGCAATAACAATTAACCCGTTAAATAACTGGGCATTTGCTTCAGCATCTAGCTTATTTATTGTGGCATTAGGCTGGTACATTACCGATAAAATTATTGAACCACGTTTACAAAAAACAGCAGTTGATGGTGCTAAAGAGGATTTACCTGTATTTGAAGATGCACGTAGTGATGAAAAACGTGCCTTTTATATAGCCAGTACCGTGATGATTGCTGGACTTGCGTTATTAGCATTTGTCTCTGCTCCAGACGATTCTGCAATGCGCAGTAGTGACGGATCCCTTACTAATTTTAGCTCTCCTTTAATGCAATCAATTGTACCACTAATATTTTTACTTTTTTGGATCCCAGGCACTGTATATGGTTTTACGGTAGGTACCTTTAATACTTCAAAAGATATGATTGATGCTATGAGTAAAGCGATGAGCGGCATGGCATATTATATCGTCATGGCGTTTTTCTGTTCGCTATTTATTGCTGCATTTAGTAAATCAAATTTAGGTGCACTGCTCGCAATTGAAGGTGCGCAGTTATTAAAGGCGATGGAATTGCCAAGTGCAGTAACGGTTGTAGGCATTATCTTTTTAACTGGCTTTGTTAACTTGTTTGTAGGTTCAAGTTCAGCAAAATGGGCGTTACTTGGCCCCATTTTTGTACCGATGTTAATGCAACTTGGCATTTCGCCAGACTTAACTCAAGCCGCTTATCGTGTAGGTGACTCAAGCTCTAATATTATTACACCGTTAATGCCATACTTCCCATTAGTGGTGGTGTACTGTCAAAAGTATGTCAAAGGCACCGGTATAGGCACTTTAATTGCTATTATGCTGCCGTACTCAATTGCCTTTATGATTGGCTGGAGTATCTTTTTATTAGGTTATTGGGCACTTGGTATTCCTTTAGGTTTAGATGCAAGCTACATTTATCCAGCATTGCCTTAGCCTAAACCTTTATGAACCTCACTCACTTGAGTGAGGTTTTTAAATAAAAGTCCTGTAATGTAAAAGTAAGTCTAAGTTATCTTTCTAAATCTCTCACTATATAGCCAAATAAGCTGGCCTCTCCAACAATATACACATAATCATTTTTGTTGTTCATTATTGTAGACTTATCGTCATACCACCTAAAATCATGAATCTTATTCGTTTTAGGGTCTTTGAAGTATAAACGAGTACAGCTATCTTCATACTCAGTGCCACACTCTTGTACATCGGTCAGGATGTATTCTTTATACCAATAGTCGCCTTGTGTGTAGTAAGCCCATAATTTAATAGGATCAGAGATAAAAACATAGAGTATTCCAAAGATTAATAAAGGGGATAATGGGTACATGAAAATGGATGCTAATTTTATTTTAGTATCTGAGAAATTGTATTTAAGTGATTCTCTATATTTACTGCAGCGTTTATATTTATTGAATATAAGTATATTTAAATAGATAAATAGTGCACAACAGATAATAGGGAGGGTTATAAAGAAAACAGCGTCGTATAGTTCATTTGAGATGAATGGTGGATCTGTAAAGTCCATTAAAATAGGTATAGTGATGCATAATAAAATGGGGAGTACTATTGCTACAAAGAGCAAGTTGTCGTAAATCTTTTTCAATTTTTAATTCGTCCGTGAACTATAGCCTTTGTCTAGTTTACAGAATTTTTGTTATTTTAAAAATCAGAGAAATGTATTTATAGGCATTAAGCAACCCGAACTCAGGCTAAAAAAACTATCTCAAGCCGCTATTGAATTGACGCGAAAGTTTACTTTGTTTTCACTGTAGCAGCAGCTTAAAAACAAAAAAACCTTGTCACTTTCGTGGCAAGGTTTTTTTATTAAAGAGTCGTTGCTTATTTAGCTGTGAAGCTTACAGGGCGACGTTCTTTACGAGGACCGCTGCGCTTATCACCGCGTGCGCCGTCATCTTTATTAAAGCTGCGTTTCTTATCACCACCTGGACGCTCAGAGCGTTCGCCACGTGGTTCAGCAGGACCTTGATCAGTTGTAATTGTTAAGCCCATAGGGCGTTTACAAATAAACACTTTTTGGAAGTGATCAAGTACATCTTTAGGCATGTTTTGCGGTAATTGAACCGTGCTGTGATTGTCGTGTAGACGAATATCACCAATAAACTTGCTTGAGATGTCAGCTTCGTTAGCGATAGCGCCAACAATATTTTTAACCTGAACACCATGTTCACGACCTACTTCGATACGGTACGTATCCATAGGACCTGCATCACGGCTGTTACGTTCGCGAGGTTTACGCTCAGCGCGTTCACCACCACGTTCGCCGCCACGTTCGTTACGACGTCCACGGTCACCACGATCGTTGCGTGAATTGCGGTCGTTACGCTCGTTACGTTCACGAGGTTGAATCTTAACTTCTTCAACTTTAATTGGCGATTGTTGCTGTGCTAAACACAGTAACGCACCCGCTAAGCTTTCAAGAGGAAGATCAAGTTTTTCGGCCATGTTAGTAGCTACTTCATTGAAGAACGTGATGTCTTTGTTTTCAAGCGCAATAGTTAATTTTGCTTGTAACGCTTCGATACGTTTTTCTTCAACAATTTTTGCTGTAGGTAATTCAACTTGAGCAATTTCAGACTTCGTATGACGAATGATATTTTTAAGTAAATAACGTTCGTTATGTTTTACGAATAAGATTGCTTTACCAGTACGACCAGCACGACCTGTACGGCCGATACGGTGAACGTAGGCTTCAGAATCTTGTGGGATATCGTAGTTGATAACTAAGCTTAAACGGTCAACATCAAGACCACGTGCCGCTACATCTGTTGCAATAACAATGTTTAGCATGCCACTTTTTAAGCGATCTACAGTGCGTTCACGTGCTTGCTGGTTCATGTCACCGTTAAGTGGAGCAGCAGAGAAACCTTCGCGCTCTAATAACTCAGCAAGTTGTACTGTATCGTTACGCGTACGTACGAAAACAATAGCACCTTCATATTGCTCAGCTTCTAAGAAGCGAACAATTGCTTTATTTTTATGTACGCTTGCATTCCAAAACACTTGCTCAACAGATGATACTGTAGAGTTACGCGCAGAAATATGAACCTGTTCAGGGTTATTCATATACTTGCTGCTGATGTTTTGAATTTGCTTAGGCATAGTCGCAGAGAAAAGACATGTTTGCTTTTCGCGCGGTGTTTTTTCCATGATGCTTTCTACATCATCGATAAAGCCCATACGTAACATTTCATCGGCTTCATCAAGTACAAGTGCTTGTAGAGCATCAAACTTGATAGTGCCACGGTTAATGTGATCGATTAAACGACCTGGAGTTGCAACAATAACCTGAGCGCCACGACGAAGTGCGCTTAATTGGATACTGTAGCTTTGGCCACCATAGAGTGCCAATACTTCAATACCACGAACATGTTTAGCATATTGTTCGAATGCCTCAGCAACTTGGATCGCAAGCTCACGTGTTGGTGTGAGTACAAGGATCTGTGGCTGTTTCACAGACGGGTCAATATTATTTAGTAATGGCAGTGCAAATGCTGCGGTTTTACCTGTACCCGTTTGAGCTAGTCCCAGTACGTCCTTTCTTTCTAGCAATAACGGTATACATTGAGCTTGGATTTCAGATGGTGTCTTGTAACCCAACTCTTCAACTGCCTTCAAAATTGCAGGAGAAAGATTTAGAGATTCAAACGTGACTGGTTCTGACATTAATACGCCTCAACGAATTTAAAGAGGCGCGCATTATATAGGATTCGCGAGGCAAATGCTTGTATAAATTGAAACTAATTTCTATGTGTTTGATGTTGGTCGAAATTTAACCAGTTTGATTTGGGGTTTATTAAACTGGTTAACATATTTAATACAACGCTTATTTGTACAAGCCTAGGTTTTCTTTTGCGTAAGCTTCAAATTCTGTAAATCCACCGATGTGATTTTGATCCACAAAAATTTGTGGAACGGTAGGGCAAGGTTTACCAGCTGACTTTTCAAGGTCGGCTTTACTAATGCCTTCTTTAATTATATCGATGTAGCGAAATTTAAAGTCATCACGTTCATTTGATAGTTGCTCCGCAACATCTTTTGCACGAACACAATATGGACAACCTTCACGGCCAAAAATTACAGTTAACATAGCTTTCTCCTCAATTTGATTAAAATCAGTTTAAATGATTGAAAAATTATTTAAAGCAAAAAAAATCGATTACACCATTCTAATAAAAACTATAAATCATATATTGCATATCAATATGATTTGCAAAATGCGAATGAGAAACTAAAGCGCTGTCTGTCTAATACTTAAGTATATGAATGCAAGTGTGTTTACAAGAACTAATTTGTGGCACATAACTTGATGATTAAGAGGTATACATTGGGTTAACGAGAATACTTTATGAATATTAATAGTCACGTTTTAGAAATTATCCAAGGGGTAATCGGTAAATATTGTAAAACCCAAAATCGAAATTTTTCAGTTACTTTAATTAACAAGTTGCAATGTAACTACGTTTGTTTGCAAATCCCTCTTGAGCAAATGATTGCGCAATGCGAGGAATTTCTGATTCCAGCGCTAGCATCTGTAAAGCAGAGCTTTTTACTTAACCTAGAAGCAAATATACAAGGGGTTAGCCTTCATTACCAGATTGATGATTCTGAGCAAGTAAGCACGCTGGATTTTCATGGGCTTTTAGCAACAAAAGAGTCTGTTAGTTTGGCACTTGATATTAGCCAAAATATAGACGTTCTAACTGATTGTGAGGCGTTATTTAAAAGTTGTTTAATAACATCGGATAATACCCATGAGCGCTTTGGCTTAAATTTTAAATTATTCAATAGCACTTTTAAGGAAACGGTACAGATTGAGGATTTACGTCACCTTAGTGGTGATGCGCTAACTGATAAACTAAATGGTGACAGCATAAATAGACACATAAAGTTATGCACTATTAGCGACATTAGTGAGCTGAGCCAAGAGAACAAACTATCTAAAAAAATATTAGGTTGGCCATTTTTTGATACTGACCTCATTACCATTTTAACAACATTTCATACGCAAACACGTTTATCTGTATTAGTGGCGGATGATAGCTTACCAAGTCAAATTGCAACAAAAGTGATGCTCGAAATGCTGGGCTGCTTAGTAACATGTGCAGAAAATGGCGCTAGTGCCTTAACGCTTGCTCAAAATGAACCATTTGATTTACTGCTCTTAGATGAGCGCATGCCAGGAATGTTTGGCAGTGACGTAGCACAGCAATTGGTGCGTCAAAATACCCCTAATAATGATACACCCAAAGTTATTTTAACTGGGCTAACAGGGGATGAGCAGATAGCTGAGTTATTTGAAAAAGGTATTACGCACTATTTACAAAAACCAGTGACCAAAGCAGTGCTTGAAAAGTTTATTAAACCTTGGCAATTAGCGTCTTAAATTGGTTAATAAGGTGGCAATGATGCATGACTTTTCTAAAACAGCGCTTATTTTGATTGGTTTTCAAAATGATTACTTTTCACCAAAAGGTATTTTGTATGACGTAGTTGAAGAGTCGTCAAGAATTACTGGCGTGGTAGAAAATACACTCTCTTTATTGACCGCCTGTGCAGAGCATTTTGCGCTAGTTGTTAATACACCCATTCATTTTACACAAAACTACAGTGAGCTTAAAAATCCGATTGGCATATTAAAAGCTATTGCAGATGTGGGCGCATTTAAAGCAGGTTCGTACGGCGCTCAAACCATTGAGCAGCTAGATTTTTTTAGCAATGTTATAGAAGTGGTGCCTGGGAAAAGAGGTTTAAATGCTTTTACACATACTGCTCTAGCGCAAAAGCTCAAAGAACATGGTGTCACTAATGTAATTTTAGCCGGTACGGTGACTTCTATTTGTATTGACTCAACTGCGCGAACGGCTGTTGAACTTGGTTTTAACGTCACTATTTTAAGTGACTGTACATCGAGTCGCACTCCTTTTGAACAAACTTTTTACTGTGAAGAGGTTTTTCCTCTTTATGCGCGAGTTTGTGATAGTAAAACTTTTATTAAGCATTGGAGAGAGCATGGATAACAACGATGAACTACAAGTGCAAATCCAATATGCATTGGTCGAAAAGCTCTCCAATAGTAATCGACGTCAAGCAAAGCTATTAGCTATTTTAGATGAATGTATTTTTGAGTGTGGTAAACATTTAAATCTTACCTATATTAACGAAGCATGGGAGAAGAAACTAGGTTACTCAAGCGATTCATTAATTGGTTCTAATATTACTAAGTTAATGAATTGCGATGATATTATGCATTTTGTTGCATACAGTTGTTGTTTGCTTGAAGGAAAGCAGACTCCTAGTGTAGAAATACAAATAAAAAATAGTCACGGACTCTTAAACTGGTTTGAGTTGAGGCTAGTTTATGATGAAAAAAGCGGTTTTATAGGTTCACTCTATGACATTCAACGTCATAAAGACTCACAACTTTTGCTTACACAACAGCAAAAATATGTAAAACGCTTATCGCTTGTTGCGAGCCATACAAATAACTTAGTGATAATTACAGATAAATTTGGCGTAATTGAGTGGGTTAACAATAGTTTTGAAGTACTTACAGGTTACACCTGTGATGAGGTTATAGGCACCAGTCCTGGTCATTTACTGCAAGGGCCAAAAACATGTGAAAAAAGCCGTAAGGTCATGTCTCATGCCGTAAAAAATGGGCTTCCTTTTCAAGTTGAAACTACAAATTACGATAAAAACGGTAATATTTATTGGGTTGCTATTGATGCAAACCCAGTGCGAGATGATGAAGGCCAAGTAAAGCACTTTATCGCTATAGAAACTAATATTACGCAGCGAGTTAAAGCCGAACAAGCAATGGCAGAGATAGAATATAATTATCACTCTGTCGTTGATAATATCCCTGATATTGTTTTACGCCTTGATACATTTGGCAATCTATTATTTATAAATCAAGCATGGCAGCGAGTTCTACACAGCAAGGTAGATGAGAGCCTTGGCTTACCTATAATTAAGTTTATAGCAAAAGAAGATGTAGAAAAAATTAGTAGCACTTTACTTGATTATAAACAAGGTAAGCGTGACATTCGTCGCTTTGATATACGTTTAATTAATGCACAAGGTATAAATAACTGGGTCGAAATTACACTTACTCCAATTGTTGGTGGCTACGAAAGTGATTTATCATCAATTGCTGCGACACTTGTGGATATACAAGAGCGTATTGAAAGCGAGCAAATATTACTTGAAGCTAAACATCAGGCAGAAACCCTAGCGGAGTCAAAAAGCCGATTCATGGCAAATATTAGTCATGAAATTCGCACACCATTAAATGCTGTAATTGGATCTGCAGATATTTTGCATCATACCGGTTTAACTTCTGAACAAATGCGCTATACACAAATGATTAAAACAAGTTCTGACGCGCTATTAAGTGTATTGGACGATGTATTAACGTACTCACGTTTTGAAGCACAAGCCATAACACTCAATAATCAGCCATTTAGTATTGATACGTGTATTGAAGAAGCAATAGATATAATTTCCCAAAGCGCTTTACAAAAAGGGCTTGAGGTTATTTTTGATTTTTATCCTGATGTACCAGCTCAAGTAATTGGTGATCATGCCCGTATAAGACAAATAGTCATAAATTTATTAGCCAATGCGATTAAGTTCACTCAACATGGTGTAATAACGGTTACTGTTAAGTGCACTCATATTGAAGGTAATAATTTAAACCTTTATATATCTGTAAAAGACACGGGTATGGGAATTGCAAAAAATAAAATTGACAGTATGTTTATGCCTTTTATTCAATCCGATAATTCAATTACTCGAAAGCATGGTGGCAGTGGCTTAGGGCTTGCGATATGTAGGCAAATTTGTGATGTGGTAGGTGGAGATATTTCGGTTAGTTCTGAGTTTAATAAAGGAAGCGAGTTTATAGTTAATTACCCGCTGCAAATAGACACAACTGACTCAATTTTAAGAGAAGGGTTTGCAGCACGAAGTAAAAAGCCAAAAGTATGGATAGTAGGAAGTCACGAAATTCTAAAAACAGCCTTGGAGCATACGCTCACTCGGTTTTCTATCACTTTTGAACACTACGAAGTATGCCCAGATATACCCAAGTACGATAGTTTTCCTGATGCAATTGTACTAACTGATCCTCAAATGTTAGCCCAAACACGCGAGCGTATAAATACATACAACTCCCTTAATTCACCGTGTTTACTCATCCTAGATTTGCTAGGTAAAAGCTTATTACCGCAAAATATTAACGACAGAGAGCTTAGGTTAAATGGCCCTTATAAAGTATCCCATGTACTACGGGCAATTAGTTTATTAGAAGAGCAGTTGTTTCATTTGGATATTATATTTACCAATCGTGAGCAAAAAGAAACTTTAGAAAGCCCCTTAGGGTTAACTCAGTTAAGCGGAACCAAGGTATTAGTTGCTGAAGATAATACGAATAATCAAATTGTAATTCGGCAGTTTTTAGAACAAAAAGGTTGCCGTGTACATATTGTTAGTGATGGTCAAGAGGCAATAATAAAGGCGCAAAACGATGAAATTGATATTATTTTTATGGATATCCAAATGCCAATACTCGATGGGATTTCTGCAACTAAAGCAATCAGAAAGTTAGGTATAACCACCCCCATAATAGCACTCACTGCAAATGCGATTCATGGTGATAAAGAGCGATTTATAGACGCGGGGATGAATGACTATTTAGCTAAGCCAATTGTAAGTGAGACACTTTATTTATTACTTGATAAATATGCCCCAGAGCAGGTTATTGAATCTAAACATTTAAAGCTCTCTCGTTTAGCGCAAGTGTGGGAAAAGCTGAGTTGAGCAATGAAGGCTAGGGTTTGTTAAACGTTTAGGGTTAAGTTTGTAGCAGTGTGTTTGGTATTTAGGCAAAGTTGAGCCTATGCAGTGTGGTTATTTTCCATAAATGGGCGATAACGTAGCATTAATGCCAAACAGGCGCTGCCCAAAGGTTTCTTCCTAAGGGCTATTTACTCTTTGTTGCCAACATGCATGTAGGGAAGGGGTAAGGGGCGTGAGCAGAACGCGGAAGCTTTGCTCGGTCTTACATCGATGTAAGTCAGTAGGGTAACGCAGGAGCAGTTACCGATCCCGCTAGGTTATAAACCTCGCGCCGCGATTAAACCGCCTGTAGTTTGAACGAATTTTAATCCGCAAAGATCAACAGACAATATAAAAAGTGGGTTTGTGTTGCATAAAACTTGATAAACGGAGAAATTAACCTAGTATTTTAGGGGTAAGTTAAATTTATTTTTTAGTAATTAATGAGTGTTTTTAGTGTGTGTTTTTTTAATTTGATTCGCAAATTGCAATTCAAAATAAAAATAAAATGTTATGAACTTTATTTAAATACTCAATCATACCTTTAATTTATTTTAACGACATGATTTTGTAAGGTTTTTACTTTTTTGTAAAGTTGTTATCTGGTTGGCACGACTTTCGCAATATATTAAATATCAAATCAAGACGAATTTAGTTAAATTTTTAAGGGGTGCAATATGCAAACAAACACAAAAGCCAAACAACAGCCTAAAGGTAACAATTGGGTACTAACACCTGAAATTATGGTTTTGTCAATTTTGCTTGTTGCCACTTTAGTAATAGGTATAACAGTTTTACGAGGTAGCGATTCGATTGAACCGCTGGCAGATATTCAGCCAATTACTTTTACACAAGCTGATGTTGAAAACGCTCAGTTGATGAGTAATACGTTTGACTCGCAAAATACCAACTATGCACAACATGTAACTGCTTCTAAAAACGAAAATAACGACACTCTTTCAAACTAGAGACTTTTGCGCAGGTAACTATTTATAGTTGCCTGCGTTTTTTTATGTTCCTACCACCAATTTAATTTTTTATCCCTCCCCATAAAATTATTTATTTTCTCTTAAATTTAGATGGTGCTTAACCTAAACAGGATTTTATCAAAGCTTTCTCTTTTCTCATATACAATTGCTAATATTAGCTTTGGTCAGTATCTATTAACTGGCTTATCTGTGTTTTATAAGCTCGATTAAGCGCTCACATTGCCAATGTAGCTGCATTGCAAACTGAATTGCAAAATGCGAATGAAATGGGAGAAGTAAATCCATTTAATATTCTAATTTAACTACCTGAATATATTGGTTTTTATTTCTGTTTTTTTGTATTTAAATGGCCTGTAAATTGCTCTTTAATATAATAAGTCACTAAGAGTGAAACCGGAGCAAAATCATGAGTGCGTTTAAATACCTAGAATCGGAAAAACCAGTCAATCTAGCAAGATGGCATGAGTTAGAGAGGATCATGTCTGATTCAATGCAAAATAATTATTTTAAAATGGTTTATCAACCGCTTGTATCATTGGGATCTGGAAAGCTGGTCGGCTTTGAGTCGCTAGTAAGGTGCCAATCACCGCGCTTTGGCATTGTTGGCCCTGATGAGTTTATCCCTCATGTAGAGCAATCGGGAATGATTTTAGAATTAGGTGACTGGATTTTTGAGCAATGTTTGTCTGATTTAAAACATATGCGGCAGTTTGGTATGACAGATATTGCTGTTTCATTAAATATTTCACCGGTACAAATCTTAGATGGTGATGTGTTTGCAAAAGTAATGTCTTTGCTAGAAAAGCACCAAATACCACCACAGGCTATTAAAGTCGAATTAACGGAAACAGCGCTCATTCATAGTCCTGATAAAATAGCTAAGGCGTTTGAAAACTTCCATAAAGAAGGCGTAAAGGTGTGGATTGATGATTTTGGCACTGGGTATGCCTCTTTAGGTTTACTTCGTCAATTTGATATTGATGGTTTAAAAATTGATCGCAGTTTTGTAAGTGGTATTGCAACTAATAATGAAGACTTTACGTTATGTAGCGCAATTATTGCGATGGCTCAACGATTGGGTTTACAAACGGTAGCAGAAGGTATTGAAGAGAATGAGCAATTACAAATATTAGAACAACTTGGTTGCGATATAGCTCAGGGGTACCTGCTAGATAAGCCGCAAACGTTAACTAAAAGTATTGATACTTGGGCTTTGTAAATGTTTATATTCATTTTGATTTGCAAAATGCAAAAAACAAATTACTCTTAAACTACAACTCTTACATATTATTAGTGTACGAAGTTTTAACTTACACAAAGGTTATCTATGCCCATATCAGAGCAGTTTGTCGATAAAAGTATTACCGAGCTAAATGTATTAACTCAACTCGAAAAGGATGTTGGGACAACCGTGTTAGCTCGTTTAATTAAATTATTTATTGATGAATTAGTTACTATGGCTAACCAATTAGATACGGCAATTAGTAGTGAAGATACTATAAGAATTAAAGAAGTAATGCATGTCTTAAAAAATTCAGCAGCTTTATATGGTGCATCTGCTTTAGCTGCGTTAGCAACACAATTACACGATTCGCCACCGTCAACTACACAAGAAAACTTGCACGCAGCGCTTGTTATTAAACACAACTTGGATAAAACCCGAGATGCGTATCAAATAATGAGTAATAGTATAGCTATCTAGGAGAAAGCTGTGTCAGATATAATTGATAAAGGTCTTGTTTATATTGTTGAAGATAGCATTGCCAGTGGTGCTTTATATGCAAGTCAGCTTGAGCAGGCTGGTTTCCAATGCAAACACTTTACAGATGGGTACTCTGCTTTAGTCGGTATTAAAGAAAAAATGCCAGCGGTCATAGTACAAGACGTATGCTTGCCAGATATAAGTGGGCTTGAGGTATTACAATTTGTAAATAAGCAGAAAAATCCTGCTAATGTAGTCATGATCACCTCAAACAGCTCTATTGATATTGCAGTGGAAGCAATGCGTTTAGGCGGTTTTGATTTTTTAGAAAAACCTTTCACAAGTCAACGACTCATTAGCTCAGTAGAAAGTGCGTTGACGCCAAAAGAGCAAGTTAAAGTTCAACCATTGGTTAAAAACAGGGATAAAAATCAAGATTTTGTTGGTGAATCACTGGCAATGAAAACCGTTTTTAGATTACTTGATAGTGCAGCTAGAAGTAAAGCGTGTGTATTTATCACAGGTGAAAGTGGAACCGGTAAAGAAGTTTGCGCACAAACCCTTCATGATACAAGCCCGAGAAATACAGGACCATTTATTGCCATAAACTGTGCAGCTATACCTGCTGAGCTATTTGAATCAGAGTTTTTTGGTCATGTTAAAGGTGCGTTTAGTGGGGCATTGAGCGATCGAAAAGGGGCTGTTGAAGTGGCCAACGGCGGTACCTTATTTTTAGATGAATTATGTGAAATGGAACTTAACTTACAAGCAAAGTTATTACGCTTTTTACAAACAGGCATTTTTAGTAAGGTTGGTAGTAGTGAAGTATTACACAGCGATGTTCGTTTAGTCTGTGCAACAAACAGAAACCCAATCATAGAGGTTGCAGAAGGGCGCTTTAGAGAAGATTTATATTACCGTTTAAATGTTATACCCGTAAAGCTCCCCCCTTTAAGAGAACGCGGAGGCGATATATTACTGCTTGCTGAGTATATTTTGAAACAAAAAAGCGATAGTAATGCAAAGCATTTCACTGGTTTTTCTGATGAAGTTAAGGCGCTTTTTTGTAATTACGATTGGCCAGGAAATATTCGCGAACTACAAAATGTAATTGAAAACACCGTCGTTATTAATGATGGCGATGTAATTGAAAAAGACATGCTACCAAGCTCATTTGGATTAGGCGCTGTTAAGCATTCGATATCCGCTAAGTCAGTTCACAATACAAACGAGCAGAGTGTTCAACTATCGCCTATGTCTGTTCACGATATAGAACCTTTGTGGCAAGTTGAAAAAAGGGCGATTGAAAATGCAATTAAAAGCTGTGAAGACAATATTCCTCTTGCTGCTGCTTATCTAGGGGTTAGTGCATCTACCATTTATAGAAAAATAAAGGGATGGTCTTAAAGTCATAATCGATTTTTAATTACACTTTTCAGGTTGAATTAATAAAAGTTACCCTAAGCTCTATGGGTAAGAGCAAATTAATTTTTAATCTGAAACAGTAAAAGGAGATCGCAATGAGTAACACTAGTTTAAAACCTGCGGATATTATGCCATCACTAGTAGTGAGTGATGTTGATGAGAATAAGGTAGATTTAGTTGATAGAGTAAGTGACTCTCCTTGGAAAATGATTGTTGTTTATCGAGGCCAGCACTGCCCTAAATGTACTGCGCAACTTAACGAGCTTGCTAAAGTTCATAAAGACTTTAAAGATGCTGGTGTTGAAGTTGTTGCAGTAAGTGGTGATAGCCATGAGCAGCTTAATAAACATCTTGAAAAAATAGATATTAACTTCCCAATTTACTATGGTTTAACAATCGAACAAATGACCGATTTAGGGCTACATATCAGCGAGCCTCGCAGTGATGCAGAAACTGATCATCCATTTGCTGAGCCAGGCATTTTTGTACTTAATGAAAAAAATCAGCTTCAAATGGTCGATATATCAAACAGCCCATTTGTTCGTCCTGATTTAGAGCAACTGCTAGGTGGAATTAAGTTTTCTAGAGAAAACGACTACCCAATCCGAGGCACATTTATTAAATAACATTTATTTTTATGGTTTCAAAAGGCACTTTTTAGTGCCTTTTTTTATTTATTTTTAATTTTTTAAAATTAATCTCTTGAAAACAATTTTACCGTCCATATATAGCTAAGTAGGACGCCTGATGGGTCCTAAATTAAACTTAAACAATTGAAATTTATACTATTAATTAAACTTTGCTTGAGCTTGTTCAATAGAAGAGCACATGCAAAATATCGCTTAAATATGAGGATATTATTATGCGTACAGTAGACTTATCACCACTTTATCGTTCATTTATCGGCTTCGAACATTTAGCATCACTTATGGATGCGGCAGCTAATACAGATAAGCAGCCAAGTTTTCCTCCTTACAACATAGAAGCACTCGATAAAGACAAATACAGAATCACTATGGCCGTTGCCGGTTTTAGCGATAACGAATTAACCATTGAGTCAGAAAATAACACATTAAAAGTTACAGGTACTAAAGCAAATAAAGATGAAAACGCAGAGCGTAAATTTATTCATCAAGGTATTGCTGAGCGTAACTTTGAACGTAAATTTCAGTTAGGAGATCATGTACAAGTACTTGGCGCAGATTTAGCCAATGGCTTACTAAGTATTGACTTAGAACGTGAAATCCCTGAAGCGCTAAAACCACGTAAAATTGAAATTGGTAATAGCAATCTAATAGAAGGTAAATAATCTTCTAAAGTATATATTCCCCTGATTACTTAGCCGCCTCATTCGAGGCGGCTTTTTTGTTTACAGCGCTTCTAAATTATTGAGGTAGTAGGTTGCTTGTTGCAGCGTTTGTTCTTGGAGTGTTTTTTCTTGTTTATCCCAGTTTTTATATACCATACCAATACGTGGGTTCTTTTCTAGCCTGTCTCTGTGTTTATTCATGAAATGCCAGTACAGGCTATTTAGCGGGCAAGCTTTATCACCTACTTTTTGTTTAACATCGTACTGACAGCTTTTGCAGTAATCGCTCATCTTATTAATGTAGTTACCGCTTGCAGCATAAGGTTTAGTCGCAATTATTCCATCATCGGCAAACTGGCTCATTCCTCGGGTGTTGGGCATCTCTACCCACTCTATGGCATCGATATAAACACCTAGGTACCAGTTATCTACGTGATCAGGGTTTATTCCTGTAAGCATGCAAAAGTTTCCAATAACCATTAGGCGTTGAATATGGTGGGCATAAGCGGTTTCAAGGCTTTGTTTTAATGAGTGGCTTAGGCAATTCATTTTTGTTGAGCTGTTCCAAAAATAAGATGGTAGTGTGTTTTTGGCTTGTAATTGATTTTTAACAGCGTAGTCGGGCATGTTAATCCAATAAATGGCACGTACATATTCTCTCCAACCTAATATTTGCCTAGTAAAGCCCTCTACTTGCGAGAGGGATATTTCACTTGGTCTTTGTTCGTATTCTCTTATTACACGTTTGATTACATATAACGGGTGGAGTATTTTTGCGTTTAGGGCAAACGATAATCGGCTATGGTACAAGCTGGTATTATTTTTACTTTGATCTGTCATCGCATCTTGAAAGTGACCAAAGCAACTAAGTAAATGCTCGCAAAAGTATTCTAGAGATTCAATAGCTTGTTTACGCGTTGTTGGCCACTCTAGTTTCTGATCGGCTATTTCGCCAAAGTAAACGATCTTGTGCTTATTTAAGCGAGAAATGATGCTCTTGACATTATTATTGAATAGCTTAGGTTTTGGTATACACGCTAAGTCAGCTTTGGAAAATTTATTACGATTATTACTGTCAAAATTCCATTTGCCACCGGTTGGCTTAGTATCATCAACTAATATATTAAACTGCTTACGCATAGCACGATAGAAGTGCTCCATTGTCACATGCTTGTTTTTTGTAAAGCGTGTTTTTATTTCGGTGAACGGTAATAAAAAATGTTCAGTATCTGTGGCAATTACATCAAATGAGCCATCACTTTTAAACTTAGCTAATTGAGACTTAAGCCTAAACTCATCAGGGTATTGATATTCAATAGTTCCGCATTGGTATTTATCAGCAATTCGCTTGAGTAATTCAATTAAATCTTTGTCGTCAGCGGTATCGTCAAGTGTTAAATGCAAAACATTAAAACCAGCCGTTTTTAATGCCGTCGCAAAGTTTTCTATAGCATTAAAAAAAGCACATAGTTTTTGAATGTGGTGCTTAACGTAGTCGGTTTCTTGTTTTAATTCTGCGATGAGATAAAGCGTGTCGTCGTCTTTTTGTTTATACCATGAATGAGATGGGTTTAGCTGATCGCCTAATATTAATCTAAGTGTTTTATGATAGGTCATAGTAAAGCCAAATTTTTTTATACGGACATAGTTAATTAAACGATCGTTTTAATATTTTATAACAAGCAAATAGGAGTAATTAAGTGCATAACGACAATAGTTTGCTGTTTTTAATGCTGGGGATTAGTTGTTTCTTGAGTTGAATAATGGATTAGTAAAACGAATAGAAGCGTTAAATAACACAATACAGTGTGCTGTTAGCAATAGGGCAAAAAAGTTTAACCGCATATCAAGGCGTTTTTGACCATGGTGTTAAAATGAGCATAATTAAGGGGAGATTAAGTAAATTAAGTCTCCCCCAAATTGAATATCTAAATTTTATTACTTTGCTTTTGCTGTATTCTTTGTTGTAACGAAACCACGTTGGTAACGTTGAAAAGAACATTGCTTGCAAAGCTTTCAAAGTACCTAAGCGCTTTTTTCCAAGCGAGTTGACTCTCAGTAGTAAAATGCTTACCAAGGTGCTCTTCAAGGGTTTCGTAAAAAGCGTTAGATAAAAGGGCAATGTCACTGTGTGAAGCGCGGCTTTTTTTTAGATACATTAAATGGTGAGCTAAAAAAGGAGCTACCGATGCTGGTTTATCTAAATGTTTAACAATTCGTTCTAACACGCAAAAGAGGGTAAAGCTCTTTTCGTTAAACTGTAAGGCCGTCGGGTAATTCATCTCAATACTAGATTGGGCTAATTTACTATGAAACTTAGCCGTAAACGCATGAAAGTTAGGCTTAATAATTGTTAAGTTATTTAATAATGCTGATTGTTGTTGATTCATTTTTATCTCGTTGCAGTGAGTAATAACTATTATTATCAAGTAGGAATAAAGTTGATTATAGCGGGCAGTTCAAATTCTGCACGTTTTTTTAGTGTGAAAGTATGGCTTTTTGTTATATCTATTTACTTTCTGGTAATTAGTGAGCCTTTAAAACGTATTTTAAGAGTTATTAAACTTCAGTTTATCTGATTTTTATCCTGAAATAATAAGCTACTACATTTTATGACTCAAGTATGGGAATTTTATAAAGTTGGCTGATTACTTATGTTACTTACATATACATTAAATTAGCATCTTGACGAATTGCAAATTTTATAAACTAATTGCGTATTATAGTTGCTAATTATCCTGTACATCCTTATAATAGCGGCCATTGTTTAGCGTGTTGTATAACAGCTAACAGCGATATTAAATTTAAGGTTTGATATCTATTGGCGCGGGATGGAGCAGTCTGGTAGCTCGTCGGGCTCATAACCCGAAGGTCGTCGGTTCAAATCCGGCTCCCGCAACCAATTCTACTAGTAGGTATTACCTTACTAATTTATATCGCGCATTCTAAGTAATGCGCGTTTTGCGTTTTAGGCTATGTAGTTTAATTAGGTCAGTTTACTGACTCGCAACCAAGCTTGGCCCTCGGCCACACAGTTTTATGCTTTATTGGTGTGACGCCCCGCTTGGTTCGGGGCGTTGTTGTATCTGCACCTTACGATTTGTGGCAATTGCTATCAAATTAAAATTTAAACTCAGTATTTTAGGGCTATAAGCCCTTTTTTTGTTTGTATGGAGGATTTTCGTGACAAAACTTGAACAAGATTTAGTAACCATGTTAACGCCTGCGGTAGAAATGTTAGGCTTTGAGTTGCATGGTCTTGAATTTGTACAAGCGGGTCGCCATTCTACCTTAAGAGTATATATTGCTCATGAGGATGGGATCTCAGTTGATAACTGTGCGGATGCCAGTCGCCAAATTAGTGCGATTTTAGACGTCGAAGACCCAATTACAAATGAATATGATTTGGAAGTATCGTCTCCTGGTGTTGATCGTCTATTATTCAAACAAGATCACTACGAGCAGGCGCAAGGAGAGGAAGTACGCGTGCGTACTAAACTTCCACAGGATGGTCGTCGTAATTTTAAAGGCGACTTAGTAGCAGTTAGCAGCGATATGATCACACTATCTAGCGATGGTGCAGAGCATCTGATCATGCTTAGTAACATCGAACGTGCGAATTTAATCGCGAAGTTTTAAATTCGAGTGCGAAGGAATAGGGCAAGCGAGGCATTACCCATGGCAAAAGAGATATTATTGGTTGCTGAAGCCGTTTCCAATGAGAAAGCGGTTCCAAAAGAAAAGATTTTTGAAGCTCTAGAGTTCGCTCTAGCGACAGCGACAAAGAAAAAACACGATGGCGAAATTGAAGTACGTGTAGCAATTGACCGTAAAACCGGTGATTACGATACGTTCCGTCGCTGGCAAATTGCCGCTGTATTAGAAGATGGTTCTTTAGAGAACCCATACAGCGAAATCACTCTAGAAGCAGCACAGGTTGAAGAACCTGATTTGCAAATGGGTGATTATGTTGAAGAGCAAATCGACTCAATCAAATTTGACCGTATTACAACACAAATGGCTAAGCAAGTTATCGTACAAAAAGTACGTGAAGCTGAGCGCGCTTTAGTTGTTGAAGCATATAAAGATCAAGAAGGCGAGCTGGTAACGGGTGTTGTTAAAAAAGCAACTCGCGATGCAATCGTACTTGATTTAGGTAACAACGCAGAAGCGGTAATTTACCGTGATGACATGTTGCCACGTGAAAACTTCCGCCCGGGTGATCGAATCCGTGGTCTTTTATATGAAGTTAAACCTGAAGCACGCGGTGCACAATTATTTGTAACGCGCTCTAAACCTGAAATGCTAATGGAATTATTCCGCATTGAGGTGCCAGAAATTGGCGAAGAGATGATTGAGTTACGTGCAGCTGCACGTGATCCGGGTTCACGCGCTAAAATTGCTGTTAAATCTAACGACAAACGCATTGATCCAATTGGTGCATGTGTTGGTATGCGTGGCGCACGAGTTCAAGCTGTATCGTCTGAGCTTGGTGGTGAACGTGTTGATATCGTACTTTACGATGACAACCCAGCACAATTTGTTATCAATGCAATGGCGCCAGCAGAAGTTGCTTCAATCGTAATGGATGAAGACACTCACTCAATGGATATCGCTGTAGAAGCCGATAACCTAGCACAAGCAATTGGTCGTAATGGTCAGAATGTTCGTTTAGCAAGCCAATTAACTGGCTGGGAACTAAACGTAATGACTGTTGAAGACATGCGTACCAAAAATGAAGCTGAATCTGATAAGTTACTTAACTTATTCACTGAAAATTTAGATATAGATGATGAGTTTGCATCATTACTTATTAACGAAGGTTTCTCGACACTTGAAGAAGTGGCGTATGTACCTGCGTCTGAATTTTTAGAAATTGATGGTCTTGATGAAGAGACTGTAGATTTATTGCGTTCACGCGCAAAAGATGCATTGACAACTAAAGCACTTAAAACGGAAGAAAGCTTAGATGGCGCAGAGCCAGCTGAAGACTTACTTGCGCTTGAAGGCTTAGAGCGTCACTTAGCATTTGTTATGGCAAGCAAAGGTGTTGTTACACTTGAAGACTTGGCAGAGCAAGGTATTGACGAATTAGTTGATATCACAGAACTTTCATCTGAAAAAGCGGGTGAACTGATTATGGCTGCACGAAACATTTGTTGGTTTGCAGACGAGTAATTTATTAACGGAGGTATTACACACTATGGCAGAAGTAAATGTTGAAAAACTAGCCGGCGATATAGGTACAACTGTTGATAAATTGCTACAGCAGTTTTCACAAGCAGGTATCACTAAGCAAGCAACTGATAACGTAACAGAAGCTGAAAAAGCAACGTTACTTGATCATTTAAGCAAGCATCATGGTGGTACAGGTTCAGATGGCCCAGCGCGTATGACTTTACAACGTAAGAGCAAAAGCACATTAAGTGTGACTGGTTCTACGGGTAAAGCTAAAGATGTTCAAGTTGAAGTTCGTAAAACACGTACCTACGTGAAGAAAAGCGCAATGGAGCAAGAACAAGAGCAAGCACGCTTAGCCGCTGAAGAAAAAGCCCGTCTTGAACAGCAACAAAAAGCTGAACAAGAAGCCGCAGAATTAAAAGCGAAACAAGAGGCAGAACGTAAAGCGAAAGAAGAAGCTGACCGTAAAGCTAAAGAAGAAGCTAAACGCAAAGCTGATGCAGAGCGTAAAGCGAAACAAAAGCAGATGACCCCAGAGCAAAGTGCTAAGTCTGAGAAAGATCGCATAGAAGCTGAGCGTCTGCAAAAAGAAGCAGAAGAGGCCGCATTGAAGAAAGCTGAAGAAGAAGCGAAACGTCAAGCAGAAGAGGCAAGAAAGCTAGCTGAAGAGAATTCAGCACGCTGGAAGAAAGAAGAGGAAGAACGTAAGAAACGCGAAGAAACAGCGGATCACCATCTTACGACTTCAACTTATGCACGTGAAGCAGAAGATGTTGCCGATGCTCGTGATGAGCAAGGCACTCGCCGTGCTAAGAAAAAGAAAAAAGCGCCAGCAAAAGATAAATTTGCAGCGTCAAGAGGCCGTAACAAGTCTAAATTAAAAGCACCAGCATCGCTGCAGCATGGTTTCCAAAAACCAACTGTTGATGTTAAAAATGAAGTGCGTATTAGCGAAACAATTACAGTAGCTGAGCTTGCATCACGCATGGCTGTTAAAGGCGCTGAAGTTGTTAAAACAATGATGAAAATGGGTGACATGGTTACTATTAACCAAGTGATCGACCAAGAAGCTGCACAACTAGTTGCAGAAGAAATGGGTCACAAGGTTATCATTGTTAAAGAAAACGAATTAGAGCAAACAGTACTTAACGACCGCCATGAAGATGGTAAGTCAGAGCCTCGTGCTCCAGTAGTAACTGTAATGGGTCACGTTGACCATGGTAAAACATCGACTCTAGATTACATTCGTTCTGCGAAGGTTGCTTCTGGCGAAGCCGGTGGTATTACACAGCATATTGGTGCATACCATGTTGATGTAAATGGCAATATGATTACCTTCTTAGATACTCCAGGACATGCTGCATTTACATCAATGCGTGCTCGTGGTGCTAAAGCGACAGATATCGTAATCTTAGTGGTTGCAGCAGATGATGGTGTTATGCCACAAACTAAAGAAGCGGTACAGCACGCACGTGCAGCTGGCGTTCCTTTAATCATTGCTGTAAACAAAATGGATAAAGAAGGCGCAGATCCAGATCGCGTTAAAAACGAACTAGCTCAGCTAGACGTTATCCCTGAAGAATGGGGCGGCGATACGCAGTACGTTCATATCTCAGCTAAAACTGGTCTAGGTATTGATGACCTTCTTGAAGCCGTACTTATGCAATCTGAGCTTTTAGAGCTTTCTGCCCCTACCGAAGGTATGGCTGCAGGTGTTGTTATTGAATCTCGTCTTGATAAAGGCCGTGGTCCAGTTGCATCAGTACTTGTTCAATCTGGTACGCTAAACCAAGGTGACATTGTATTATGTGGTCTTGAGTATGGCCGTGTTCGTGCAATGCGCGATGAAAACGGTAAAGACATCAAGTCGGCAGGTCCATCGATTCCAGTGGAAATTTTAGGTCTTTCTGGTATTCCAGCTGCGGGCGACGAAGCAACTGTAGTTAAAGATGAGCGTAAAGCGCGTGAAGTTGCTTTATACCGTCAAGGTAAGTTCCGCGATGTTAAACTAGCACGTCAACAAAAAGCTAAGCTTGAAAACATGTTTACTAACATGACTGAAGGTGATGTTTCTGAAGTTAACGTGGTACTTAAAGCAGACGTTCAAGGTTCTATCGAAGCAATCTCTGATTCACTAACTAAACTTTCTACTGATGAAGTAAAAGTGAAGATTGTAGGTTCTGGTGTTGGTGGTATTACTGAGACTGATGCGACACTAGCTGCAGCGTCTAACGCAATTGTAGTTGGCTTTAACGTTCGTGCTGATGCTTCTGCTCGTAAAGTGATTGATACTGAAAACTTAGACCTTCGTTATTACAGCGTAATTTATGCCTTAATCGAAGAAGTTAAGCAAGCAATGTCAGGCATGCTTGCACCTGAGTTTAAACAAGAAATCATTGGTCTTGCGCAAGTTCGTGACGTATTCAAGTCTCCAAAAATTGGCGCAATTGCTGGTTGTATGGTTACTGAAGGTGTTATTAAACGTAGCGCTCCAATCCGTGTACTACGTGAAAACGTGGTTATCTATGAAGGTGAACTTGAGTCACTTCGTCGCTTTAAAGACGATGTTGCTGATGTTCGTAACGGCATGGAATGTGGTATCGGCGTTAAGAACTACAATGACGTACGTGTTGGTGACCAAATCGAAGTATTTGAAACAGTTGAAGTACAACGTACTCTTTAATTGTTAGCTCGCTAAACTAATAAATGGGGGCTTAGCCCCCATTTGTGTATCCATTATTTAATTAGCTTATTATTAAATTTCAATAAGTTATGATTTTAGGACAAATGCAATGAGAGAATTTTCTCGCACTGATCGTGTTGCACAGCAAATCCAAAAAGAAATTGCTGTAATTTTACAACGCGAAATTAAAGATCCACGCTTAGGTATGGTGACAGTGTCAGCGGTAGAAGTATCGCGTGATTTATCTTATGCCAAAATTTTCATCACTGTGTTTAACACACAAGATGAAGATGCAGCTAAGCAAAGCGCTAAAGTACTTAATGAAGCAACGGGTTATATTCGCTCGTTACTTGGTAAGCGTATTCGTGCTCGTATAATGCCTGAGTTAAAGTTTGTAGTTGATAATTCACTGATGGAAGGTATGCGTATTTCTAATTTAGTGGATTCTATTATCCGCGAAGATAACGCAAAGCATGTCGATGAAGATGTAGAAAGTGTTGATGCTGATATTTCAGATAGTGAACAAAGTACTAAGCACGTAGAAGATACAGATAGCGAAGAAGGCACTGATACAGATGGCAAAGCGCAGTAAAGGCCGTGCAGTTGACGGTATTTTGTTGTTAAACAAACCGCAAGGCATTTCATCAAATAAAGCACTGCAGCAAGCAAAAGGTGTTTATTTTGCACAAAAAGCTGGCCACACTGGTGCTTTAGACCCGCTTGCTACAGGTATGCTACCAATTTGTTTTGGTGAGGCGACTAAGTTTACGCAGTTTTTATTAGATACTGATAAAACGTATGTTGTGCGTGCACAACTGGGTGAGCGTACAACAACATCAGATTCAGACGGTGAAATCGTAAGCACGAAAGATGTGAATGTGACGCGTGAGCAGTTAACAAAAGAAATTGCAGCTTTTGTTGGAGAGTCAGATCAATATCCATCAATGTACTCAGCACTTAAGTATCAAGGTAGACCATTATATAAGTACGCACGAGAGGGTATTGAAGTCCCTCGTAAATGCAGAAAAATAAATGTGTTTAGCTTATCGTTTGACGAATTTGATGAACAAAACAACGTATTACAAATGACGGCTCATGTATCAAAAGGGACGTATATTCGTACAATCGTTGATGATTTGGGCGAAAACCTAGGGTGTGGCGCACACGTTATAATGCTTCACAGAACTGCTGTTGGTCAGTATCCGGCAGATAAAATGGTTTCGCTTGATGAAATTGAAGCGTTGCTTGCTAAAGCGAAAGCAGAAGAGCTTGCGCCTTCTACTTATTTAGACGCGTTGTTATTACCTATAGACACTGCTTTAACTGATTTACCTGTTATTGAAATTTCGAAAGAGCAGGGCAAAGTATTTAGTCATGGGCAAGCAGTCGAGTTACCTGAAGCTTTACCTGAGGGGGCAATTAAAGTTGTTGCGGATGGTGTGTTTATTGGTACTGGCGAGTGCAACTCAAGTGGCCATTTAAAGGTTAAACGTGGTCTTGCTAGCCAGCAAGATGATTACGTAAAGCCTGAATAAGCAATTAGTGTGCCCAGCAGTGGCTTATTAGTTGTAGATGGGAATAATTAACTTGTAGTTATTCCCACAGTTGGTAGAATACGCCGGCTTAATCGTTTTGGCTGAATTAGTGATCGGCTAAGACACCTTTTAAATTTAATTTTTGGAGTTACTATGTCACTAAGCAATCAAGAAAAAATCGATATCATTGCTAAATTTGCACGTGCAGAAGGCGATACAGGTTCATCAGAAGTACAAGTAGCATTACTTACTTATGATATCAACAAGCTTCAAGGTCACTTTGCTGATCACAAGCATGACTTCCACTCACGCCGTGGTCTGCTTCGTAAAGTAAGCACTCGCCGTAAACTACTTGATTACCTTAAAGGTAAAGATATCACTAGTTATACTGCACTAATCAAAGAACTTGGCCTACGTCGTTAAGAACTAGATTATAGAAATGGGAGCTTTTTAGCTCCTTTTTTTGTGCCTAAAATTTGTGTTTGAAAATAAAACAAATTTATAAACTTATTGAATTATATTGTAAAACTCCTATTTCATAGCTTATCAAGCATCATTGTATTTACCCACTCATTAGCCCAGCTTAAATCTAGTAGCTAGTGTGTGTTGACCTTTCGTGATTAATTTTGCAGCTGTATGTTTGGTCTTTAGGCAAGGCAGCGCCTATGTAGTGTGGTTATTCTCCATAAATAGGCGATAACGCAGCATAAATGCCAAACATGCGCTGCCCTGCGGGTTCATCCTAGGGGCGATTAACTCTTTGTTGCTCGATTTTTACTTAGCCCACTAGGTTACAAATCTCGCGCCGTGATTAAATCGCCCCTAGGATGAACAAATTTCAATCCGCAAAGATCAACACACCCTAGACTCGCATTTTGAAGTAGCTTTGGTATATACTATGCGCGTAGATAAAAAGGTTTATCTACGCTTATTCACATCATTGCCAATTGTAGTACTTAATTGATTTCCAACTGAATACAATTATGTACTGTAATTGGTACTTTGATGACAACTTATTAGAATACATTTAAGGAATATTTTAAGTGCAAGCAATTATTAAAGAATTCAAACTAGGTCAACATACAGTGACTCTAGAAACTGGTGCAATCGCTCGTCAAGCAGACGGCGCTGTACTTGCAAGCATTGGCGACACTTCAGTTTTAGTAACTGTTGTTGGTAAGCGTGAAGCACAACCTGGTCAAGACTTTTTCCCACTAACAGTTAACTACCAAGAGCGTATGTACGCTGCTGGTCGTATCCCAGGTGGTTTCTTAAAGCGTGAAGGTCGTCCTAACGATGGCGAAACTCTTATTGCACGTCTTATTGACCGTCCAATTCGTCCACTTTTCCCAAGCGGTTTTGTAAACGAAGTACAAGTTATTGCGACTGTTGTTTCTGTTAACCCTGAAATCCAACCTGATATGGTTGCAATGATTGGTACTTCAGCAGCACTTGCTATCTCAGGTATCCCGTTCAGTGGTCCAATTGGTGCATCTCGCGTTGGTTACATCAACGGCGAATACGTACTTAACCCTACATTGAAAGAGCTTGAAGAAAGCCAACTTGATTTAGTAGTAGCCGGTACTGATAAAGCGGTACTTATGGTTGAATCAGAAGCTAACGTACTTGCAGAAGACGTAATGCTTGGCGCTGTTGTATATGGTCATGAGCAATCTCAAGCGATCATCACTGCAATCGAAGAATTTAAAGCAGAAGCAGGCAAGCCTACTTGGGATTGGACTGCACCAGCTAAAAACGTTGCACTAGAAGATAAAGTAGCAGCAATTGCTGCTGATAAAGTAGGCGCAGCTTACTTAATCACTGATAAAGTAGCGCGTAAAGAAGCACTTGGCGAAGCGAAGGACGAAGTTGTTGCAGTATTAACAGCTGAACTTGCTGAAGGCGAGTCTTTAGACAAGCAAGAAGTTGGTAAAATCTTCGGTTCACTTGAGAAGAAAATCGTTCGTGGCCGTATCGCTGCTGGCGAAAAACGTATCGATGGTCGTGAACCAGATATGATTCGTGCACTAGATGTAATGACTGGCGTATTACCGCGTACTCACGGTTCTGCTATCTTTACACGTGGTGAAACTCAAGCGTTAGTAACAGCGACACTTGGTACAGAACGTGATTCACAGTTAATCGACGATTTAACTGGTACTCATAAAAACCACTTTATGCTTAACTACAACTTCCCTCCATTCTGTGTAGGTGAAACTGGTTTTGTTGGTTCTCCTAAGCGTCGTGAAATCGGCCATGGTAACCTTGCTAAGCGTGGTATTTCAGCTGTAATGCCTACACTTACTGAGTTCCCTTACTCAATCCGTGTAGTATCTGAAATTACTGAATCAAACGGTTCTTCTTCAATGGCGTCTGTTTGTGGTACTTCTCTAGCACTTATGAACGCGGGTGTACCAATTAAAGCATCTGTTGCCGGTATTGCGATGGGTCTAGTTAAAGAAGACGATAAATTCGTTGTTCTTTCTGACATTTTAGGTGATGAAGATCACTTAGGTGACATGGACTTTAAAGTTGCCGGTACTGCTGCAGGTATTACTGCACTTCAAATGGATATCAAAATCGAAGGTATCACTCAAGAAATCATGCAAATTGCGCTTAAACAAGCAAAAGCTGCACGTTTACATATCTTAGAAGTGATGGATGAAGCGATTTCTGCTCCTTCTGAAGAGCTATCAATGTTTGCTCCTCGCATATACACAATGAAAATCCCACAGAAGAAAATCGCTGAAGTTATTGGTAAAGGTGGCGCAACTATTCGTCAGCTTACTGAAGAAACTGGTACCACGATTGAAATCGGTGACGACGGTACAATTAAAATTGCCGCTACAGATGGCGAAAGTGCAGCTAATGCAATTAGCCGTATTGAGCAATTAACAGCTGAACTTGAAGTAGGTACTATCTACGAAGGTAAAGTTGTACGTATCGTAGACTTCGGTGCGTTTGTAAACATTCTTCCTGGCAAAGATGGTCTAGTACATATTTCTCAAATTAGTACTGAGCGCGTTAATAACGTGGCTGATCACCTTTCTGAAGGTCAAGAAGTTAAAGTTAAAGTACTAGAAGTAGATCGCCAAGGCCGTGTACGTCTAAGTATTAAAGAAGCAATGGAATCAGCAGCACCTGCAGCTGACGCGCCAACTGACGCGTAATTGCTAACTTATTAATCTAGTTATATTAGCTAGATAGTAAAAAAGGGGCTGTTTAGCCCCTTTTTTTATGCTTTAATGAAACCTTATTGGACAAGGTCTGTCTTATATTAATCGCGATATATCTTGGTATTAAGGATTTTAATGATACTCAAACATTTAGCTTTGGCATCTTTTGCTATTTTGTCTTTAAGCGCTTGCCAAACTACAACAGAATCAGAACCAACCCCGATTGTTAATGTGCCATTTACTGCACCTTTAGCTTCTGACTTTAGAAGTGAAATTGCTATTGCACGCTACTCAGAGCTATTAAATAGAGCCGACTTAAGCGAAGAACAACAAGCTAAGCTTTATTACGACCGTGGTGTACTTTTTGATAGTCTAGGTATGACAACTCTTTCGCGTATTGATTTTAATCGCGCAGTAAAGCTTAAGCCTGATTTAGCTGAAGTGTATAATTTTTTAGGTATTCAACATACGCTTATGCAGCAGTATGAAAAAGCCTATGAGTTTTTCGATTCTGCCCTAGAACTTGATGAAGAGCATGAATACGCCTATTTAAATCGTGGTATCGCACTGTATTACGGCGACAGAGCAGGCCTTGCTAAAAATGATTTTAATGAATTTTTAGCTCGCTCTCCAAAAGATCCGTACCGAGTTTTATGGGTTTATTTAGCACAAGCACAAGAGGATAAAGCCGTTGCGCTTGATGCACTTAAACAAAATGCCACTGCGCTTGATGAATCACAATGGGCGTACCAGTTAATTTCTCTTTATACGGGGGATATGAGTGAACATGCATTTTTATCTGGCATTAGTGATGGTGTTAGAACTGAGCAAGAATATGCGCAGCGTTTATGCGAAGCTTATTTTTATTTAGCTAAAATGCATCAAGCAGCAGGTGAACTGTATTTAGCATCAGACTACTTTAGGCTTGCGCTAGCAACTAATGTACACGAGTTTATTGAGTACAAATATGCGCGTTTAGAGCTTGAGTTGATGCAAGGTGTTGACGCAAGTTAAGCGTTTTAAATTAATAGGTGTATTACTATGTTGTTTGTTAATTACAGGCTCGAGTAATCACCTAGGCGCTATTGGCTTTTGGCATGTTTTAAACGCAAAAGCTAATGTGCTACAAAGTTATTGGAAATCACCTGGTTATTTTTCTGATCACTTAGAGCAGTTACCAAATACTTCTTTAGCTATACTCGCCCGCAGTAAAATTTCTTCAGCCCAATATATGTATTCTCTTAAGCTTATTAAAAACAGTCAGAGCGATACTGCAAAACAATTTTGGCTCTCCGCTATAAATGACTTAACAATCCCAGAGCGTAAAATATTAGCAACAAAGTTACTTGAGCACTCACGTTGGAGCGATTTAAAGTTACTCGCTAGTAAAAACAAATTACCAGCAGGGGATGTGCTAAATCATCTAAAGCTTCAGTTAAAAACACCACAGAGTAAAGTATCTAGTGAGTTTATCCACGCTCTCGGTTTTTCATCTTTAATAAATATAAGTAAACCTAATAATCAATGTATGTTTAACGTGCTGACTATGAGCGATCATCGTAGTGGCTTATATAAACTTACCGAGTTTATTAATGCTTATAATAAACAGCCAGAGCCCCGTGAAAATATTTTTTGCTTTTCAAAACCAGTTTACGTTGCAGGTATGCTTGAGTGTAAAAGTAGCACTAATCAAATAGCAAAGTGTGACTGGCAATCAGCTAAACTCAATAACCAGCTTCCTAACAATTTTAATTTTATAGTAATGATGCCAAAAGATGGAACGGCTAATGTTACTAAAGGAACAATGCTAATAAACTCAAAAGCAAAATACAGTGTGTTTTTGCATGAGTTGATGCATTTTAACGGTTTTGAAGATGAATATGCGCTACCTAAAGCTAAACAAGCATGGTTGTGTGCAAAAACGGGTTTTGTGGCACCTAATTTATTTATCTCTCATGATGAGTCGCCCCCAATAGGCTGGCATAAAGCAAAGGGTTGCCAGATAGGTGGTGTTGCATATAAACCTAGTGAAAATTGGTCTATTATGCAATATCAGCAGTTAGGGCTCTCGGCGCAGTATAGGGGGATTTGGTTGAAGCATTTAGATATGACCAATGGTAATTCTTATCGCCACTCCAGCGCGCTTACATTTGCAAATAAGGCCATATTAAATTAACAATTATCAGTATTAATTAATTGTTTTTGTAGGCTTAATAAATTGTTAGTACATGTTTAAAAAACACCCATACAGAACCGCTTTTTATAGACAAAATCAGTGTTTTTCAGTATAACTATAGTCATTAATGTCGTTTAAAAACAGGCAGTAAAAGCATCCCTTAGTATTAAAAAGAGATGCCCTGATAAACTTATGATTATAAAAGGCCCTACATTATGACTTTGCTCTGGATACCCTTGTTATCCTTAATTGGCAGTGTTATTTCTGCATGCACAGGTAAGTTATCCCGCAATTTAAGCACTAGTTTAACGGCTCTTGCGCCTTTAACGGCTTTGGGAATAACTTTATACCATGCACCTGCAGTTTTAGCGGGCGAAACCATTCGTTACTCTTTCGCTTGGATCCCGTCAATAGGGCTCGACCTATCTCTGCGGTTAGACGGCCTCAGTTTATTGTTTATGTTTATGATTTTAGGCATAGGCTTGCTCGTTATCCTCTACACGCGTTACTACCTCAGTGCCAACGACTCAATGGCTAAGTTATATAGTTATTTAATGCTGTTTATGACCGCAATGCTTGGCATTGTTATGTCTAACAATGTTATTCAGCTGTGGTTGTTTTGGGAATTAACGAGCATCAGCTCATTTTTATTAATTAGTTTTTGGTGGCATAAGTCTGAAGCGCGAAAGGGTGCTCGTATGGCTCTTGCTGTAACAGGCGCGGGCGGCTTAGCGTTACTTGCAGGCTTAATGCTATTAGGTGATATTGTTGGTAGTTATGACCTAGATGTTATCCTAGCGAGTAAAGCGATAATTCAATCTCACGATTTATACGAAGTAGCATTAGTATTGGTGCTATTGGGTGCGTTTACAAAATCGGCACAATTTCCATTTCATTTTTGGCTTCCTCATGCAATGGCAGCGCCTACGCCAGTGAGCGCGTATTTACATTCTGCAACCATGGTAAAAGCCGGTATATTTTTATTAGCACGTTTTCATCCGGCTTTAGCTGGCACCGATACGTGGTTCCTGCTTGTTGGGTTAACAGGTTTAGCTACGCTGTTGTTTGGTGCTTATATAGCATTATTCAAACACGATTTAAAAGGATTGTTAGCCTACTCAACAATAAGCCATTTGGGTTTAATAACGCTATTACTCGGGCTTGATACTGAGCTTGCGACTGTTGCTGCTATATTTCATATAATTAACCATGCAACGTTTAAAGCGTCGTTATTTATGGCCGTTGGTATTATCGATCATGAAACAGGCACGCGCGATATGCGTAAATTAAATGGTATGTGGCGATACTTACCATACACTGCAACGCTTGCAATGGTCGCGGCGGCTGCAATGGCAGGGGTTCCATTGCTTAATGGTTTCTTGTCTAAAGAGATGTTTTTTGCAGAAACGCTGCATCAGCAAGTGCTTGGTTCTATGTCGTGGTTAATCCCAGTACTGGCAACGGTTGCAGGTGCATTAGCTGTTGCGTACTCCGCTCGCTTTATTCATGACGTGTTCTTTAATGGTGAACCAATTGATTTACCTCGCACGCCGCACGAACCGCCACGTTATATGCGTGTACCAATAGAAATATTAGTTGTGATTTGTTTGCTAGTGGGTATGTTCCCACACTTTACAATTGATGGCATTTTGTCTGCGGCCTCTTTAGCTGTACTTGGAAAAGAAATGCCAGTTTACGAATTGGCTATTTGGCACGGGTTTAACTTGCCTCTACTAATGAGTGCAATGGCGATTGCTGGCGGTTTATTTATTTATATTAATCGTAAATATCTATTTCAGTTTCAAGCATCATTACCACCTTTAAATGCTAAAAAAACGTTTGAACGTGTAATTTTAAGTGTTGTTGCCTGGTGTCAGTCAAAGGTAAGCAGTATCGAAAATGGATCGCTGCAGCGCTACCTAGTAATTATGTTAGCGGTAGTCTTACTGTGTGCCGGTTGGCCATTATTTGAAATGCAACAACTTGCTGGCAGCATGCCACTTACCCCTGTTGATGTGCACAATGCAATTGGTGCGGGCTTATTGATTATTGGTGCTCTTGCTACCGTTATTTGGCATCGCTCTCGAATGGTATCGTTGTTAATGCTCTCAATCGTAGGGTTAATGGTATCGGTTGTGTTCACACGTTTTTCTGCTCCAGATTTAGCGCTTACACAGTTAACTGTTGAGGTTGTTACTATTATTTTACTTATGCTGGCATTGTTTTTCTTGCCCCAGCATACGCCAAAAGAATCAAGTTCATTACGTGTACTTCGAGATTTAGGAATTGCCTCTACTTTAGGTGTAGTTATAGCGAGTATCTGTTATGCGTTACTTACACGTCCATTAGATTCAATCTCAGACTTCTTTATTGCTAACGCTAAAATTGGTGGCGGTGGTACTAATGTAGTTAACGTTATTTTAGTCGACTTTAGGGGCTTTGATACGCTTGGTGAAATTACCGTATTAGGCATTGCCGCGTTAGGTATATTTAAAGTACTTTCTCGAATCCCATTATTTATGCCAGCAAGTGACAGCGAAGGGCGCCCATGGGCACGAGAGCGCCATCCAATCTTACTGGCGAGTATTTCACAAAGTTTATTACCGCTTGCGTTATTGGTTTCTGCATATATTTTCTTACGCGGACATAACTTACCTGGCGGTGGCTTTATTGCTGGACTGGTAACGTCAATCGCGTTTATTTTGCAATACATGGCGCATGGTACAGCATGGATAAACGGACGTTTTGATGTTAATTATCGTAAAATCATAGCTTCAGGCATTGGTATTTCACTGTTCACTGGTGTGGGTAGCTGGTTCTTTGATAAGCCATTTTTAACAACTTGGTTTGACTACTTTGATATTCCGTTTGTCGGTAAAACAGAGCTTGCCAGCGCGATTGCATTTGACCTAGGTGTTTACTTAACGGTTGTAGGCGCTACGCTAATGATTTTGGCAAGCTTAGGTAATATGACGGCAGATACCCAGAAAAAAGAGGTAAATATTTAATGGAATTATTGTACGCATCTTGCGTTGGAGTATTGGTCAGTTGCGGTGTGTTTTTACTGCTAAGAGCTCGTACGTTCCCTGTAGTACTTGGGCTTACTATGATTTCATATGCTGTTAACTTATTTTTGTTTTCAGCAGGTCGTCTTACTATTAATAAAGCGGTAGTGCTTGGTACTGGTACAGAATACGCCGATCCTCTACCTCAAGCTTTAGTGCTTACAGCTATTGTTATTGGTTTTGCGATGACCGCATTCGTGGTTATTTTGGCAATACGTGGACGCGCCGATTTAGGTAGCGACCATGTTGATGGTTATGTGCCCAACACCTCTGCAGATAATAAGGAGCAAAAATGATCCAACATTTAGCTTCGCTCCCTATTTTATTACCTATGCTGACGGCTGTTATTTTATTGCTGCCACCATGTGGTAAAAGCGTTAAAATTCGCCGCTTAGTTTCAATTGTAATGGCAATAGCTACTTTTGCCATTAGTGTGCTTTTACTTGTACATGTTAATAATACAGGTATTAACGTTTACGCTATTGGTAATTGGTCTGCACCATTTGGAATAGTCTTAGTAGCCGATATGTTGTCTACCTTATTGGTTACGTTAACTTCATTTTTAGGTTTGGGCGCTATTTTATATGGTAGTGCTGGCGATGATGAAAAAGGCAGCTTTTATCACCCACTTGTTCACTTTTTGATATTAGGTGTAAATGGCGCGTTTTTAACTGGCGATTTATTTAACCTATTTGTATTTTTTGAAGTGCTACTGATTGCATCTTATGCATTGTTAATGCACGCAGGTGATAAACAAAATACTCGCGCGGCATTGCAATATGTAATATTGAATTTAGTTGGCTCAAGCGTATTTTTAATTGGTTTGGGTATTTTGTACGGTGTGCTTGGTACGCTTAATATTGCAGACATGACGCAAAAGGTATCACTACTTACAGGTGATGATGTATATCTAGCAAAAGCAGGCGGCTTACTGCTATTAATAGTATTTGCTTTAAAAGGCGCACTATTACCTCTGCATTTATGGCTTCCAAATACTTACGCAAGTGCTAAACCTGTGGTTGCTGCATTGTTTGCGATTATGACTAAAGTAGGCGTTTACGCTATGCTTCGTGTTTATACGGTGATATTTGGTGAACAAGCCGGAGCGCTTGAACACATGGCGCAGCCTTGGCTTTGGGGCTTAGCAATTGCGACCATTATAGTAGGTGCAATTGGTGTGATGGCAGCACAAGACTTACGTAAACTCACCTCTAACTTAGTATTAGTATCGGTAGGTACGCTGGTTGCGCTAATAGCATTGCAAAATGTAAATGCCACTGCTGCACTTTTATATTATTTAGTGCATTCAACACTTGTTAGTGCCGCACTATTTTTACTAGCAGACTTAGTTTCAATCCAGCGCGGTAAAGTTGGCGATAGACTAGTAGCAGGTCGCTCTGTAAAACAGCCATTTTTATTAGGTGTGTGCTTTATTATTGCGTCTTTAACGGTAGTTGGTATGCCACCACTGTCAGGCTTTGTAGGTAAAATTTGGATACTTAAAGCGACATTAAACAGTGAGCAAGCTTTACTATTTTGGCCAGTATATTTAGTAACAAGTTTTGCGTTGTTAGTTGCGCTTTCGCGCGCTGGCACAACTTTGTTCTGGGAGCATAGAAGCAAAAGTAGCGAAAATGCCGATTGTGCAAGTGCACACCCGTTGCAGGTAACTGTAATTATAGCTTTACTTGCATGTTCGCCATTGCTCGTTATTTTGGGCGGACCAATAAGTGAATATATGCTAAATGCTGCTACTCAGTTACATGATCTAAGCGGCGGTATTAATGCTGTACTTAAAGGAGGCATGTGATGAGATTACAAGCCCGTTTTCGTTGGTTACCAACGCCATTTCGTAGCTTATTTTTGTTTATGGTTTGGTTATTGTTAAACAATAGCGTATCGGTAGGGCACTTAGTATTAGCGACTATTTTTGCGATACTTATCCCTATATTGAGTTTTTCGTTTCGAGACCCTCAGCCACTGATTTTAAAGCCAGGCTTGGCGCTTAAGCAGTTACTTATAGTGCTATACGATATTGTTGTTGCAAATTTACAAGTGGCTTTACTTATACTTGGACCATCAAAAAAATTGCGTCCGGCCTTTATAAAAGTTCCTATAGATTTAACACACGACATGCCAATTACTATATTGGCTAGTTGTGTATCGCTTACACCTGGTACTGTGAGTGCAGAGGTTTATCCAATTGCTGAGTCGTTACCTGAAGGTGAAGAGCCAACGCAACGCTACTTACTGATACATGTGCTTGATCTTAAAGATGAAGAAGCACTTATCAAACAAATAAAACAACGCTACGAAGCTCCACTAAAGGAGATATTTCAATGTTAGATACTGTATTACTCATTGTTTTTTCGATGATTGGCTTATCATTATTGCTTAATTTATGGCGATTGATCATCGGTCCGTCAGTGCCTGACCGTGTTTTAGCGCTCGATACTATGTACATTAACGTCATCGCACTGATTATTTTATACAGCATTAGTATGGATACAGGGCTTTATTTTGAAGCTGCACTGCTCATTGCCATGCTCGGCTTTATAAGTACGGTTGCAGTGTGTAAGTATTTACTACGTGGCGATATAATTGAATAAGGTGAAAACATGATCAGCGAATGGGTTGTATCAATATTATTGTTATTTGGTGGTACGTTTATTTTAATTGGCTCAATAGGTTTAATTAAACTACCTGACTTTTTTATGCGTTTGCATGGACCAACTAAAGCAACCACGTTAGGCATGGCGAGTATGTTAATTGCGGCTATGGTTTATTTTGCAAGTTCAGAGCATGGCCTAAGTGTTAAAGAAATACTCATTACTATATTTTTACTAATTACAGCACCGATTAGTGGTTACATGCTAATAAAGTCAGCTATTCATCATAAGCTAAAAGCCAAAGAAGGCACTAAAGGCCTAGATAATGTAGAAGACGACTAACGCAAAAAGTAATTTATAAAAGGCCGAATAAATTCATTTTATTCGGCCTTTTTAATGATTGCTTGTACCCTTTACAATACAAACTATTCATGTGACTATAAATCCATTATTTATATGAAAGGATATTATTATGGGTAAAGTACTACTTTTATCATTACTGATTTTTTCTAGTAGTTTATATGCTGAACAAAATACTAAGCAGCAAAAAATAGATGAACTCATTAGTGTAATGAATTTAGATTCAATGGTTGATTCTATGTACGGCCAGGTTGAAGGTATGATGAAAGGCATGTCAGACCAAATGGGTGTTAAGCCTTCTGAGCAAGCAATTTTTGATAAGTACTACGGCGACATGACGACGGTATTAAAAACTGAGATGAGTTGGGCTAAAATGCAGCCAATGATGGTCAATGTATACGACAAGCATTTTAGTGAGCAAGAAATTGCCGATATGTTAGCATTTTATAAAACAGATACAGGGCAAAAAATACTCGAAAAAATGCCTGTTGTAATGCAAGAGTCTATGCAAATGTCACAAAGCTTAATGAAAGATGCTATGCCTAAAATACAAACTTTGGCGCAGCAACTAAGCGACGAATTAGAGCAAAGCCGTAGCGAATCAAACTAGGGCAGCGCATGTTTGGTATTTATGCTGCGTTATCGCCTGTTTATGGGGGATAACCACACAACATAGGCTCTGCCTTGCCTAAAGACCAAACAGTCTGCATAAATTAAATCACCAATGATCAACACGCTCTTAGATTAATACGCGCCTTACTTAGGCGCTTCTCTGCTAAATTACATCCCCTTCAGATAATACACGGCCAATATCAGCTTAAGTTAATTATGTTTGTGTCACTATACCAATGAGCAACAATACATAATCAATTTGAGGGATTAAGTACGGCGCTAACTGCGTTAAACATTTTTGAGATACGACTGCATGGATGCAGGGGCAATTAATAATAACAACTAAATAACGAAACCTTTGCTCTGTTATCCACTCGATTTATTGTCTTAAATAGAGCACTTAATTAAGCCAATTAGTATTATTTTGTTACTTTTAAAATAGCCATTGACCTATGTGTTGCACCTAGGTTTATTATAAAGCTAGGTGCAACACGACGGAGCTAAATTATGTATGTTAAACAACTTGCCAAGTTAATGGGCGTGACTGCCGATACTGTTCGTCATTACACACGAATTGGGTTACTTCATCCAATACGCAGTGAAGGAAATGGCTATCAAGAATATACAAAGCAAGACCAACAGCGTTTAAAGTTTATTATTAGCTCTCGTCAACTTGGTTTTTCTCTCAAAGATATTCAACACATTATAGGCGAGTCAGAGCAGGGGAATTGTCCTTGTCCGTTAACGCGTAAACTCATTACTAAACGCCTAGAAGAAACCGAAGCACTATTTCAAGAAACATTAAAGCTACGAAACAGAATGCATGCAGCCCTTGAGCAATGGGATACATCAGCCGATGGTGCAAATGCCAGTGACGTATGTAGTTTAATAGAATCTTTTGTTGATCCAATAAACGATTCTGCAAATAAGGAGCAGCGTAATGACGACTAATACAAAAGACACCGCGCAAAACTTTATTATTGAAGGCGCTAATTGCGGCAGTTGTGTGGCTAAAATTGAAAAAGCCCTTAATAGCGTGCAAGGTGCGCAAAATGTAGAAATGAACTTTGCACAGCGTACAGTACGTGTAGAAGGTAAAGCCCGCGAAAGCACGCTTATTAAAGCAGTCGAAAACATTGGTTATTCAGCTAAGCCAATGAGTAACGAGTCTGATCAAGATGCACTTGATGAAAAAGCAAAATCGGATGAGGCACATTACAAAAAGCTAATGCGTAATATGATATTAGCGTTAGGGGTCGGTGCACCGTTAATGATATACGGGCTTATTTTTGATATGAGTGTGACCACCGACACACAACGAATAGCCTGGTTTTTAGTGGGTATAGTCACGCTTGTGGTTATGGCTATATCAGGTAAACAATTTTACAACGGTGCATGGCAGGCATTCAAAAACCATGCTGCCAATATGGATACATTAATAGCGCTTGGTACAGGTACTGCGTGGTTGTATTCAATGTTTGTGGTAATAGCACCAAACTTATTACCACAAGTCGCAAGACACGTATATTTTGAAGCATCATCGATGATCATCGGTTTAATTAGTTTAGGGCTCGCTTTTGAAGTAAAAGCACGTGGGCGCACCTCACAAGCAATTAAACGCTTAATTGGCCTGCAACCAAAAACTGCACGCGTAATTCGTGATGGTCAAGAGCAAGACATCGACATTAGTGATGTTGTAAAAAATGATGAAGTACGCGTACGCCCGGGTGAAAAAATCCCTGTGGATGGCGATGTTATTGAAGGCAGCAGTACGGTTGATGAGTCAATGCTTACTGGTGAGCCAATGGCCGTCCGCAAAAAAACGGGCGATAAAGTCGTTGCCGGAAGTATTAATAAAAGTGGCACTTTATTATTTAAAGCCACGCACATTGGTAGCGAAACCACACTTGCCAATATTATCAATATGGTAAAGCGTGCACAAAACTCAAAGCCATCAATAGGGCGCTTAGCTGATGTTATATCAGGAATATTTGTACCAACAGTCATGATTATTGCGGTGCTTGCAGGCCTTGCATGGTTAAACTTCGGACCTGAGCCATCAATTGCTTATGCCGTTGTTGCGGTTACCACTGTACTTATTATTGCTTGTCCTTGTGCGCTAGGACTCGCAACCCCTATGTCGGTTATGGTGGGTATTGGTAAAGCTGCAGAGTCAGGAATATTAATTCGAAATGGTGAGTCGCTGCAAACAACATCTAAAATCACCACCATGATTTTAGATAAAACAGGCACTATTACTCAAGGCACACCGCAAGTTACCGATGTAGTTACCTTTAATAACAGTAATGAAAATACAGTAATGCAACTTGTTGCAAGCCTTGAAAGTAGCTCAGAGCATCCTCTAGCCCAAGCAATTACGGCACACGCTAAAAAGCAGGGCTTAGCTTTAAGTAAAGTAGCCGACTTTGATGCAATTACAGGTAAAGGTGTCACTGGCAGTGTTGACGGGCAAACATTGTTGTTTGGCAATAAAGCGCTAATGGATAGATACAACGTGGCCGTTGATGATGCAACCGAGCAAGCTCAAACACTTGCCAGTGATGCTAAAACGCCCATGTATTTTGCAAGTAATAATAAGCTCCACGCTATTATTGCAGTAGCAGATCCAATTAAAGAGGATTCAGTTGAAGCTATTAAACGCCTGCAAGATAAAGGTATCCACCTAGTTATGCTAACAGGTGACAACAAAGCCACTGCACAAGCCGTTGCTAAACAAGTTGGTATTGATGACTTTATTGCAGAAGTAATGCCCGATGATAAAGTAAACGAAGTAACAAAGCGCCAAGCAAATGGTGAAATAGTGGGTATGACAGGTGATGGTATTAACGATGCTCCCGCACTTGCACAAGCTGACGTAGGATTTGCAATTGGTACAGGTACCGATGTTGCAATAGAAAGTGCAGACATTACCTTAATGCGTGGTTCGTTACATGGCCTTGCTGATGCAATTGCAGTGAGTAATGCAACTATTTCAAATATTAAACAAAACCTATTTGGTGCCTTTATTTATAACGTGGCGGGTATTCCGATTGCAGCCGGCGTGTTGTATCCATTTTTTGGAATACTACTTAACCCTGTTGTTGCAGGTGCAGCTATGGCACTTTCATCGCTTACAGTGGTAAGTAACGCTAATCGCTTACGTTTTTTCAAACCAAATAAATCGTAATTTAAGCTAAGGAGTACATTATGTTGATGATTAATATAGGTGGTGCACTGTTAATAGCTGCAATTATTTATTGGTTTTGGCTATACAAACCAGAGCAAACACAAAGTGATGACAACAAAGTAACGATAGTCGTTGATAACGGTGTTTATAAGCCAAGACACATTAAAGTGGCAGCCAACAAAGAGGTTGTACTTACCTTTGATAGAAAAGACAGCGCGCCGTGCGCCGAAACAGTGGTATTTCCACAGCTTGATATAAGTAAAACGCTGGCAATGGGTGATGGCAATACGGTTAAACTACCTGCGCTTGAAGCCGGTGAGTATGACTTTCATTGCCAAATGCAAATGTACAAAGGCAAGCTAGTTGCAGAGTAGTCTGAACTAAGTAGGTGTTGGGGTCGTATAGTTGCCTTATATAAGCTATGAGTAGGAGTGGTTACATTAAATGAATAAACTAAACCCTAAAAAATTATTGAATAGTAAATGGACCGCAACACCTGCTATAAATAAAGAAAAACACTTCATTATTGTTGAGGTGGAATTTGATGAAGACGGCAATGTAATTGAATGTATTACTGAGGCTGTTATGTCAAAAAATCAATATCCAATTAGTTGGCGAGATTTAAAGGATAACCAAAAGTGGCTGCAAGGGTGGAAGTAGTTTAAATCTATATAATTTACCTCACTCCAATAGCTGGCACACGATGTAGGTTTGCTTAATTTAAGCAAACCTACATTTTACAGCGCATTAAATTATGAGTTGAATGCTACAACTTAGCTTTAGCATTGAAACCTTCCTAGATAAATTCGCCATTTGGCAACAAAACAATTAATTTCAAAATATCCTTTCAAAATTTTTATAATAAATTTCAAAAACAATATAACTTACTGATTAAAAATATATTAATTATTTAATAGCCGCAAATAAATCCTATGTAATTTCCATGTTCATATTCAGTTTATTTTGAAGGCTAACCTAAACGCCCCCTTATTGGCTTTTTAGCCAAAGTGTGTCTTTTTAATTAAATTTAACCAATTGATTTTTATATGTTTATTTTTTTTAGTTAAATGGCTGTTGCTAAATAGCAACAATAACACCTCCCCAAATTAAGCTTTTCTCGTTTTATATCATTTAAATCATTGTTTTTAAACAATAAATAAAAAGTGGCACCGAAGTTGTAATACCTAGAGTGTATTAAGCAAAACGTGATGAAAGCCAAAGGCCTTAATCGCAACAACCCAATGAAGGAATACTATTATGAAAACATTTCAATCAACATTAGTACTAATGGCGCTAGCTTCTTCATCAGCGGCTTTTGCAGCAACAGATTTTGATACGCTAGACGTAGATGGTAATGGCGCAATCAGCCAAGCCGAAGCTTCAGTAGATGCTGAGCTTTTAAGCAAATTTGAAGAACTCGATACTAACCAAGATGGTGAGCTATCTGAAGATGAGTTTTCTAAGGCCTAAAATTAAAGCCTTAAGCAGTTAATGCTCTGTAATGTTATCTTAATTCTGAGTTGCCAAAGACAACCTAAGTAGGCAAGGGAGCCTACTAAAAAGAATAACCAGGAAGTGACTAGAGAGCACTATAGAGCAAATTTATTTAGGACACCGCATACTTTTGAAGGATTAAATTATGAAAAAGCTACAATCAACATTTGTACTTATGGCTATTGTTTCTTCGTCAGTAGTATTTGCAAACACAGACTTTGAAACACTCGACGCAGACGACAACGCTTCAATTAGTCGCTCTGAAGAATCGGCGCAAGTGATAGAGCAATTTGACGAGCTGAATGTTCAAAGTAGCGGTGGTCCGACAGAAAATGATTTTTTTGAATATTAATTTATAGACACTTTACTCCTAAAGGATCTTTGAAAAGGACTTCTTACCCCTAATCAGGCTCAAAGCCTAAGGAAACGATTATGAAAACATTACACAAAACTTTAGCTCTTGTAGCCCTAGCTTCTTCTTCAGCGGCGTTTGCTGCGGTAGATTTTGATTCTTTTGATGCTGATGGCGACGGCGTAATTAGCAAAACAGAAGCCCAAGTAAACTCGCAACTAGTACAGCTTTTTGATCAATTAGATACAGATGGAAATGGCGAGTTATCTAAAGAAGAGTTTTCGAAGGTTCAGTAATAAGCTCTATGTAGAACCTTACCAGTCATACTCACAAAGCAGCTAAGTAATTAATACTTAGCTGCTTTTTTGTGCATTTAATTTAATATATTACTATTTAGTCACCAAAGTAGTGCAAAAGTTGAGTTTGAATAGTGTCAAGCTACTGATTATTAAGTTATTTTATTGTTGGTTTTAAACTTGCAACTCTATTTATAACTTAGGTTAATGAGTATTTAAAATGGCGCGGATGAGTTATATCAGTAGTGTTGAGCGCTACCACGAATATGAGCATGTAATACACAGTTTACTTGAATCTATTTTAATGAGTATTGAGGACGGATTAACTAAAGTGCGTGATACCCGCTATCTGATTAAGCAGTACCCATTTTTAGAATTACAATATTGTTTGAATGCAGAAGGTTTGCAGCAAGGTAATAATGTCTGCTTTAAACGCGCATATAGCAAAAAATTAGGTGAAAGTGGTAATCAACAAGATTTAAGTGAGCGACCCTATTTTTTGAACGCTAAAGCAAGTGATAAAGTGTGCTTTACTGATCCCTATATTTCTATAGCGACTAACCATTTATGTATATCGGCGATTAAAGAGCTAAAAAAACCAATTAATAATCAACATTATTTGGTTGTTGATGTGAGCTTAACGCAGCTTATTGAGTTTGTAATGGGTGATACTGCGCGCGCTAATATGTCGCCTTACTTCAAAGCGGGTTACGGTATTATTGTGGCGTGCTTATTTTGCTTAGTATTATTTTTACTAAATATCGTTTTTAGTGATATATACGCGCTATTAACTCATGTAGATACCTCATCAGACCCACTTGAACCCTTTAGTATCATTATTTACATCACCCTAGCATTAGCAGTATTCGATTTAGGTAAAACAATACTCGAAGAAGAAATCCTTATGCATAAGGATATTTTTAGGCACTCGTCTACGCGGCGCACTATTACACGGTTTATCTCTACTGTGTTGATTGCTATATCAATTGAGGCGCTGTTAACTATGTTTAAAGCGGCGCTGGGGCAATCGGAATATTTAATGCCTGCCATAGCGATGATGCTGGCAGTGGTAGGGCTTTTAATTGCACTGGCTATTTATGTTTATTTAGGGGCAAAGGCCGAAACGCTATTAATGCGCGCTCGTTTAAAACAAAAATCCTCCAAGTAGGAGGATTTTTATATTACATAACTATTTAATAGCTATTTATTGCTTATCTTGTGCGCGTTTGGCTTTAAAGTCAGACTCGCTCGTCCACTTTGGCCAATCGCCATTGTTTGCAAGTTGAGTGGCTATATCAACAATAAGATCTATATCTTGCTTAACGCCACCTAACGACCAATCAGCTGAGTAGTCGTCTGCTTCTTTATGGTATTTATGCGCAATGTACTCAGGATCGGTATCACCCAGACTCATAAATAATAAACTAGGCACGCCTTGCTTAGAAAGTGAGAAATGATCAGATCTAAAAAATAAGCCATTTTGCGGACGAGGATCCATTTTAACAACGCGGCCTTGTGATTTTGCAGCCTTTGCTAAATAGCTTTCCATTGTCGATAAATCTTTACCGTATTGTAAGATGTAGTCAGTACCATCAAGCACGTTCATGCCATCAATATTTAATAGACCGACCATTTGTTTTGTAGGTACAACCGCACCCGATGCAAATTCTTCAGAACCAATTAACCCCGTTTCTTCTGCTGTAAAGTTAGCAAAAATAATTGAGCGTTTAAATGGTTTTTGCTTGTTCATTTCGCTCATTATACGTGCTATTTCAAGCGTGGCTGCAGTGCCTGAAGCGTTATCTACTGCGCCATTATAAATCTTAGGGCCAGTATCAGTTTGTTTAGTACCAAAGTGGTCCCAGTGAGCGCTAATAACAACGTATTCGTCAGGTGATTCGCTACCTGTAATTTGTGCAACTACGTTATGCGATTTGGCATGTGATACTTCGTTTTTAAAGGCAAGGTTTGCTTTTAAGTTAAGTGGCGTCGCTTTAAAGTCATTATTTAATGCTGCTTGTTTTAAATCTTGGTAGTTAAGCTTTGCGGCGTTAAACATTTTCTCAGTCGCATCAAGTGTTAGCCAGCCCATAACCGGTAATTTAGACGCGTTTAAATTGTTATCCATTAACGTGTATTTAGTGCCGGTGTTTGAACTTTCAACTACGCCCCAAGGATATGCCGCAGGTGCTGTTTCATGAACAATAAATACAGCCTTTGCACCTTGGCGAGCGGCTTCTTCATATTTATAAGTCCAACGACCGTAGTAGGTCATTGCATTACCAGTAAAAAGGGCGTCGTTTTGAGTAGCAAAGCCTGGATCGTTAACTAGCACAACCACAGTTTTACCAGTTACATCGATATTTTTATAGTCATTCCAGTTATATTCTGGTGCATTAATACCATAGCCAACAAATACAACGTCAGAATTGCGTACATCAATTAATGGCTGAAGTTGCTCGGTACGTGCGGTAAAGTCTTTACCTGATTCAAAGCTTAAATCACCTACCTTTAACTGCATATCCTGATTAGCTGTCACCATTGCCATTTTTACAGGCTGTAAGTATTTACCTTTATAAGCACCGGTTAAACCCAGCGCTTTATATTGCTCGCTTAAGTAGCCTACGGTTTTTACTTCACCATGAGTAAGCGGGCCTCGGCCTTCAAAGTCATCAGAGGCTAGCGTTTTAATATGCTGTTTAATATTGCTAAGGCTTACACCTGCTGTATTTTCTAATGGAGTTTGTTCGCTTGCAGGCTCTGAGCAGCCAAAGAGTGCAACTAGCAAGCTTAGGCTAGCGCTTTTTAAAAGAGTAGATGCCATAGTCTTCATATTGTTATTTAATTAGGCTTTCAATATAAAGGAAGCACCGCAGCGATGTCGAATTTTTATAGAGAACTTTTCATTCAATTGCAGATTGATTTTATAAAGTGTATAAATAACGAACAACCTAAAGGAGCACATAATGGGCCAATGTAAAAAAGTGGGTATTTATTTATAGCTAGTGGCATTGCATTTTTTGCTGCTGCAATATTAGCTGAGCAGGAGACATTTTTTGTGCTGTCTGCTTCTTTTATAATACTGGGCACTAAAAGCAAAAAACCAGCATTAGCTGGTTTTTTTGCATAGGTTGCAGTTAGCTTTATGCGTCTGCAAGTTTTACGCGGATCTTACTTTTATCAACAGTAGATTGGTTAAGTGCAGTAATTGCGCTTTTACTTTCTATGTCGTTTGGCATTTCTACAAAGGCAAAACCTTTAGATTGGCCAGTTTCTTTATCAAGTACCAAGTTACAAGTAGTCACTTTACCGTGCTCTGCAAATAAAGTACGAAGCTCATGCTCAGTGGTAGCACGAGACAAGTTACGAACTAATAGTTTCATAATGAACCTAAATAATTATGTCAGTATTAATTATCTCAAGTAACTCAGGTTTAACCTAATTTTATTTTAAAACAAATATAATTAAACACTCTATAGAAATAATTTTTTGTATCACTATGAAAATAATATATTTTATAATTAAATTTAAAATATCAGTAAATTGGTAATGTTAATTGGTAATTGAGTTGTGGTTATTTGTACAATAAATTGGTAAATTCATATTTAATTAACTTACTATTAACCGCAGAACTACTCATGTCTAAATATACCCTTAAACCCTGTAATACAGTTACAGCTATACTTCTATCTTGTTTAGTTACTGGTTGTGGCAGCTCAGGCTCTGATCCTACGGTGCAAAATAATGAAGCGATTACTTTACAAACTCCTGCAATAATTGGTGGCAATAGCCGAGGCGAAGTTATTAGTAATAGTAATGATGCAATAACAGGTTCATTAACTATTACTGATCAACAACTCGGCGAGGCTGCTTTTATAGCACAAGAAAATAGCGCTACAAGCTATGGTTTTTTTAGCTTAAATGCTGGTGGAGATTGGTCATACACACTTGATGATTTAAATACTTCAATAACATCTTTAAGTGAAGGTGAAACACTACAAGATACAATAACAGTAAACTCTGTAGATGGTACTAGCGCCCAAATTATCATAACAATTGTAGGTGCACCAATAGCTCAACCTGATGGCTTTGAGAACATCTCGAACGTGTTATTACAATCAGATGGTGTAGATTCGGGACTTGACGCATATACACTTATTGAAAATGCATTCGGCGAAGGGTCAATTGAATCTCCAGACTTATATGCTGGCAATCATGAAAGTGTTGTCCATATTATCGAAGATACCGATACGATAATTGGCAACCATTTTGTATTTTTAGCCCACCGAGATGATGACCAAGATAAAGACAAAGGTGCAAGTGATAGACAACGTAACGAAATAAAAACCTACGATAAATCACCACAAGAAAAACTGGCGTTTGAGGGGGAGACATTTCAATATAGCTGGAAATTTAAAGTAAGCAGCGAGCTTGAGCTTACGAGTAAGTTTAGCCATTTTTTTCAAATAAAAGCTCGAAATGACAGCAACGATAATACTAATGGTAATGACGACCAGCCTATTATCACACTCTCAGGAGCACAAAAAAACAGTACAGGCAATCAACTGCAAGTGCGATATAGTGCAGGCTTTGATGAAAACGGTAACAGCACAGGGCTTGATAAAAACCTCATTGAAACCGACTGGTCACTCATTACAGATGAATGGGTCAAGGTATTTGTACAAGCTACATTTAGTGAAAACGGTAAGTTTGATATGACGTTAACGCGCTTAAGCGATAATGCAGAGATATTTAATATAAGCGAGCAAAACATAGATATGTGGCGCGGCTTTAGTGATGCTGATTTTGCTCGTCCTAAGTGGGGAATTTACCGCTCGATTGTTGAAACCGACAGCCTTCGCGCTGATGAAGAACGTGTTAGGTTTGCTGATTTTTCTATTACAAAAGGTAAGATAGCGCAGTAAGCTATTTTATCAATTAGCATGAAAAAGCCGTTAATAATTATGCATCATTAACGGCTTTTTTAATTTTTTGATAAAAGTGATTATTTCACTTCTTTACCCGCTGCTTGTTGATCAGCATGGTAGCTTGAACGTACAAACGGGCCAGAAGCCGCGTGAGTAAAGCCAATTTCGTCTGCATACGCTTTTAAGCCGTCAAACTCTACTGGTGGCACGTAGCGCTTAACCGGTAAGTGATGCTTAGAAGGTTGTAGGTACTGGCCTACAGTTAGCATGTCAACGTTGTGAGCACGTAAATCGCGAAGTACTTCTTCAATTTCGCTAATTTCTTCACCTAAACCAACCATTAAGCCTGATTTAGTTTTTACTTCTGGGTGAGCTTCTTTAAAGCGACGAAGTAATTCTAAAGACCATTTATAGTCAGCACCTGGACGAGCTAGTTTGTATAAACGTGGCGCAGTTTCAAGATTGTGGTTAAACACATCTGGTGGCGTCTCGATTAGTATCTCTAGTGCGCGGTCCATTCGGCCACGAAAATCAGGTACTAAAATTTCGATAGTAATAGTTGGATTATGTTTACGAATCTCGCGAATACAATCGGCAAAATGCTGTGCACCACCATCACGTAAATCATCACGGTCAACTGAAGTGATTACAACGTAGCTTAGCTTCATATCTTTAATAGTAAGTGCTAGCTTTTCAGGTTCAGTGGCATCAGGTTTTAATGGGCGACCGTGAGCAACATCACAAAATGGGCAACGACGAGTACAAATAGCACCTAAAATCATAAAGGTAGCTGTACCGTGGTTAAAACATTCAGATAGGTTAGGGCACGAAGCTTCTTCACATACCGAGTGTAAGCCATGCTTACGTAGCGCTTTTTTAATACCGTCAATACGATCGGTTGATTTAGGTAAGCGAATTTTTAACCATTCTGGCTTACGCAACATTTCAGTTTTTTCTGTAGGTAAAACTTTTACTGGGATCAACGCCATTTTTTCTGCGTCGCGTAGTTTTACACCTGGTTCCATTTTGACTGGTTTATTCATTCGTTTTCAAACCCTTCAGTATGCTTAACCTGTGTTGCATTAAGCTTCTTGATCATGTGTTTCACCAATCCTTCACCCGCACTTTCTAGGTTTTGAGGACCATCTAATTCTTTAGTTTGCACCATATTCATGCCCGCATAACCACATGGGTTAATGCGTAAAAATGGACTTAGGTCCATGTTAACATTTAATGCTAAGCCATGAAACGAGCAACCACGACGAACCCTTAAACCAAGGGATGCAATTTTACTGTCATTAACGTATACACCTGGTGCATCAGCTTTAGCATAAGCTTCAATACCATACTCGGCGAGTGATTCAATAATGCACTCTTCAAGCCACGTAACCAGTTCACGTACACCAATCTTTAAACGACGTAGATTAAATAATACATACATCATTTGCTGGCCTGGGCCGTGGTAAGTTACTTGCCCGCCACGGTCAACTTTAATCACCTCAATGTCGCCAGGAGCTAGTAAGTGTTCGTCCTTACCAGCCTGACCTTGGGTGAATACACTCTCGTGCTCTACAAGCCAAATTTCATCTGGCGTATTTTCATCACGGGTGTCGGTAAAGTCCTGCATTTTTTGCCAAATTGGCATATAACGCTGACGACCCAGTTGGCGTACGATCAAAGTGTTTTCGTTCACAACAAATCTCAACTATGGATTAAAGCATGTGGCGTACGTCATCAATATTGCTGATCACGTTGTAAATTTCTTCAATGTGTTTGCCACTAGTAACTGTTGCTACAAGGCTTACTGACTCGTAATTACCTTTGCTGCTTGGTTTTACTTTAGGGGCGTAATCGCCAGGTGCTATTGGTTGTAACTTAGCTAAAATTTGATCAGTTAAGTTTACGTTAGCTAAACCCATTATTCTGAATGTAAATGGGCAAGGGTACTCTAGGTACTCATCAAATTTAGTATCTTTAACAGGTTGAACCACGACGGTGACTCCTCATACAAAAGTGTGGACTCTATGCAAGCTTGAAGCTTAATACAGATAGGCAATTAGCAGTCTTGCTTATATGGGGCGCATTCTAACATTTTTCAAGCAAAAAAAAACGCCTCACAGTGGAGACGTTTAAATTAGTTACCTAGTTAATAGGGGAGATATAAATTACTGCATGATCTGTAAGCGTAAGTAATCATAAATTTTGCTAAAGAAGCTGCCTTCTTCCACTTCTTCAAGTGTAACTAGTGGGTATTGAGCAATATCTTCGCCCTCTAGTTGTAAGAATAACGTACCTACTTTAGTACCTTTAGCAAGTGGTGCTTCAAGCGTATTATCTAGCTCAAAGTTAGCTTTAAGGTTTTTATGCTGACCACGTGGGATAGTAATTGGTGTATCTTCTAAAATACCTAAAGATACGTTCTCTTTGTTACCCATCCAAATACGTTGTTCTGCAAAGCTATCGCCTGCTTTGTACGGAGTAATTGTTTCATAAAAACGAAAACCATAGTTAAGTAGCTTTTTACTTTCTACTTTACGAGCTCGTTCGCTTGAGGTACCCATAACAACAGCAATTAAACGCATATCGTTTTTAGTAGCGGAGGTAACTAGGCTGTAACCAGCTTCTGATGTATGCCCTGTTTTAATGCCGTCAACATCTAAGCTTTCATCCCATAATAATGAGTTACGGTTATATTGCTTAATGCCGTTATAAGTAAATGACTTTTGCTTATAAAGTGCATATTCATCTGGCACATCACGAATAAGAGCAGCACCAAGTGTCGCCATATCGCGTGGAGTTGTGAAGTGCTCGTCAGTATCAAGGCCGTGGCTGTTGATAAAGTGACTGTTGCTCATACCTAATTTAGCAGCATGGGCATTCATTAAATCAGCAAATGCGCTTTCGCTTCCAGCAATATGCTCAGCCATTGCTACACATGCATCATTACCTGATTGAATAATAATACCGTGGTTAAGCTCATCAACACTAATTTGTTTACCTACTTCAATAAACATCTTTGAAGATTCTGGAAAGTTTTTAGCCCATGCTTTTTCGCTTACCGTTACCATATCGGTAGTGGCAATATTACCTGCTTTAATTTCAGTACCAATTACATAACTGGTCATCATTTTAGTTAAACTTGCAGGTGCTAGCTGTGTATCGGCTTCACCTTCAGCAATAACTTTACCAGTTGTAAAGTCGACTAAAAAATAACCTTTCGCATTAACTTGAGGTGGTGCCGGAATAATTTGGGCGCTGGCTGAGAATACGGCGGCTGTACAAACTAGGCCGCATACACCTTTGAGGATTTTATGTTTAATAGATTTCATCATACTCATTAATGGTTAAAGTTAAAGATTCGCGTTACGCCATTTTATACCCAAACTACCCCGAGATGCGAGCATCTTGGGCTGGTTTGGGTATTAGTCTTACTGAGTGTAAAGCAAGAACGCGTTTTGAAATTGATTTTGTTTTAATTTTTTTAATACTTCGTCTGCATGAGGGGTGTCTTTTATTGGCCCTAAATGCAGTCTGTAAATATCGTCTTTTTGCACAATATTTGTTGGTAATTTGTATTGCTCTCGCAATGTGCTGGCAAGTGCTTCAATATTAGCAAGTGTACTACCTGCAGCTACCTGAATATAGGTTTGACGCGCAGTTGCGCCCGCAAGCGTAACGGCCTCTAGCTTAACCTTTGCTGTACCATGGGTGTAGTAGCCAAGCTTATAAGCGGCTGCGTACGAAAGATCAATTATTCTATCGTCATGAAATGGGCCACGGTCGTTCACGCGTACGATTACCGATTTACCATTTGCTGTATTGGTTACTTTAACAAAGCTAGGTAGTGGCAGCGTTTTATGCGCTGCGGTCATGGCAAACATATCATACGTTTCACCATTTGAGGTGTGATAACCATGAAATTTACGACCATACCAAGAGGCAATGCCTTCCTCACTATAACCCGTCTCATCAAGCATGGGCGAATAGCTTTTACCAAGCACTGTGTATGGGCGGCTAGCGCTAGCACTTTTAGTGGTTTCGGTAACTATAGCGTCTTGCATCTCAAGTGTAGTTGGAGCTCTTAATGGCGCTGCATCATGACGCATACTATAACGGCTACTTGGCCCACTACTACAAGCACTTAAAAGTAAAATTAATAATGTAGTAAATATAAACTGATTCGTGTGTCGCATTATTTTAAAAGCATCCTTTTATCTGTCGCGATTGACATAATAATGCCAAATCCTGCCATTAACGTCACCATCGATGTACCACCATAACTAATCAGTGGTAAAGGTACGCCTACAACAGGTAATAAACCCGATACCATGCCTATGTTTACGAATACATATACAAAAAAGGTGAGGGTGAGTGCGCCTGCGAGCAATTTACCAAATGCATCTTGTGCATTAACAGCAATGTATAAACCACGACCAATAATAAATAAGTACAGGCTAAGTAAAACACATACGCCGAATAAGCCAAATTCTTCGCTTAAAACCGAAAATATAAAGTCGGTGTGGCGCTCTGGCAAAAACTCTAATTGCGATTGTGTACCAAGCAACCAGCCTTTACCTTCTATGCCGCCTGATCCAATAGCAATTTTCGATTGAATAATATGATAACCCGAACCAAGCGGATCGCTCTCAGGATCTAAAAAGGTGAGTACACGTTGTTTTTGATAATCGTGCATACCGTAGTGCCAAAATGGCCATGCAGCAAGCGCTACAATCGAGCTTAAAAAGCCTATTAAACGCCAACTCAAACCAGACAAAAATAATACAAATATACCTGAGCTTGCAATAAGTATAGCGGTACCTAAATCGGGTTGTTCTTTAATTAATAATGTAGGGAGCATTACAATCATAAAACCAATAATTAAGTGTAGCGGGCGAGGTGGTAAGTGGTTTCTACCTATATACCAAGCTACCATCATCGGGACTGCCAACTTCATTAATTCTGCAGGTTGAAACCGTGTCACCCCTAAATTGAGCCAACGCTGCGCGCCTTTTGAGCTTACTCCAAATAAAAGTACACCGACTAGCATTAATAACCCAACACAATAAAGTGGGATCACTAACCGCTTTAACGTGGCAGGCGAAAACTGGGCTAAAACAATCATAGCAAAAATCGCACCGCCCATGCGGGTCATGTGCCTAATCATCATAGAAGACTCTTGCCCGCTTGCGCTGTAAACAACCATTATGCTGCCAGCCATCATTATAAGTAGTGCAGTAAGCAGCGGTAGGTCGAGGTGCATACGCATCCAAATAGAGCGTTTATCGTGCAAAGCGGTCATGGTGTCTCGTTCCTTGCAAGATTAACAGGGTTGGCTGCAAAGTAGTAATCCATAAGTTGGCGAGCTATTTGAATGCCGCCGTGGTTGTTTTCTAATACAACAGAAACCACAATTTTAGGATCGCTATAAGGTGCAAAGCCTACATAAATTGTATTATCGCGTTGGCGTTCTTTAAGAGATTCTGCATCGTAACGCTCACCTTGGGCAATACTAACTACTTGCGCGGTACCGGTTTTACCAGCCGAGTCGTAGTTAGTCCCTTTAAATGCTTTGTGGGCTGTGCCTGATATTTTTTGTACTGTATTATGCATTGCATCTAACGATACCTGCCAATGGCGCGGATCTTTTAAAATAACAGGGGGTTTTTCTTCGTTGTTAATTTGCGTTATGTCGTTATCTTTTTTTATTACTTGCACCAAATGAGGGGGATGATTAATACCACGATTAACTAATATGTTAGTTGCATTTGCAATTTGAATAGGTGTGGCAGTCCAGTAACCTTGGCCAATGCCTACCGAAATAGTATCACCGCGCCACCAAGACTCTTTAAAGCGTCCTTCTTTCCATTCTTTTGAAGGTAGAATAGCAGTAGTTTCTTCGTGAATATCAATACCTGACAAATCACCGTAGCCAAAACGGGCCATAAAATCGCTTATTTTAGTAATGCCTAATCGATAAGCCGCATCGTAAAAATAGGTATCACACGACTCTTCAATCGCTTTATATACATCTACATGACCATGGCCCCAACGTTTCCAATCTCGCCATTTATGTTCAACATTTGGAATTTGAAAAAAGCCAGGATCCCACATTGATGTTGACTCATTTACTATATTTTCTTCAAGCGCTAATACTGCCATTAAAGGCTTTACAGTAGAGGCCGGCGCATAACGACCTTGCGTAGTACGGTTTATTAATGGTCGGTCTTGGTTAAGCAGCGCTTTATAATTTTTGCTGCTAATGCCGTGTACAAATAAGTTTGGATCGTAACTTGGGTTTGAATAAAGTGCCAGCACGCCGCCATCTTTGGCGTCCATAACTACAACAGCGCCACGCATATCTTTAAGCGCATGTTGTGCTATTTGTTGCAAGCCCACGTCTAAAGTAAGTACTAGGTCGCTACCAGGTTGCGGTTGGGTCATGCTCAGGGTGCGTATTACACGGCCACGGTTATTAACTTCTACCCGTTGTGAGCCTACTTTACCGTGCAGTGTTTCTTCGTAATATTTTTCTATGCCGAGTTTGCCAATATCATGTGTGGCGCGGTAATTGGTTGCACGGTCTTCTTGTTCTAATTGGTTTAGCTCTTTTCTATTAAGCTTGGCAACATAACCGAGCGCATGCGTTAGTGTGTCACCAAATGGGTAGTAGCGTGCAAGGCGTGCCTCAATGCTAAAACCAGGGAATTTATGTTGATTAACCGAAAACTTCGCCACTTCGGTTTCGTCTAAGCGGGCTTTTAATACTTGTGATTTAAAACGACGGGTGTGTCTTATATCTTTTAAAAAGTCTTGTTTGTCTTGCTCTGTAATCGCAATTATTTTACTTATTTGATCAAGCGATTCGTCAAGGTCGTCTACCTCTTCGGGGATGACCTCAAGGTTGTAAACAGGTTTGTTTTCAGCAAGTAGCACACCGTTACGGTCGTAAATTAAACCACGGTTGGGTGCAATAGGAATAACTTTAATACGATTATCGTTGGAGCGGGTTTGGTAGTCTTGGTGATCTTCGACCTGAATAGTATAAAGATTAGAAAGCAATACTGCGACTAATCCTAATACAAAAACAAAACCCACGAATGCTCGCCTAGCAAATAAGTTTGCTTCTGCGGAGTGGTCACGAATAGTGGGTCTATGTTTTAGCATGGCAAGGGGTTACTCGCGATGATAAGGATGGTTGTTATTTAAGCTCCAGCCTCGGTAAAGGCTCTCTGCAACAATTATACGCACCAAAGGATGCGGCAATGTTAAATTAGATAACGACCATTTTTGCTCAGACGCTGCAATACACTCTGGAGCAAGTCCTTCAGGTCCGCCAATAAGTAAACTTACATCGCGGCCATCGAGTTGCCATTTTTCCATATTTTTAGCAAGTTGGTGAGTATCGAGTGCTTTCCCTGTTACCTCTAACGTTACAATACGATTGCCTTTTGGAATAGCCGCTAATGTTTTTTCACCTTCAATGTGTAAAATACGCTTTATATCTGCATTTTTACCACGTTTACCGGCTGGAATTTCGATTAACTCTAGCGCCATATCCTTAGGGAAACGGCGCTGATATTCTGCAAATCCCGTTTCTACCCATGCTGGCATTTTAGTACCAACAGCAATCATTTGTATTTTCACGTATTACTTCCAAGCATTGTCTAAAATGAGTGAGCGTTTAGCCCCACAGTTTTTCTAGATCGTAATAGCTACGTGCTTCGTTTTGCATCACGTGTACAACCACATCACCTAAATCAACCAGTGCCCATTCGCCGTCGCCTTCACCTTCATAACCTAGTGGCTCTGAATCTGCATGACGCGCTTCTTTTGCTAAGTGATCGGCAATTGACTGTACGTGGCGTTTAGAAGTACCAGAACAAATTACCATGTAATCTGTAATATCTGATGTTTCAGTTACGTCAATATGAACGATGTCACGCGCTTTCATATCGTCAATTTTGTCCATAGCAAAGGCGAGTAGTTGTTTTGAATCCAAGGTTTTGTCTCAATTTAAAAATTTAATGGCGCGCATTTTAACACGCTAGGAGTTTTTAAGCATCAATTTGATAGAGCTGATGCACTTCTATGTAATGACTCACTGCATCGGGCAATAGTTCATTCTTTTTATTACTTTTTTTTAGCTGCTTGCGAATTGTACTTGAGGCCGCATCGAGCATTTCGCCCGGTAAAAAATAAAGTTTACCTGCAAGTGAGTGTTTAAGTGCCGCTACTTCGCCAGCATTTGCGTGTTGCATATAGCTTTTGAGCTCACCTTTTACAGTGCAATGTTGAGCTGGGCGCTGGTACACCACAATATGGCAAAGCTGTGTTATTGCCTTCCACTCAAACCACTTATCGAGATTGTTAAACGAGTCCATACCAATTAAAAATAAAATAGGTGTAGTGGGGTGCTCTTTACGAAGTTCTTGCAAACTAAGTAGCGAATACGATGGACCAGCTCGGTTAAGCTCTCTTAAATCGAGTTCAAAATGAGGATAAGGTGCAATAGCTGCGTTTAGCATATTAATACGGTGCTGCGTACTAATTCCCGGAGCTGCTTTATGTGCAGGGAGTGCACAGGGCATAAAATAAAGCGTATCTAAATTAAACGCATTAACGCATTGCTGCGCCATATTTAGATGGCCTAAATGGACGGGGTCGAAAGTGCCACCAAAAATTGCGATCATTTAACACCCATTATTTATTAATTAACCGCGTGGCACGGCATAGGAATGTTGAGCGGCTGGCAAAATTTAATACAAATATGAGCAAGCGCTTGGTAAGGTGCAATTAAATTACCTTGCTTGTAACTGGCATCAAACAACGCAACATCACTGTTTATTTGTTCCAGTGTGTGCATATTTAAACGGTTAATTGCGTTTTGAACTGGACCTTGTTGGTTTTTCCAAATTGCTTTTTGTTTAAATAAATTTGCTATGGGTTCGCCATTTAATAAACCAAGTTGCACACTTATAAGTGTATTAAGCTCTTTGGTTATAGCCCACAAAATACTCACCACTTCGGTGTTATCGCTGGCAAGTTTGTTTAGTACTTTTATAGCTTGTTTAGCGTGGCCATTTAATAGTGCATCGCTTAAATCAAAAATATCAAACTTGGCTTGATTTAACAGCCCTTGCATAACTAGTTGCTGAGTAATTAATGCATTGCCGTGTAGTAGCGAGAGCTTTTCAAGCTCCTGAAAACAGGCTAATAAGTTGCCTTCAGTGGCATTTATTAAGCTTACTTTGGCGTCGCTTTGCATATTAAGTGATAAACGTTGGCATTGCTCATCAAGCCATCGTTTTACGTGAGAGCCCGTAAGTGGGTAGCAAGGTACGAACACGCCTAGTTTATCAAGGGCTTTAAACCACGCACCACGTTGTACTTCTTGACTGGCTTTAGCGCCTTTAACAATTAAAATAGTATCGGGATTAACCAGCTCAACTACTTTTTTAAAGGTATTGCTGCCAATAACGCCTGGCTTTTGTTGGTTTAAATCAAGCTCAATAATAGTGCGGGCGCTAAACAGCGACATGCTATGATACTGGGCTATGATTTCTTGCCAATCGAATCCTTGCATTAAAGTAAACTTAATTACTTCATCAAAACCTTGTTGCTTAGCACAGTCGCGAATTTGTTGTACGCACTGCGCTTCTTGAAAAGGCTCTTCACCAAATACTAAATAAAAGGGCTTTAGCCCTTTATTTAATTCACTCGGTAGTTGATTAGCATAGCAGCGCATTATAGTTGCGACAGCTCTCTAACAATACGACGACTGGCTTGCTCACGAATCTCGCTAATGAGTAGCTCAAGCTCTTTTGCTTTTGCTAATGCATGATCCGGATCGTCTTGGTAATTACGGTAAAGCTCAAAACGTTTTTCTATCGCTTTTTCGCCAGGGAGTTTAACTACATACGACACGCCATAAGCAAGTTCGTATTCAGCAACCTGACCATTTTGAAACAGCGAAAGAGTTTGGCGTTCAATACTTTCTTTGCGTAAATACAATTGGGCTTTATCTTTAGCTGACGATACTAGCTCTACGTTACTCGCTTTAAGCTCTTTTTTAAGCTCAGAAAATAAAGTCGATTTTTCATCATCGCCTACAAGTGTTAGCTGTTTTAAGTTATCAGGCAAGCTAGAGGCTTTTTTTAAATGAAAGCCACAGCTTGATAACAAAAAACAGACTAGCACTAAGGCTAGTCCATTTTTAATGGCGTTAAATGCAGCCATATTAGTTAGCTACCACGTTAAGTAGTTTACCTGGAACGTAAATAATTTTACGAATAGTTGCGCCATCCGTAAATTTAGTTACGTTAGATTCTGCAAACGCAAGGGCTTCTACTTGCTCTTGAGTGGCATCAGCTGCCACTGTTAACTTAGCGCGAAGCTTGCCGTTTACTTGTACGATGATTAGTTTTTCATCTTCAACAAGAGCCGACTCGTCAACTTTTGGCCACTGCGCATCTAAAATCTCGCCTTCTTTACCAAGCTCTTTCCAAAGCTCATGTGATAAATGCGGAGTAATAGGTGCAAGCATAATAACTAATGCTTCAAGTGCTTCGTTAGCAATCGCTACATCTTGTTTGTCGCTCAGTGGTGCTTTTAATAACTTATTAGAAAGCTCCATAATGGCTGCAATAGCGGTGTTAAAGGTTTGACGACGTTCAACATCATCAGTCACTTTAGCAATTGCTTTGTGTAAGTCGCGACGTAATACTTTTTGCGGGTTAGTGAGCGCTGATTTATCAAGTGCTTGGTAACCTACTGTTTTAACGTCTACTGCGTATTTCCATACACGTTTTAAGAAGCGATGTGCGCCTTCAACACCTGAGTCTGACCATTCAAGCGTTTGCTCTGGTGGTGCTGTAAACATCATAAATAAACGTACTGTATCTGCACCGTATTGGGCAATTACTTGTTGTGGGTCTATACCGTTGTTTTTAGACTTCGACATTTTACTCATGCCTGATGAGAATACCGGCTCACCGTCTTCTTTATGCCATGCTTTAGTTACGCGGCCTTTGTCGTCGGTTTCGGTATTTACATCGCTTGGCGAAATCCATACATCGCCGCCTTTTTCATCTTTACGATAAAATGTTTCAGCAAGCACCATACCTTGACAAAGTAAGCGGTCGAACGGTTCGTCTGAATTTACTAAACCAAAGTCACGTAATAATTTATGGAAAAATCGCGAGTACAATAAGTGTAAAATAGCGTGCTCAATACCACCAATGTATTGGTTTACTGGTAACCAATAGTTAGCAGCCGCTGGATCTAGCATGCCTTCGTCGTAGCGTGGGCTACAGTAGCGTGCGTAGTACCAAGATGATTCCATAAAGGTGTCAAACGTGTCAGTTTCGTGAAACGCAGGTGCGCCATTTACTGTTGTTTTAGCCCATTCAGGGTCTGCTTTAAGAGGTGACGTTACACCATTCATTACCACATCTTCTGGTAAGCGAACTGGTAGCATATCTTCTGTTGCTGCAAGTTCTTTGCCTTCTTCGTCGCTAAGCATTGGGATTGGAGAACCCCAATAACGCTGACGGCTAACACCCCAGTCACGTAGACGGAAGTTTACTTTGCGCTCCCCAACACCGAGTGCTTCAAGCTTGTCGGCAATGGCTTTAAACGCGGCGTCAAAATCAAGACCATCAAATTCACCTGAATTTACAAGTACGCCTTTATCGGTAAATGCTTCTTGCTCAAGGTTTACTTCAAGACCTGAGCCTTCAACCGGTGCAATTACTTGTTTAATATCTAGGCCGTAAGCCGTTGCAAATTCAAAATCGCGTTGGTCGTGTGCAGGTACCGCCATAACAGCGCCTGAGCCGTAATGCATTAATACAAAGTTAGCGACCCAAATTGGTACTTGCTCGCCCGTTAATGGGTGAGTTGCGTAAAAGCCTGTTGCTATGCCTTTTTTCTCCATTGTTGCCATGTCTGCTTCGGCAATTTTGGTGTTTTTGCATTCTTCAACAAACATTGCAACAGCATCGCTATTTTTAGCGGCTTCTTGTGCAATAGGGTGACCACCAGCAACAGCAACATACGTAACACCCATAAAGGTGTCTGGACGAGTTGTGTATACAGTAAAAGTTTCGTCGTTATCGGTGCGTTTAAATTCAATATCACACCCTTCAGAGCGGCCAATCCAGTTACGCTGCATTGTTTTAACTTGCTCTGGCCAATCTTCCAACTTGTCTAAATCGTCAAGTAGTTCTTGTGCGTAGTCGGTAATTTTAATAAACCACTGTGGAATCTCTTTTTGCTCAACCACAGCGCCTGAACGCCAACCGCGACCGTCAATAACTTGCTCGTTAGCTAATACTGTTTGATCCACTGGATCCCAGTTAACCGTCGACATTTTTTTATACACTAAGCCTTTTTCGTAAAGCTTAGTGAAAAACCACTGCTCCCACTTGTAGTATTCTGGATGACACGTCGCAATTTCGCGATCCCAGTCATAACCAAAACCTAATTGCTTAAGCTGTGTACGCATGTAGTCAATATTTTCGTATGTCCACTTAGCAGGTGCTGTTTTGTTTTTAATAGCAGCGTTTTCTGCAGGTAAACCAAACGCATCCCAACCCATAGGTTGCATTACGTTTTTGCCTTGCAGGCGCTGGAAACGAGAAACAACATCACCAATGGTGTAGTTACGTACATGACCCATATGCAGTCGACCACTCGGATAAGGAAACATAGAAAGGCAATAATACTTTTCTTTGCTCTCATCTTCAGTGACTTTAAATACCTGGTTTTCTTCCCAGTAGCTTTGTACTTTTGACTCTATATCTTGCGGGTTATATTGCTCTTGCATCTATGGTTCCAGACTTCTTGCAAACTAATAAAAAATTGCCATTAGGATACCCCAAATAAAGTGCTATTCACAGCGTCAAAAACGCGGTTTTGATAAATTCTAACCTTCAGTTCAGGTTAACCTATACTTATCTAAGTTATAGGGTGATTTAACAGCAATTTTGAAGGAGTAAAAAATGGCAGATTATAAAGCATGGCTTGGCGATTTAACCAAATGGCTAAAAGATGTAAAAGATCATGAAGTAAAAGACGCAGTTACTCGATTTGTTGAATCTGAGCAGGCACTTAAAGATTTAGGGCAAGAAAGATACGCTTTATATAAAAGTTATTTACAGCGCGATATAGAACATGTCCAAGAAAACGAATCGCACTATAATTCGCTTGCATGGCAAGAGCTTAAAGAGTCCTTATGGTTTGAGCTTTCGCACATAGAAGATAAAACTCAGCTTGAGTGGCAATCTCTTAGTCAAGATTTTAAGCACAATGGTGTGTATCACGCAGGCGAATGGATAGCCATGGGCACATTAGTATGTAAGAATTGCACCCATAGTTACGATGTTTATCACGCGACACAAATTACACCGTGTATTGAATGTGATGGAATCTATTTTAGTCGTAAGGCGCTGCACCCTTAAATATAATTATTAAGTGGCTGCGGGCCACTTAATACGCCCAAAGGCCAGCGAATATGTTGGTAAAAAAAGAAGTTAGAATGACGAAAAAATTGCTGCCACTATCTGTTTCAAAGCTCGCACCGAGTATTTCTACTAATCACGTACATACGTGTATGAGCAATCCATACCCCGAGCAACTAACATTTATAGGCCAACAACGCGCCCAAAGTGCCTTAGATTTCTCTTTAGGGATGGAACTACCTGGTTACAACGTTTATGTAATGGGCGAGGCTGCCCATGGGCGCTTTACGCTTGTTAAAGATAAACTTAAGCAACACGCAAAAGACCGCCCAACACCAAACGAATGGTTATACGTAAATAATTACGATGATCACAGAGAGCCTATCGCGCTGTTTATGCATGCAGGTCAAAGCAAGCAACTTAGTGACGACATAGATTCATTTTTAGATGAAGTACTCGACACATTTCCTGCTGCATTTGATAACCCAGGATACCAACGCAAAAAAAAATCAATCGACCGTGAATTTAACGATGCCTACGACAGCGCTATTACTGCAGTAGAAATTGCGGCATTTGAGCAAAGTGTTGCATTAGTCGAAGAAAAAAATTCAGTTGGGTTTGCACCGCTTGTAGATGGTAAACAATTAAGCGATAGCGAATTTGGCGAACTTGAAGAAACGTTACGCGAAGAGTTTTTTGAAAAAATTGAAAAGCTAGAAGATGCATTAATAGAAGCGTTAATTGAGCTGCCACGCTGGAAGCGCGAATCAAAAGAAAAACAGCGTAATCTTAAAAAGTCGACTGCAGAGCAGGCCACAAAACCGCTTTTAAAAGACTTAGAACATAAATATGCAACTCATATTGGTGTACTGCGTTATTTAAAAGATATACGCGTTGAAATTATAGACGCGGTACTTGAGTGGCTCGATGACGAAGACGAAAGCGAAGAAAGCAAAGAAGACTTTGATCGTAAAGGCATGCTTACCGACTTTTTTGCACCTAATATTTTAGTTGAGTTTAAAGAAGACGATGCAGCACCCGTGGTGTACGAGCCCAATCCAACATTTGGTAATATATTTGGTAAAATTGAGTATTCCACATCGCAAGGGTCTTTAATTACCAGTTATCGCTCTATTCAGCCGGGAGCATTGCACCGTGCTAATGGCGGTTATTTAATTATGGATGCTGAAAAGGTAATGGCTAACCCTCAAGTATGGGATGGTTTAAAACTTTCGCTTAAAACGCATCAAATTAAAAACGACTTACCGTATCAAGATAGCTCAGTAGGTAGTAGTTTTACACTTCGCCCGCAGCTTATACCGCTTGATGTAAAAATTATTTTATTAGGCTCGCGCGAACTGTATTACACCATAGGTGAATACGATGAAGAGTTTGCAGAGTTATTTAGAGTATTAGCTGACTTTGATTACTACTTACCAAGTAGCGATAAATTACAGTACCAATTTATAACTAAAGTTACCGAGTACTGCGAGCAAACATTAAAGTGCACTACCACACAAGCAGCTATGGTGCGTTTACTTAAGTTTAGCTACCGCCAAGCAGAGCATCACAATAAGCTTTCTGCGCGCTTTGCTGATGTACTCGAATTAGTTGCAGAGGCAAGTTACTACGCAAAACAAGATAAATTAACTGTTGTAGATGCGCATCATATTGATGAAGCCATTGAAGGTAAGCAATACCGTACCGGCCAAATTAGTGAAAACATGCTAAGCGATATAAAAGAAGGTCACACACTTATTGCAACCGACGGCCAAGCCATTGGTAAAGTAAATGGCTTAACCGTATTACACATTGGCGATACTTCTTTTGGTACCCCTGCGCGTATCACGGCAACGGTTTATGCTGGCGCCGATGGCGTAATAGATGTTGAACGTGAAGCCGAGCTTGGTAAAGCAATTCACTCAAAAGGTGTAATGCTACTTACCGGTTATTTAGGTAATAAATACGCGCAGCACTTTAGCTTAACGCTTAGCGCTAATATCGCTATTGAGCAAAGCTACGGTTATATAGATGGCGATAGTGCATCTTTGGCAGAGTTGTGTGCGCTTATTTCGTCTATTACAAGCCTACCTATTAGCCAATCAATTGCACTGACAGGCTCTATTAACCAACATGGTGATGTACAGGCTATTGGTGGCGTAAACGAAAAAATAGAAGGCTTTTTCAAACTGTGTAAAATGCGTGGCTTAACAGGTTCGCAAGGCGTTATCATTCCTAAATCAAACCAAGTTAACTTAGTGCTTGATGATGAAATACTTAATGCAGTTGAAGCGGGTAAATTTAATATTTACGCAGTTGAAACCGTAGACCAAGCGCTTAACCTGTTAATGGATATAGAAGCTGGCGATATTATTGATGACCAGTATCCAGAAAACTCAGTAAACGGAATTGCGCTTGCTCGCCTTAAAGAAATTGCCGACATAGTTAATGGCGATAACGATGACGAAAAAGACGAAGAACTAGATAACGAAAAAGGTTAATAATGATCAATATAATTTTGGCGGTGGTTATCGCCATTTTTTGTTTTTTAATATTTCAAAATAGTAAAAAAGCAAAACAACAAGCAGGCATAAATGCACAAATAGGGGCCGATTACTTAGCCGCTAACGCAAAAGTAGAAGGTGTAGTAGAAACAGCTTCTGGCTTGCAGTACAAAATAGTACACAAAGGTGAGAGTGAAAACACACCAAGCCCAACAAGTATGGTTAACGTGCATTACCACGGCACACTAATCGACGGCACGGTGTTTGACAGCTCAGTAGAGCGTAAAACACCGATTAGTTTTGGCTTGCACCAAGTGATTAAAGGCTGGACTGAGGGCTTACAACTGATGAGCCCAGGCGATAAATACATTTTTTATGTACCGCACCAACTTGCCTACGGCGAAAAACGTGTAGGGAGTATTCCTCCTGCCTCAGTACTTATTTTTGAAGTAGAGTTACTGGCAATTGAGTCTTAGGGATTAAATAACAAGGAAGTAAATTATGAATAAAGATGAATTACTTAAAATAGCCAAAGGTGATATTAACTTTACCTTTCAATCTATTATTTATGCATTAGCGCTATGCTTACTAGTTGCAGCTGTTTTTTTACTAGAGATGAGCGTTAACCTACAAATGGGTTTAATAGTTTGTATTATCGGTGTGTTTGGAATGACTATTTATAATAATTTAAATACTCGTCTAAATGCGGCGCTTGCACTTATTGCGCTCTCACAAGATAACCAAAGCACTAAGTAAGCAATGAGTTAGTTTAATAAATTGGTATAAGCCCTACTTTAATAAAGTGGGGCTTTTTGCTAGAAGGGCTAAATAGTACACCGAAAGTAGCGCAACCATTCGCGCTCATGATTACACCGCTCAATGCCAAAGCTTGCTGCTTGATTAGCTTTTAAACTCAATTTTACCCACTTCAAGTTTAAACTTACCTTCTTGCTTACCTGCAATCATAAAGCCTAGCTGTTTTATATCGTCAAAATCAATAATCGGTTGTTGCTCAAGCACGCGGCCGCGATACGTTAAAGTAAAATCACTCGGAGCAAAGTTTATATCTACCCATTCATTTTTTACTGTTTTAAATGAGTGAGTGTACGCTGCGCCATCAAGGTAATTGGTAGTTCTGAGCCTAAGCTGATAGATTTGTCCATCACCTTTAACACGCAGCGCTATAGCTTTAGTATTTTGGCTTTGTGTACTTAGCTCTGTACGTATTGATGCAAAACCGCCGTTATTATCAAGCGAAACATTGCCTGTAAAAAGCAAACTTTCTTGAGTTTGTGTTACTTGGCTATTAGATACACCGCCCATTACTGAGTCGTTAACAACGTACCAGCGCTGGTTTGCATTAGCTTGTGCACTTACAACTAATAAATTAAATACGAAAAGTGAGGATAGTTGTTTGGTGATCATGGCTTACTCCTAATTACTTTAAGCTTATCAATACGGATAAACATATTATTTGTTCACTTATTTAAAGTTAATTATTTTTACGGCTCCATTTTTTCATGATTTTTTCAAACATAATTTCTTTATCAGTTTTATCCTCAGGACAGGGTTTACCGCTACCTTGAGGCATGCCATTACTACCAAATACGGTTGAAGTATCAATTAAATAGCATTTACCGTTAAATTTTTCTAATCGTCGTGTGCCTGTTGTATTTTGGTTAATAACTTCTGAATTATCAGATTTTACTGGTGTTTTAATTGTGGGCTTATTGTTTATCTCTTCATTTTCAGAGCTTTTATCTTCACCAAAGGAGACCATTTTTTTATGAGTCATATTATTTACAGGAGAGCCAAATAGCGGCGCGTATGGATTTAGCTTTTTAAATGTTTGAGAAGCTTTTGTTGTAGGCTCTGAAGGCGCGGCTACCAGGGGTTCAACAGGTTTTACAGGGTCTTTTTTAAGCTCTGTTTGTGCCTTTGGTAACGTGATGGTTTTGGCTTGCGTTTTTTTAGTTACCCTTACTTTGGCTTTTGTAGAATCTTTTTTTATAGGTGTAGTGTTAGAGGTCGCTGAATTTGGTGCATCAGTTTTAGTGTTTACAGGTTTTATATCAGGCGCATTGGTTGTTGTAACAACTGAGCTTAGCTTAGGTAGGCTTGCTAAATTAATCGTAACATAGGCCTGTATTATTGTGTTTTTTCCTCCTTTGGCGGCGCAACTTTAATAGATTGCGAAAACAAAAAGTACAACACAATAGCGTGTATACACAACGAGATAACCCACGGCCATGCATTCCCTTTATTCACATCAAACCCTCAACTTAATAGTGCTGTTAAGAGTCAATAAAATACATTTAGTTCACCTAAAGTTAATGTGTTTTACTTTGTGGCTTTATTGCAGATACAACAAAACTATTTTGCAGTTTTTGTTGTTTTTGCATGTGCTTGGTTACGTTATTATGAGCGCAATCAAACTTAGGAGGCATTATGACATTACTTTTTGAACCAATAGAACTTGCAGGTAAAACATTAAAAAACCGTATTGTTATGCCCCCAATGACTCGCTCGCGTTCAACGCAGCCTGGCGATATAGCTAACGACTTAATGGCAACATATTACGCACAGCGCGCAAGTGCCGGACTAATTGTAAGCGAAGGAACACAAATTAGTGAGCTTGGTAAAGGTTACGCTTGGACTCCGGGTATTTATTCAAATGAGCAAGTTGCAGGCTGGAGTAAAGTAACAAACGCAGTACATAGCGCTGGTGGCGTGATGTTTGCTCAGCTTTGGCATGTTGGCCGTGTTACCCACAGTGACAACACTGGTGGCGTGCAGCCTATTTCTGCATCGGCCATTGCCGCAAAAGACGTAAAAGTATTTGTAGATACAAACGGCGCACCGGGGTTTGTAGACACCCAACTCCCACGCGAAATGAGCAAACAAGATATTACGCATGTCATAGGTGAATTTCGCCAAGCAGCTAAAAATGCAGTTAATGCAGGGTTTGATGGCATAGAGCTTCATGCTGCAAATGGTTACCTTATTAATCAATTTTTAGACTCAGAGTCAAATGCTCGCACCGATGAATATGGTGGCAGTGTGCAAAACCGTATACGCTTTTTAATTGAAGTGGTACATGCTGTTAGCGACGAAATTGGTAGCAGCAAAGTAGGCGTAAGACTTGCCCCGTTAACAACTCTTAATGGCACTGTAGACGAAAACCCTAAGGAAACTTACTTAGCGGTTTCTGAGGCACTAAATAAAGCCGGTGTAGGTTACATGCATATAGCCGAAGCCGATTGGGATGACGCACCTTTAATGAGTGTCGAATTTAAAAAATCGATTCGCAAAACCTACAGTGGAGTATTAATTTACGCAGGCAAGTACACCAAAGAGCGCGCAGACAAAGCACTTAGCGAAGGCTGGGCCGACATGATTGGCTTTGGTCGCCCGTTTGTATCAAACCCAGACTTACCAGCACGCTTAAAGCAAGGCAAGCCACTTAACAGCCACAACCCCGACACTTTGTTTGGTGGCGCAGAACAAGGCTACACCGATTATCCAACGGTATAATTGCTAGTAAGTAATTAACATTGAGTAAAAACATGAAGGGCTGCATTTTATGTAGCCCTTTTTTTGTGCATTGATTCTAATAGCTTTACCTTGAGCAAAAAATAAAAAACGCGTAAGTTAACCGGGTTACCTATTTTAATAACAAGAAAATAAATGAAAGCCACAGAAATAGAACAATTAGAATTATCAAATTCTGAAACCCGAGAAGTTATTACACCCTACGCTTTTAAAATTGACAGCGCTTTACTGGGCTTGCCTTTAGCTACACCTATTCAGCGTGCACTAGCGATTATTATTGATGTTGCACTGATATTTTTAGCGGCCAAGCTTAGCGCTGCTTTAATAGCGTTTGTTGCTGCAATGGCTTTTTATAAAGGTACGGCACAGCAATACCTTCCAAAAATGTCGAATGTGTGGCGAAGAATCTTAAAAATAACGGCAGCAAGTATTTTATTTGTAAGCGCACTTACTGTGCTTTCAATTGGCATTGATTACCTAGAAGACGATAACACTAATCAAGGTTTAGCTGTTCAGGGCGTAAAAATACAAGATGAAATACAGCTTACCGCCACAGAAAAACAACGGGTAAATACTTATTTAGCGCAAACAGCTGATGAAAGCTGTGAGCAACCTTGCCAACAAAACGCGTTTGATAATTTAATTGGGCAAGTTCCCAAATTAGCAGAAATGGACGACCTACAAAGCCCACAACTTGCTACCGTACTTTTACAACTATTAGTACTCAGTGAAAATAAAGAAATAAAGCCTGCACAGTTAATAGAAGAAAAACCTGCACAAACAACCACAAACAGTATTTTGCAGTGGAGCAAGGGTATTATTCAAGACTTAGGCTTAGGTTTTGGCTGGGCTGCTGTTTACTTTACGTTGTTCTCGCTACTTTGGCGCGGCCAAACACCGGGTAAAAAGGTATGTAATATTCGTGTGGTTGCCTTAAGCGGTGAGCCATTAGGTTTATTAGATTGTTTTGGTCGCTACGGCGGCTACGGTGCAGGCTTTGCAACGGGCTTATTGGGCTTTTTACAGATATATTGGGACCCAAACAGGCAAGCCATTCAAGATAAAATATCAGCGACGGTGGTTATTAAAGGTAACTTGAATCAGGTTGTAAATGTGGAAACGGTAGAAGAGACTGTAAAAAGTTAAGTTTGCTCTTATTAATTACAAGGATGGTTATGAAAGCTTTATTAATGGCGTTTAGTTATCTGTATTTTATTACAGCTTCGTATGCGTCAGAAAATATTGTGTTAGCAGAAACACATCAGCTTAAGTCTATTATTTTAGGTGAGCAGCGCAGTTATAGTGTTTATTTACCGCCAAGCTACAAGCAAAACCTCGAACTAGTATATCCTGTTATTTACTTGCTTGATGGCGACCCAACCCATTTAAAAGCCTTAGCGGGGCTTGTTGAAGCACTCAGTACTGAGCGGCTAGAAAAACAAATTCAACAAGCAATTATTGTCGCTGTTCCTAATAGTAAAAATGCGATAAGAGAGCGCGACTTTACCCCTACCAATGTCGATTGGACTTTTAACGGCAAGCTACTCGAAAAATTTGAAAACATTGGCAATGCCGCAAACTACACCGCTTTTTTTGAAAAAGAACTTATTCCCTTCATTAATAAAAATTACCGTACATCAAATAAGCAGGTATTAATTGGGGAATCTTTCGGCGGCTTGTTCGCAAGTTATGTTTTACTTACCAATCACTCTTTATTTACTGATTACTTAATTATTGATGCAACCTACCTTTGGGATAATAATTATCTCAATCGTTATTTTGACGAGCAACAGCTTATAAATAAGCAGCTTAAAGGCAATGTATATTTTACTTTTGCTAATAATGCAGCTTTTGGTGAAATTGGAGAGGCTAATTATAAATGGGGCTTAGAGCTTGCTAAAAAACTAAAAGCGCACCCGAGTAACAGTTTATATATAAATCAACGTTACTTTGAAGAAGAAACTCATGGCACGGTGGCAGCGCTTAGTTGGTACTATGGTTTAAAAAGCTTATTACAAAAATAAGTCTTAATTTATATACTAGGTTAGTGAAAGGAGTAATTTTGGGTATATTGTTAACGAAATTTAGTAGTGAAAAATTAAAAGGGAATTAAATGAGTAATAATTTTAATGAGGCTATAAAGGGCTTTTTTTGGGGGATAGGGTTTGTAATAGCAACACTCGGTGGTATCAGTGTGTACGCGCTAACAATAGCCGCAGAAGTTGATAGTGGCTTTAAAGAGCAGGTATCAAATAAAGCATTGGAGGGCACTGACGACTTAAATAGTGATTATAAACTTACCCTTTCTGATATTTTTAAAGAAAATGGGCGAGTAAGAATAACTGCCGAGTTAAAAAATATCACCAATGAAAGCATATATGCAGGTGGTGTTATAGCATCTACATTCGATAAAAACGGAAAGTTTGTTGGTAATTGTTTAGGTAAAAGCGATGATATTTTTATAGAACCAAATAAAAGTAGCTATATTGATATTCATTGTAATCTACTGAGGCCACAGGTGAGCAGGGTACACTCAGCAAAGCTAAAGTTTAAGTGGTTTTGATAGTTGCTGTAAACTACCCCCATAGAAAGCAAAAAGCATAACGAGTAGTTATGACTAAAAAGTTATTTAGTTGGGAGCGTGGACGCCAATAGTCGGGTTACGATAAAATGTTACTATGCTGTATGCTAACCTCATTTAAATTTGATACTTAATTAAACTCCCGCAAGTAAGTGAAATAAAGTCGCATACCGATAAAGTTAAAGTCGGTCGGCATTTAGGCTCAATCTCAATATTGTACTGATGTATGCCGTTAAAGGTGGTGAGTTTATCTGTGAAAATCCAATTATAAATTACAGTCGAGTTTAACTTTTTAAACCTGATATTGAGCAACACCAAGCATTAAAAATAGAACAAAGCTCGTTATATTTTTAGCATAGGCTAGATTAAAAAGTAAATTTGCGTAGGTTGGGTAGAGCGAAGCGAAACCCAACAATAAACACTTTTTTAAATAGCTGTCCACCGACAGCTATTAATTTTAATTCACTTTCTCAACCTAACCCCAAACCCAACAACTCCTATCAACAACACAAATCCCCACACAAACACATTGCCGTATTGGCTGTACACGCTGTCGCCTTTTATAAGCTTAATGTTGGCTTTCAATATGGTAGCTTCAAACTGAGGCATGGTTTGTTGTGTGTGGCTTATTGGGTCGTATACGGCGCTTACACCATTGTTAGTAACACGTACTAGAGGGCGTTGTAGTTCGAGCGCGCGCATGCGGGCTATTTGCATATGTTGCAAAGGTCCAATAGAGTCGCCAAACCAGGCATCGTTACTTACTGTAAAGAGTAGGTCGGAGTCGCTTTTGTAATTACCGCGTACTAAATCTGCAAAAACAATTTCGTAGCAAATAGCGGGGAGTAAGTTATAGCCATTGGCGCGTAAGTTGTTTTGCACTTTGTCGCCACGCGTAAACGACGACATAGGTAAATCGAATAACGGAGCAATAGGGCGCAAAAAATCTTGAAACGGTACAAATTCGCCAATAGGTAACAGCTGGTGTTTTTGATAGCGGTTTTTATCAAGGTAATGATAATGCCCGTGCTCGTCGCCGCGTTCTTTATTACCAACCACGATAAGCGTGTTGAATATATTTTTGGTGTCTCGCTGGTAGTCAACAATACCGGTTACAAGGGCGGTTTTATTAAACGAGGCGGCACTGTCTAAATTGGCTAGGTAGGAATCAGCAAGCATTTCTATTTCAGGCACTGCGGCTTCGGGCCATACTATTAAGTCGGCATCCCAATGTGGGCGGGTCAGGTCTTGGTATTTGCTCATTGTGGTCCAAAACTCACTTGGCTCAAAGCGCAGATGTTGCTGTATGTTGCCTTGCACGAGCAATACTGACATGTTTTTATCTGTGTAATGAATGCTGCCTGTGGTATTTGCACCTGTAAAAATAAGCGCAACAGCTGTCGCAGTAACCGCCGGGGTTTTAAAATCTTTTTGGGTAAGTCTATATAGTGCAAAGCCAATAGCGACACAGGTAAGAGTTAAGCCAAACTCGCCAATATAAGGGGCGAGCAGCCTTAAAGGTCCGTCGGTCTGTGTGTAGCCAAAGCTTAACCACGGGAAACCGGTAAGTACGGTGCCACGTAAATACTCACTAATTGCAAAGCAGGCAATTAGTAATGCGCCAAAGCTTTTAGGGCCACTAGCAAAGCGTGTAGTTGCCCAAAAGGCAAGTGCGGGAAATAATGCTAAGTAGGCGCACAAAAAAGCCATTAACGAGAGCGACGCTATAAGCGGCATACCGCCAAAGGTGGCAATAGAAACATGTACCCAGCTTATACCTGCACCAAACCAGCCTAGGCCAAATATAAAGCCATATTTAGCGGCGGTTTTTGCGTGTGCTTTACCGTTATTATTGGGATTAATGCAAAAAATTATGGCGCCAAGGCTAATAAATACGATGGGCCAAATTTCAAAAGGGGCATAGCCAAAAGTTAAAACAAGGCCCGCAACGAGTGCGAGCCATGCTTTTTTATCTTTTGCTAATAGGGTAAGTCTAGTTAGCAGTTTCTTCACTGTCGTTATCATCAGCCTTAGGAACGGTGACTTGCAGTTGCAAAATACGACGATTGTCGGCGTTGGTTACTTTAAATTGGTAACCTTCTATGTCAATCGTTTCACCACGGCTTGGCATATGGCCAAATGCGTGCAGTACAGTTCCGCCAATAGTGTCGGCTTCGTCTGTGCTGTAGCCTGTTTTAAAATGCTCGTTAAAGTCATCTACAGGAGTGAGTGCTTGCACTACGTGGACATGTTTAGCAAGTTGACGAATATCTTGATGTTCTTCTTCTTCGTCGTGCTCATCTTCGATTTCGCCAACAATTATTTCAAGAATATCTTCAATCGTTACTAAGCCCGATACGCCGCCGTATTCGTCAATAACCACAGCCATATGGTAGCGTTGCTGACGGAATTCGTTTAGCAATGTATCAACACGTTTGCTTTCAGGTACTACCATTGCTGGGCGTAAATAATCGCGTATTGATGGTAAATGCTCGTCTTTATTTAAGATCAGTGGCAATAAATCTTTAGCGAGTAAAAAACCTTCTACATGATCTTTGTCTTCAATCACCACTGGAAAACGTGAGTGAGTTGAGTCAACCATCATTGGAATTAGTTCTTCAAGCGGGCTGTCGATCTCAAGAGTGATCATTTGTGAGCGCGGAACCATTATGTCTCGCACTTTAAGCTCAGACACGCCAAGCACACCTTCTATCATCTCTTTTGTTTCTGGATCGATTACGTCTCGTTCTTGCGCATCGGCAATAACTTCGACCAGCTCTTCTCTATTCTGGGGTTCCCCTTGCAACATTTGGGCTATTCTGCCCAACCACGTTTTGCCAGAAGAACCCTGGCTAGATTGCGAGTTACCGTCGCTCATTGCGTCTAATTGCTCCGTTAATTTAAATATCGTCCCGGTATGGGTCTGCTATGTTTAGCTCTGCAAGTAATTGCTTTTCGATGCTTTCCATCTCTAAAGCGTCTTCACTCTTTATATGGTCAAATCCAAGCAAATGCAAGCATCCGTGAATAACCATGTGAGCAAAGTGGTCATGAAATGACTTCTCTTGCTCAATTGCTTCAGCTAATACAATGGCTGGGCAAATAATTAAATCACCAACCAAGGGAATATCTATGCCTGGTGGTGCTTCAAATTCGAACGACAGTACGTTGGTCGGTTTATTTTTACCGCGATAGTCGTTATTAAGTTGTTGCGATTGCGCTTCGTCGCTAATAACGATACTGAGTTCGGACTCATCACGGTATTGGCTAAGGGCTTTGTCGGCCCATAGCGCAAATTGTTCTTCGCTTGGGAGGTTGTCAAACTCACAGGCTATTTGTAAATCAAGTTCGGTTGTCAAAGTATTACTCTTTAGTAGTAGGCTGTTGAAGAGCAGCGAGTGCGTCTTTTGCATTTTGCTTTTCAATGCGCTTAAGTCGCTCGCTTTCGTCGTTACGCTCGTAGGCTTCAACTATGCGTGCTACAACAGGGTGACGTACTACGTCGTGGGCTTTGAAGTAGTTAAAGCTAATTTCGTTTACGCCATCAAGTACTTCAATTGCATGGCGAAGGCCTGAGCGTGTGCCACGAGGTAAATCGACCTGTGTAATATCGCCTGTAATCACCGCTTTTGAGTTAAACCCTATACGGGTTAAAAACATTTTCATTTGCTCGGCGGTGGTATTTTGGCTTTCATCTAAAATAATAAAGGCATCGTTTAAAGTACGTCCGCGCATGTAAGCAAGCGGTGCGACTTCGATGATATTTTTTTCGATGAGCTTTTCTACTTTTTCAAAACCTAGCATTTCAAAAAGAGCATCGTAAAGAGGGCGCAGGTATGGGTCTATTTTTTGACTTAAATCGCCAGGTAAAAAGCCAAGCTTTTCGCCAGCTTCTACAGCAGGGCGCGTTAGTAATATACGGCGTATTTCTTGGCGCTCAAGAGCGTCGACGGCGGCTGCAACTGCAAGGTAAGTTTTACCAGTACCTGCAGGGCCAATACCAAAGGTAATGTCGTGGTTTAAAATATTAGCCACATAAACACCTTGGTTGTCGTTACGTGGTTTAATAACACCACGGCGGGTTTTAATAACCATTTCTTTGCCATAAGCGCTGCTGGATGCATCTTGCTCTAAGGCTTTTGATTCGGTAATAGCTAAATGAACGGCGTCGGGTTCTATTTCACCTAAAACACCACGAACTGGCTGAGTATCAACATAAAGGTTTTTTAAGATTTCTACAGCGCCGGCGCAGTTGTGTAGTTTACCGGTTACTTTAAAAAAGTTGTCACGGTGAATTATTTCAACAGCCAGGTGGCGTTCAATTTGTTTGATGTTTTCGTCAAACGGGCCACATAAAGAAGAAAGGCGTTTGTTATCGGCAGGTTCTAAATAAATCTCTAATGTTTTTAACTGATTACTCAAAATTGCTTCCTATAGTACTGCGCCAGCGTTAACTGGCGCTAATTGTGTGACTAAGGAACGAAAGTAGCTACGCCAATTTCGTTAACAGTGTCTGGTTTTGGCTCTGCAGCTGCAGCTTTAGTTAAAATAGCTGAAGGAGCGACTTCACGTCGTAAGTTCATTTCTGATTCTGTACGAATTAAGTCACCACGTAAAGAGTTAGGTAGTGCTTCGGTAATACGTACATCAACAAACTGTCCGATCACTGTGTGCGGGCCAACAAAGTTTACTACACGGTTGTTTTCTGTACGGCCACGTAATTCCATAGGGTTCTTCTTAGAAGGACCTTCAACAAGTATACGTTGCTCTGTATCGAACATTTGACGACTAATTTGCTGCGCCATTTGTGTAATACGGTTTTGTAGTAAGTATAAGCGCTCTTTTTTCTCTTGCTCTGTTACGTCATCTGGCAAATCTGCCGCTGGCGTACCTGGGCGTGCGCTGTAAATAAAGCTAAAGCTCATATCAAAACCTATGTCGCTAATAAGCTTCATGGTTGCTTCAAAGTCTTCTTTGCTTTCGCCTGGAAAACCAATAATGAAATCTGACGACATGCTTAAGTTAGGACGAATTTTACGTAACTTACGAATTGTCGATTTGTATTCAATTGCCGTATGACCACGTTTCATTAGGTTTAATATACGGTCTGAACCACTTTGTACTGGTAAATGTAAGTGATCTACAAGCTCTGGTACATCGGCGTAAACGTCGATTATATCTGGGGTAAATTCTACCGGGTGCGATGTGGTGTAACGAATACGGTCAATACCATCAATAGCTGCTATAAGACGAATTAAATCAGAGAAGTAACAAATTTCGCCATCGTGCGTATCGCCGCGGTATGCGTTTACGTTTTGACCTAAAAGATTTACTTCACGTACGCCTTGCTCTGCAAGTTGTGCAACTTCAAGTAGTACGTCATCTACTGGGCGACTAACTTCTTCACCACGAGTATAAGGTACAACACAAAAAGTACAGTACTTAGAACATCCTTCCATAATTGATACGAAAGCAGATGGGCCATCTGCTTTTGGCTCTGGCAGGCGGTCAAATTTTTCAATCTCTGGGAATGAAATATCAACAACCGATGAGCCTTTGTCGCCTTGCACTTGTTTAATCATTTCTGGTAAACGGTGTAGCGTTTGCGGACCAAAAATAACATCTACAAATGGTGCACGTTGGCGAATAGAGTCACCTTCTTGTGAGGCAACACAACCACCTACACCAATGATTAAATCTGGCTTGTCGTCTTTTAATAACTTCCAGCGACCTAATTGGTGAAATACTTTTTCTTGTGCTTTTTCACGAATTGAACAGGTGTTAAGTAAGATTACGTCGGCATCTGTTGCATCTTCAGTTAGCTGGTAGCCGTTGGTGGCATCTAAAAGTTCAGCCATTTTCTGAGAGTCGTATTCGTTCATCTGACAACCCCAGGTTTTAATATGCAGCTTTTTGCTCATTGAAATATAGCCTCGTGTTCAATTCGATAGTGGCACAAAAATGTGCTTGAAACAGGATTAAGGAGCAAGCATGCTCACTTAAAGGAGGCGTATTTTAGCTGGATACCTGTCCAGATCCAAGTATAGTTTTCATGTTTGTGATCTCAAATCAATACGAGGCGAGTTTAATTAGCGGTTAGGGATATCCTCTGGTATAAAACAAATTAATTTTGATACAATCAAAACAGACTCAAGTAATAATAAAATGATGAAAAACATGACTAAAAATAATGTGATAGTAGTTGGCGGTGGCATGGTTGGCGCGGCTATGGCGATAAAGCTTGCTCAACAGGGCTTTGGCGTACGCATAATCGAAAAACACCTAATAGACCCATCACAGATTCTTAGTAGTGATAAGGTTGATATTAGAGTGTCGGCTATTAATCGTTTTTCAGAAAATTTACTTGATGAATTAGGAGCAATGCCGCTTTTAAGGCAAAACCGCATAGCGCCTTATCAGCAATTAGAGGCATTTGAGCGCGGTGGTGATAATTTATTATTTGACTGCGCCGATATAAACACCACGCATTTAGGTCACTTAATTGAAAATAGTTTAATTCAAGCAAGTTTATGGCAGCAATTTGATCATTATAAAATTGAGGTTATTGAGCAAGCCACACCTATTACTAAAATAGAGCAAACGGATGATTTAATTACGCTTGTGTATGGAGCTCAAACCTATACCGCTGATTTAGTGATTGCAGCCGATGGCGGACAATCGCAGCTGCGTGCTAAAGCTAATATAGGAATTACCGGCTGGCAGTATCAGCAGCATTGCATGGGGGTATTAATTAAACTCGATGCGCCGCAACAAATAAAAACATGGCAGCAGTTTACGCCAAGTGGGCCACTCGCATTTTTGCCAATGCATGCACCATACGCTAATTTAATTTGGTACGACGATGCAAATACACTGCAAGCATTTAAAGGGCTAAACCCAGCTGAGCTAAAAATGCACATACTTAATAAATTTCCTGAACTTGCTGGAGACTTTGAAGTACAAACCCATGCAATATTTCCGCTTACTCGCCAACATGCTAACAATTATTCACAAGGGCGCTTAGTTTTAGTCGGTGACGCTGCACATACAATAAATCCGCTTGCAGGGCAGGGCGTTAATTTAGGTTTTCAGGACGTAGTGGCACTTGCTGAAGTTTTAGATAATGCTGCGGATATAGGGTGCCCGTTAACGCTTAAAGAATACGAGCGAGCTCGCCGTAAAGCTAATTTATTAATGATGAGCATGATGGATGCCTGTTACTTTGGCTTTTCTAACCAAGTTGCGCCACTTAAATGGGCACGTAGCCAGTTTTTAAAAATGGCTAATAATACAGGCCCTATAAAAAACTGGGTTTTAAAATACGCAATTAGCGGTGATTTAGGCTAAATTTAAAGTAGAGATTAAAAAGGCTCATTTATGAGCCTTTTTTTATGTCTGTTTTTAAGTGGACAAATAGTGACCCAGTTATATTAAATAAAATTTTAATTTGACTAGGGTTATATCACTAAACCGCAATTTAATAATTTTAAAGAGCCTATGTGTGGATAATTTTTTTTCAGTAATAATTATTTTAGGTGCGCTACTGCTAGTTGCTAGCTTAAAAACAACCTTTAAAGTTTGTAAAAAAACATCGCAAAGAGCGTGGAGTGTACTGTTATGCGCTATTGTCTGTTTTATTTTAGGGTATTGGTGGATACTTTATTACTTTTCAAATTACGATACGGCACCAATAATAAGAAATGCAGTTGCCACAATATTATTTGGTGGTGCAGGGTTTGTTTTCTTAGTTGTCAAACTGAGTTTGAAAAGCATCCTTAAAATAGAGCAAGCAACGCAGTATCAAAAATATCAAACTGAGCACGATAACTTAACAACCTTACCCAACCGCAATAACTTTTTTAAATCCTTGAGTAAACAAGTCGATTACCCTTCTTCATTTGCATTATTTTATATTGATTTAAATAATTTTAAACAAATTAATGATGCGTTTGGTCATCAATGTGGTGATCAACTACTGGCTGCTTTTGCTAATAAGTTAAGCAAAGAACTATGTGGCATTGCTAAGTTATATCGAATAGGGGGGGATGAGTTTGCGTTTTTACTGAATACCGATACTGATGAAAGCATGGCTCACTGTGTAAATATTATAAACTCAGCCGTTAAAGCTCCGTTTTGTACACATGAGCAAATGGTTAAAATACAATTAAGTATAGGCGTAAGCCGTTTCCCAGATGATAGCCGATTACCCGACCAGTTACTAAAAAAAGCCAACTTGGCACTGCATGAAGCAAAAAAGACATTTCAACCTTTAGTAAATTACTCATCTGAAATAGGTAAACGAGCTGAGGACTTTTTTGATTTATCAGTCAAAATTAAAGCCGCGTTACACAAAGGTGAGTTCGAGCTTTATTTACAACCGATAATGAACTCCAAAGATATTCAATTGCATGGCCTAGAAGCGCTGATCCGATGGCCGCAAGCTGATGGTAGCTTTATTAGTCCTGAAAAGTTTATAAGTGTAGCTGAGCGTACAGGGCTTATTTTTGTTTTATCGAAATGGGTTGTACAAGAAGCAGTTAACCATATTAGAAAACTTAAACTGTTTGGGTTTACCGGTACTATTCATGTCAACTTATCAACGAAAGATATTGAAAGCAGCGAGTTTTACGAATTTATAATTAGCTTACTTACTACTGACCCGACTTTAAGTGATTCACTAATATTTGAAATTACAGAAGGGGCAATGATGACAAACATACCCGCAGCAAGAAAAATGATGCAGCAGTTAAGTATGCGTGGATTTAAATTTAGTGTTGATGATTTTGGTACGGGGTTTTCGTCACTGTCGTTATTAAGGGAGTTGCCCATAAACCAGATAAAAATAGATCAATCGTTTATCAAAGACATGCTCATTAATCCGCCTGATTACGCTATTGTAGAATCTACGTTGTTTTTGGCGAGCCGATTAAATTGCGATGTAGTAGCTGAAGGAATAGAAACCAAAGAAGTAGAGCAAGCGCTATTGAGTATGAACTGTGATTATTTACAAGGGTATTTATATAGCAAACCAATAAATATAGACGAATTTATAAATGTATATTTAAGTACAGAAAAAGTAAGCTGAATTTAATGAATATTGAGAAGTTTTAGAGAAGGAAGTCAAATTGGCTGGGATACCAGGATTTGAACCTGGGAATGCCAGGATCAAAACCTGGTGCCTTACCGCTTGGCGATATCCCAACTATAAATTTGATATTAATTTTAGTTCTTAATAAGAACATGGTGCGGAAGGAGAGACTTGAACTCTCACATCCTAAGATACTGGAACCTAAATCCAGCGCGTCTACCAATTCCGCCACTCCCGCATCACTAATGTGTTCATTTAACCTCTAAGCTAGAGTAATTCTTTTATTCAACTTTCCTTGGTAGAAGAAGTTGGCTGGGATACCAGGATTTGAACCTGGGAATGCCAGGATCAAAACCTGGTGCCTTACCGCTTGGCGATATCCCAACAAAGAATTCTTTTATAATTTTAGTTCTTATCAGAACATGGTGCGGAAGGAGAGACTTGAACTCTCACATCCTAAGATACTGGAACCTAAATCCAGCGCGTCTACCAATTCCGCCACTCCCGCATCACTAATTTGCTCATTTAAACTCTAAGCAAGAGTCATTCTTTTATCCAACTTTCCTTGGTAGAAGAAGTTGGCTGGGATACCAGGATTTGAACCTGGGAATGCCAGGATCAAAACCTGGTGCCTTACCGCTTGGCGATATCCCAACAAAGAATTAATTGATATTTTTAGTTCGTATCAAGAACATGGTGCGGAAAGAGAGACTTGAACTCTCACAACCGAAGTTACTGGAACCTAAATCCAGCGCGTCTACCAATTCCGCCACTCCCGCATCGTTTGTGTTATAAAACACAGGTAGCTATTTTAGACTCTTCATTGAGTGCAATTTAACTCTTGCAGAGCCACTTCTAAAAAGAGAAATGGTGGCTAAGACGGGATTTGAACCTGTGACCCCATCATTATGAGTGATGTGCTCTAACCAGCTGAGCTACTTAGCCATTGTTGGCTGGGATACCAGGATTTGAACCTGGGAATGCCAGGATCAAAACCTGGTGCCTTACCGCTTGGCGATATCCCAACAATAACAATTGATAGTTTTAATTCTTATCAAGAATTATGGTGCGGAAGGAGAGACTTGAACTCTCACATCCTAAGATACTGGAACCTAAATCCAGCGCGTCTACCAATTCCGCCACTCCCGCACACAAGGTAGTTATTTTAAACTCTTCATTGAGCAACAAAAAATATGGTGGCTAAGACGGGATTTGAACCTGTGACCCCATCATTATGAGTGATGTGCTCTAACCAGCTGAGCTACTTAGCCATCTTTTTTTTGTTAGCACTTCATCGCTGAGTGCGGGGCGTATTATGCTGATATGACCCAAATTCGTCAACACCTTTTTTGCAAAAAAACACTTAACTGTGTTTGTTTGCAGGAAAATTAAGCTAAGCGGCTAAATTTTAATAAAAATGATGATTTTTTGAGTGCAATTCACATACAAAATTTGTCGCTAAATAAAAAAAGCAAAAACCAATAGTTTGAAGCTGTTTGATTATTCGACAAATTATTACGCTCTGGTTAAATCTTAACATTAATTTGTTTAAGAGGTACTTATTATTGAGGTTTGATCTTCTGCGCAGTGTGTTTTTTTAAATTAAATGTAGGCATTTAGGTTGGGGCTAAATCACTTTTATAAGTTTATAACGTTGGAGGTACAAAAAAGGCTCGTAAAAACGAGCCTTTAAAATTATTACCAATACTAACTTGGTTTCATTTGACTTATACGTTGAACAAGAAGTTCATTACATCGCCGTCTTTAACAATGTACTCTTTACCTTCTTGACGCATCTTACCTGCTTCTTTTGCGCCGCTTTCACCTTTAAAGGCAACAAAGTCGTCAAAAGCAATCGTTTGCGCACGAATAAAGCCACGCTCGAAGTCGGTATGGATTTTACCCGCTGCTTGTGGCGCTGTTGCACCTACAGGGATTGTCCATGCACGCACTTCTTTAACACCCGCAGTGAAATAAGTTTGTAATTGTAGTAATTCATAACCACCACGAATAACAAGATTAAGGCCGGGCTCTTCTAAGCCAAGATCAGCCATAAACTCAAGCTTGTCTTCGTCATCTAATTCTGAAAGCTCAGATTCGATAGCAGCACATACAGGAACAACAATCGCATCTTCTGCTGCAGCAATAGCGCGTACACGGTCAAGGTATGGATTATTTTCAAAACCATCTTCAGCAACGTTTGCAATATACATAGTTGGTTTAATAGTTAAGAAGTTGATAGAGCTGATTGCTGCTTTTTCTTCTTTAGTTAATGCTAAAGCGCGTAAAGTTAAGCCTTCATCAAGATGCACTTTTACTTTTTCAAGTACGGCATTTTGCTCTTTGGCGTCTTTATCACCACCTTTTGCTTTTTTTGCGTTACGGAAAAGGGCTTTTTCAGCGCTATCCATATCAGCAAGTACTAACTCAGTGTTGATTACGTCAATATCGTCAGCAGGGTCAATAGTGCCTGCTACGTGTATGATGTTTTCATCTTCAAAACAGCGAACTACGTGGCCAATTGCATCGGTTTCACGAATGTTAGCTAAAAACTGGTTACCAAGGCCTTCACCTTTAGATGCGCCCTTTACCAAGCCAGCAATGTCTACAAATTCCATACTAGTGGTAAGAACTCGTTGAGGATTAACAATTTTAGCAAGTTCGTCTAGACGAGGATCTGGCACAGGTACCACACCTGTATTAGGCTCAATGGTACAAAAAGGAAAGTTAGCGGCTTCAATACCCGCTTTAGTTAGTGCATTGAAAAGCGTTGATTTACCTACGTTAGGCAAGCCAACGATGCCACATTTAAAACCCATAGTAAGATACCTTGTTTAGAATTCGTTTAAACGGTGTACTTGGACCCAAGTTACTAGGGTTTAAACGAATGTAGTCTGTTTTGTGCTTTTAACACACCATCTTTTGCAAGTATTTCCATGCAACGAACTGCTTCATCAACAGCAGCATCCATTTTTTCTTGGTCTTCTTTGGCCGCTTTTCCAAGCACCCAACCAGTTACCATTTCACGATGCCCCGGATGACCTACACCAATGCGCAAGCGCATAAAGTCTTTTTGATTTGCCATTTTTGCAATAATGTCTTTTAAACCATTATGACCGCCATGCCCGCCACCTTTTTTTAATTTGGCAACGCCTGGGTCTAAATCCAATTCGTCATGGGCAACTAAAATGTCCTCGACAGGGATTTTGAAAAAATTAGCTAAACTACTGACCGCTTTACCACTTAAATTCATGTAAGTAGTGGGGATCAATAATTTGAATTCTTGGCCTTGAATGATCACTTTGCCTGTAAGGCCGTGATATTTAGGATCGTGTTTTAGAGTGCAGTTATAGCGTGCAGCGATTTGCTCGATGAACCAAGCACCTGCATTGTGGCGTGTGTTTGCGTATTCGGGGCCTGGATTAGCCAGGCCCACAAGCATTTGAATAGAATTCAAGGTTGCGAGACCTTAAATATTATTCTGCTGCTGCAGCGTCGTCTTCAACTGGAGCTGCTTTGTTTGCTTTGATAGTCAGGATAGACTGATCATGGCCTTCGCCTTTAGCTAAATCTACAGAGCTAACGCCTTTAGGGAAAGTTAGGTCAGAGATGTGAACTGAATCGCCAACAACAAACTTAGAAACATCTACTTCAATGAATTCTGGAAGTGCTTTTGGAAGACACGTAATTTCAACTTCAGTTAACTGGTGAACAACAGTTGCGCCAGCTTTAGTTACAATCTCTTCACCGATGAAGTGTAGAGGAACTTTAGTTTGAAATTTATGAGTAGCATCTACACGTTGGAAATCAAGGTGAGTAAGCTTAGGCTTGAATGGGTGACGTTGGATATCTTTTAAGATTACTTCAACAGCTTCGCCATCAACGTTAAGCGTAAGGATATGCGTGTAGAAACCTTCGTCTTCTTGAGCTTTGATCATATCTTTATGAGCAAAAGTAAGAGATAAAGCTTCTTTATCAGCTCCGTAAAGGATTGCAGGAACTTTGTCTTCGCGACGTAGGCGGCGGCTCGCACCAGTACCAGTTTCTACGCGAAGTTCAGCGTTATACGTATAAGTTTTGTTAGACATGATGTCTCCAGTTATTTAAATGTGTAGGGCCTTTGCGACCAAGGTCCCTAGCCAAAAGGCGCGCTATCATACCACCACGCCCAGATAAAATAAACATCGCTTACAAAAAAAGCGCCAAAAGGCGCTTTTATATTCAGGAATGTTTAATTTTAGTGTTCAAACATCGCTGAGATAGATTCTTCGTTACTAATACGACGAATAGTCTCTGCTAACATGTCAGCAAGCGTAAGTACCTTAACTTTATCAAGGGCTTTAAGCTCATCAGATAGCGGAATTGAGTCAGTTACAATTACTTCATCAATCATTGAGTCACGTAAGTTTTCGGCTGCTTTACCTGAAAGGATAGGGTGTGTTGCGTATGCAAATACACGCTTAGCGCCATGTTCTTTAAGTGCTTCTGCGGCTTTACACAATGTACCACCGGTATCAATCATATCATCTACGATAATACAATCACGACCTTCAACGTCACCAATAATGTGCATTACTTGAGAAACATTTGCTTGAGGGCGACGTTTATCAATGATTGCTAAATCGGTATCGTTTAGTAGTTTTGCAATTGCACGAGCACGTACAACACCACCAATATCTGGAGATACAACAACGACGTCTTCAAAGTCGCGTTCTTTCATATCTTCAAGTAATACAGGGCTGCCAAATACGTTATCTACAGGTACATCAAAGAAGCCTTGGATTTGTTCAGCGTGTAAATCAACCGTAAGAACACGGTCAACACCAACACTTGATAAGAAATCTGCAACAACTTTAGCGGTAATTGGAACACGAGCAGAACGTACACGACGGTCTTGGCGCGCATAACCAAAATAAGGAATGACGGCAGTAATACGACCTGCAGATGCACGACGTAGAGCATCAACCATAACGATAAGTTCCATCAGGTTATCGTTTGTAGGGGCACAGGTTGATTGCAAGATAAAAACGTCCGAGCCACGAACATTTTCATTTATTTGAACACTGATCTCACCGTCGCTAAAACGGCCAACAACAGCATCGCCTAATTCAATATATAAACGTTTTGCAACTTTTTGAGCTAACTCAGGTGTTGCGTTACCAGCGAAGAGCTTCATGTCAGGCACGGTAGGGTTCCTCAGGCACTGAATATTTGGACTAACGGGCAATGATAAATTTCACTGCGGGTTAACTTATGATTACTTGTACGTTACTTCATTGATCGAATATGGCGGTTAACTCCGTATGAGCAGGTGAGACATTTGCGCTTGAAGCCACAAAACCCTGCCAAGTATGGGGGAGATTTTCAAGTACATCTTGTGCTTGAACTTGGCTAGCAAATTCGACAAAACAACATGAACCTGTTCCGGTCATCTTCGACGGTGCGTATTTTAGCAACCACTGGAGGGTTTTTTCAACCTCGGGGCAAAGCTTTTTAACTAAAGGCTCACAATCGTTGGTCAAAGTATGGTGTTTCCAGTCGCCTATTATTTTTGGTGTGTCGCGTTTTAAATCTGGATGTGTAAATATTTTTGCGGTACTTACATGTTGGTTAGGGTGTACAACGCAGTACCATTTTTGTTCAAGTGTTACGTGGTGTAGTTTTTCACCAATACCGTGCGCTATGGCGCTTTGACCTTGTATGAACACTGGAACATCTGCCCCTAACTTGAGCCCTAGTTGAGCTAGTGTTTCTAAATTTAGTGCCAATTTCCATAACTTATTTAGGGCTAATAAAGTACTCGCTGCGTCAGATGAACCTCCTCCAACACCGCCCCCCATCGGCAAGCGCTTAATTAAATTTATTTTTACACCCAAAGAGGTTTTACAGTGTGTTTGTAATAATAAAGCAGCTTTATAGATGAGATTATCATTTAGAGGGATGTCTTTAGTATCACCACCGACAGAAATACTCCCATCTGTTGTTAACTCAAAATGCAGCTCATCACCAAAATTTAAAAAAGTAAATAAGGTTTCAAGTTCATGATAGCCATCTTCTCGGCGAGCATTAATATGTAAAAATAAATTGAGTTTTGCCGGAGCAATAAGTGAAAAAGAGGTTTTGTTATTCATACTTATTTAAACTGCCAATCGTATAGTTGAATTTTAATTTTTATTTGTTGGTGCTTTAACGTCAGTTTAGTAGGTAACCAGTAACCTGCGTTTTGTACATAGGCGCCATAATCTATTTGCCATTTTTTGCCTGTATTATCAAACCATAATACTTGCTTTGCACGCCCAAGCTCATCAACAATTAAACTTTCATCGTCAATAGTGCCTTTAAGCCAGTTATCGGCATTATCAACCGGTAGTGTAAAACCCGTTAATCGTTTTAAAAGCTCTGCAGCGTTAGTATCAAAGTATTGTTCACCGTCAAACTCTAATTCAGCACCGTTAGCTGTTTGTTTAAGCGACAAAATACGAGTACCAATAAAAGTAGTCAGTATTAAATTATTGGAATTTGTTGTTTGCTGCCAATTTAAGTTTGCAGATTGACGCTCTTCTGGGCTAATAAATGCAAGTTTACCTTCTACTTGCCAAGTTTTTTGAGCAGCTAAACGTGGTTTCCAATCATCATAAAGTGTTGTTTTTGTATCAATTTGATGAGCACAGCCACCTAAAAACAAAAAAAACATGAATAAAATCAAATATTGTCGAATCAAATGTTGTTCCTTACTTTCCATATTCCGCTGATTTTTGGTAAAATTACCGCCTTTGAAGTAGGGCTCAGCAATATTTGGCAAATATGACCATAATAGCACTAGGTATAAATCACAAAACCGCATCCGTAGAATTACGTGAAAAAGTGGCTTTTTCGCCTGAGCAAATTTCAGAGGCGTTGCAACAATTAAGTGGCCATGCCGACTTTAATGAAGCGGTTATTGTGTCTACCTGCAATCGAACCGAGATCTATTGTAGCCTCGCTCAGCAAAATTCCCAAACACTGTTGAGCTGGCTTGCCAGTTTCCATGGTTTGGATGAACATGAACTGAGCAAAAACACTTATTGCTACGAAGATAACGATGCTATTAATCACTTAATGCGCGTGGCGTGTGGGTTGGATTCTTTGGTGTTGGGCGAACCGCAAATTTTGGGGCAAATAAAACAATCGTTTTTTAGTGCTAAAAACCACGATGCAGTAGGTGTTACGTTTGATAGGTTGTTTCAAAAAACATTTTCAGTAGCGAAACAAGTTAGAACTGAAACCGATATTGGCGCAAGTGCTGTATCGGTAGCGTTTGCTGCAGTTAACTTGGCAAAGCATATTTATGGCAAGCTTGATAAGACCAATGTGTTATTAATTGGCGCAGGTGAAACCATTGAATTGGTTGCTAAACATTTATACCAAAATGAGCCTCAAAATATCACTGTTGCAAATAGAACTATTGAGCGAGCTCGTAACTTAGCTGATGAAGTGTCGGCAGATGTGATTGCTTTGGCGCAATTGCCTGAGCGTTTGCATAAAGCCGATATAGTGATTAGTTCTACAGCCAGCACTTTGCCTATTATTGGTAAAGGGGTGGTTGAGCAGGCGCTAAAGCAGCGACGTCACAAACCTATGCTATTTATAGATATAGCGGTTCCGCGTGATATAGAAAGCCAAGTTGGGGAGCTAGATGCTGCCTATTTATATTCCGTTGATGACTTACAAACCATTGTAAGCGAGAATATGGCAGCGCGCGAGCAAGCTGCACAGCAAGCGCAAATAATTATTACTGAACGCACCAAAGAATTTGCAATGTGGATGCGTTCACTCGATTCGGTAGATTTAATCCGCCATTATCGAAACGATGTACAAACAATTAAGTCTGAACTTGTAGAGCGTGCTGTTAGTCAGCTTAATACAGGTAAAGATGCAGAAAAAATTATATTAGAGCTCGCCAATAAATTAACCAATCGCTTAATGCACGCGCCTACCCGTGCAATACAAGATGCAGCGAAAAAAGGTGAAGTGGCGCAGCTAAACCAGTTGAAAAAAATGTTAGGTATTGATCAGGAATAACCGTTAAATGAAAGAGTCTGTTTATAATAAATTAGAAACCTTAGTAGAGCGTTACGAAGAAGTACAAGCGCTGCTAAGCGACCCGTCGGTCATTAGTGATCAAAACCGTTTTCGTGCGCTTTCAAAAGAGTATTCTGAGCTTGAAGAGATTGTAAAAACGTTTTTAAACTATAAAGAAACGCAAGACGATTTAGCCAGTGCAGAAGAAATGCTTAAAGATTCTGACCCTGAAATGCGTGAAATGGCGCAAGAAGAATATAAAGAAGCAAAAGCACAAATACTAGTGATTGAAGATCAAATTCAAGTATTAATGTTGCCAAAAGATCCGCGAGATAACAATAACGTGTTTGTTGAAGTACGTGCAGGGACGGGCGGCGATGAAGCGGCTATTTTTGCTGGTGACTTATTTCGTATGTACAGCCGCTACGCAGAAAATAAAAAATGGAAAGTAGAAGTTGTAAGCACCAATGAAGGTGAGCATGGCGGTTACAAAGAAGTTATTGCAAATATCAGTGGCGAAGGCGTTTACGGTCAATTAAAGTTTGAATCAGGCGTACATCGCGTACAACGTGTACCAGAGACTGAATCACAAGGTCGTGTTCATACCTCAGCGTGTACTGTTGCGGTTATGGCAGAAGTACCAGAAGCAGAAGCGATACAAATTAATACAGCAGATTTAAAAGTTGATACATTTCGTGCATCAGGCGCAGGTGGTCAGCACGTAAATAAAACTGATTCTGCTATTCGACTTACACATATACCTACCGGTGTTGTGGTTGAGTGTCAGGATCAGCGTTCGCAGCATAAAAACCGCGCTAAAGCGATGTCAGTACTTGCAGCTCGACTGCAACAAGCTGAAGATGAAAAACGCCATGCGGCAGAAGCCTCTGAACGTCGTGACTTGGTAGGTAGTGGCGATCGTTCTGAGCGTATTCGTACTTATAACTACCCGCAAGGTCGTATTACCGATCACCGTATTAACTTAACACTTTATCGTTTAAACGAAGTGATAGCCGGTGATTTAAGTGCGATTATTGACCCATTAATGCAAGAGCATCAAGCTGACTTACTTGCGGCCATGGGCGACGAGTAATTGTGGCTCACACTCTTGAACAAGCAATTGCTGCAGGTGCTGACTTATTAGCACTTAGCAGCGAAAGTGCTAAATTAGATGCACAAGTTTTACTTCTTCATATACTTCAAAAACCTCGCAGTTACCTTTTTACTTGGCCAGAACATGCGCTTAGTGATGAGCAACAATCGCAGTTTAATGTATTTATCCAAAGACGTTTAAAAGGTGAGCCCGTAGCCCATATAACTGGGCTGCGTGAATTTTGGAGCTTATCGCTTGAAGTTAACGCAACGACCCTAATACCTCGACCAGATACTGAAACATTAGTCGAGCAAGCACTTGAAATAGCGCTACCCGCTACAGCAAAGGTGCTTGATTTAGGCACTGGTACTGGTGCAATAGCGTTGGCACTGGGTAGTGAAATGCCTAATTGGCAAATTACGGCAGTAGATAGAGTAAGCGATGCAGTTGCACTTGCTACACGTAACCAGCAGCGATTAGCGATTAATAATGTACATGTTAAACAAAGTAACTGGTTTAGTGAGTTGCATGGCGAAAAATTCAATTTAATTGTCACTAACCCTCCTTATATAGAAAGTAGTGATATACATTTAAATCAGGGTGATGTGCGCTTTGAGCCTTTATCGGCATTAGTGGCTGATGATTGCGGAATGTCTGATATTAAACAAATAATTACACAATCACGTGACTATTTGTCATCTAATGGCTATCTTTTAATAGAACACGGTTTTGAGCAAGGTGAAGCTGTTCGTCATTTTTTTGAAGAAATGGCGTTTGTTAATATTAAAACAGTGAAAGACCTTGGTAACAATGACCGTGTAACACTTGCACTGTGGCCCTAGAGAATAATAATTGCCTACTAGTGCGTTAAATAATGCCATGAAGGAATTTCGACTATGATGGGTGATTTTTTATTTTCAGATGAACCAGAAGAAACAATCGATGAGATTGAACACGGTACCTGGAAAGTATTAATCGTTGATGATGAACCTGAAGTTCATGCTGTTACAAAACTAGCACTGAGTGATTTTGAATTTCAAAATAAACGCTTAGAGTTTATTAGTGCTTACTCAGGTGCTGAAGCGAAAGAGCTCATAAAAGAGCATCCAGATGCCGCTATTGTGCTACTTGACGTGGTAATGGAAACCGACGACGCTGGTTTGCAGGTTGCTAAGTTTATTCGTGAAGAAGCTAAAAATAATCATATACGGATTATTTTAAGAACAGGCCAACCTGGCCAGGCACCTGAACGTCAAGTCATTATTAATTATGATATTAACGATTACAAATCGAAAACGGAGCTAACGGCTCAAAAATTATTTACTGTTATTATGTCGAGCCTACGCTCGTATCGGGATATTATTTCGATTGAGCAATCACGCGAAGGGCTTGAGAAAATAATTATAGCGTCTCGTGATATTTTTTCTGCGCATTCAATAGAGCACTTTATTGAAGGCGTTATGCAGCAATTAACATCTTTATTGGGTATTGCTGATCAAGCTATGTATGCCACCACTTTAGTTGCACAAAACCCAGAACATGAAAAAAATAAAAAACTAATAGTTTGCTCTGGCACTGGCGATTTTGAAAAAAGTGAAGGTAAAGAGCTTGATGAGGTATTACAAGCTGAGCAGTTAAGTGCGTGTCATCAGGCGCTTAATGATAAAAGTATCATTTATAAAGATAATTACTTATTTGCGTACTGCAGTAGTGAGTACAATCATAATTCAATGCTGTTCATATCAGGTGTCCCAAAGGATTTAACGGATACTCAGCGTCATTTAATCAAAATATTTTCTCAAAATGTGCAACTTGCCTTTGAAAATGTGCAGCTTCAGTCTGAAATAGAAGCGACACAACAAGAGCTTGTTTATAGGTTAAGTGAAGCAGTAGAGCAGCGCTCAACCGAGACAGGTAATCATGTTAAACGTGTAGCACATATTTGTCATATTTTAGCTGAGGGCTATGGTTTATCTAAACATGATGCAGATTTAGTAAGGTTGGCGTCTCCTCTTCATGATGTAGGTAAAGTGGGTATTCCTGATGCGATTTTAAACAAACCAGCAAAGTTAGAACCTCAAGAATGGGAAGTGATGAAAACCCATACTGATAAAGGCTATACTATTTTAAAAGACTCTCCCCATGAAATTGTGAGTACAGGTGCAATTATTGCAAAAGAGCATCATGAAAAATGGGATGGGTCTGGTTACCCACAAGGTCTAAGCGGAAACGCAATTAATGTATTTGGTCGCATAGTCGCACTTGCTGATGTATACGATGCACTTCGCCATAAACGGTGTTATAAAGAGCCTTGGACATTACAAAATGTGGTTGATGAAATTAATGCTGAAAAAGGCACACATTTTGAACCAAAAATGGTTGAAGTATTTAACGAAAAGCTTGATGAGTTAGAGGCGGTTCTTAGCCGTTTTCCTGATTAAATTTTTATAAAACAGAAGTACAGGGGCATATGGATTATTTAGCAGTAAAGCACTCGCACATGGCAATTGCGATGTTAAGTGTAATATTATTTTATGTTCGCGCTTTTTCGCGAATGGGCAGTGGTAAATTAGCAAAAAATAAAGCAGTAATGATTGGTAGTCACAGTATAGATACTTTGTTATTAGTGTCTGCACTTACGCTTATATTTATGGCTAAAATTAATCCGTTTGAACAATATTGGTTATTAGAAAAAATAGTTTTAGTGGTTATATACATCGGTATTGGGGCTAAAAGCGCCAGACAAACTAAAATGACGGCTAAAGTTGCTTACGTTTTAGTTAATACCGCTGTTATTTTAGCGATAGGTTATTTAGCGACGTCTAAATCAGCTTTTTTGCTTTAAGTAATACCTGACTATTTGAGCTTTATAGTGTTTTGTAAAGCTCAAATACAACTCCCTCTCAGAAAATATTCAAATACACCTCTATATTGGTATATAGCTTTAAAGTTAGGTAAACTACGCCTTCGTTTTCTAAAATGTTGCAGTATTAATGACTACCCTCGGGTTTGACGAACACGATGAATCTTATCTTGATGATGCTTACGATGAATTTACACCTCCAGCGATTTACCGCTGTATTAAAGCAGAGTCAAAGTGGGACCCTCAGATAGATTTAACACCATGTTATGAAACTTTAACTGACTTTGAACAGCAAATTTCAGCGCTGTGTTTAAAAGTGAGTGATGAGCACGATCGCCTCGAAAAATTATTAGATATGTTTTACAGTGATTGGCTATTTAGTGCATCAGGTTTAAAAGTGCCTGAATATAAATTAAATACATTAAGCTATACGCTTTCTATGCGCAGTGGTTCACCTACAACACTGGCAATTATACTTTGTCATTTTTTACAACAAGCTAACTGTGACGCGAACCTTAGTCTTACCCAAGGTGATGTTGGTATACATGTGGCGATTAGTGATGAAGAAGGCTACATAATAGAGCCAAGCAGTGGACAACAAAGTTGGTATATTATCCCTGAAAACGCAGATGAAGATGATGGTCAAGAGCAAGAGCCACTAGAACTGATTTTTGATGACGAAGTATATAAGTTATTTTTAGCTCAGCAAAAATGGTCTTTCATTAGCGAAAATAAATTTGGTCATGCTTTAACCTGTGTAGAGATGCTAATGGAGTTAATAGGCGACGACCCGTATGAGAGACGCGACAGAGGTTACTTATTAAATCAGCTCGGTTGCCCTAAAATGGCACGTGATGATTTACAGTTTTTTGTAGATGAGTGTCCGGACGATCCTGCAATAGAGATTATTCAACACCAAATAGAAGAACTAGAAGATAATAATAAAACGCACCATTAAGAATAGGAATAATTATGGTTGAAACTCAAAGCGCATTAATTACAAATGATGCCGTTGTGCTTGGTTTGCTTGCTATTATTTTGGGGTTTATTTTTAAAACCTCAAACAGTGAGCGTCCAGCTTTAAAACGATTTTATAAATACGTACCTGCTTTATTGCTGTGTTACTTTTTACCTTCGTTATTAAATACCTTTGGTATTGTAGATGGTAATAAATCTAATGTTTATTATGTGGCTTCGCGCTACTTACTACCTGCCTGTTTAATACTACTTACCATTAGTATTGATTTAAAAGCGATTATTAACTTAGGCCCTAAAGCACTTATTATGTTTTTAGTGGGTACTTTAGGCATTGTTATTGGTGGGCCATTAGCTATTTTAGTGGTGAGCGCATTTGACCCAAGTATTGTTGGTGGGCATGGCCCAGATGCCGTATGGCGCGGTATGACAACTGTTGCAGGTAGCTGGATTGGCGGCGGTGCTAACCAAGCATCAATGAAAGAAATGTTTGAAGTTGGTGGTGATATATTTTCTGTAATGATTACAGTCGATGTAATTGTCGCTAATATTTGGATGGCTGTTTTATTGTTAATGGCAGCAAATCATAAAAAGATTGATGCAGCGACGGGTGCTGATACAAGCGCAATTGAAGACTTGAAAAAGCGTGTGGAAGAATATCATGCAGAACATGCACGCATTCCAACTCTTAATGATTACATGACGCTGATTGCAATTGCATTTGGTATAACTGGTTTAGCGCACTTTTGCGCTGACTTTTTAGGACCATACTTTGGCACTACTTATGAGTGGGCAAAAGAATACAGCTTAAACAGTAAATTCTTTTGGCTAATTGTTATATCAACAACGATTGGTATAGGCTTATCGTTTACTAAAGTGAGGCAAATAGAAGCGTTTGGCGCTTCAAAAGTAGCTTCTAGCTTTTTATATATTTTGGTTGCATCGATTGGCTTACACATGAATGTAACCGCTATTTTCAATAACCCTGGGCTATTTTTAGTGGGTGCAATTTGGATGTTAGTGCATGCAAGCATTATGTTAATTGTGGCTAAACTGATTAAAGCACCGTTATTTTATATGGCAGTGGGTTCTCAGGCTAATGTGGGCGGCGCAGCGTCAGCACCTGTTGTAGCATCAGCGTTTCATCCGTCATTAGCGCCTGTTGGTGTCTTGTTAGCTGTACTAGGCTACGGTGTGGGTACTTATATGGCTTATATTTGTGGATTAATGATGCAAGCAGTTGCACCTTAAGGAATTTAAATGAAAGACCAAATTATTAAAATTAATGAAATTGAACTTGCAAACAACAAACCGTTTGTATTGTTTGGTGGTATTAACGTATTAGAATCTCGCGATTTAGCAATGCGTGTTGCAGAGCATTACGTAGAAGTTACGACGAAACTAAATATTCCTTATGTATTTAAGGCCTCATTTGATAAAGCTAATCGCTCTTCAATCAATTCGTACCGTGGTCCAGGTATGGAAGAAGGTTTAAAAATATTCGAAGAAATTAAAAACACGTTTAAAATTCCACTAATTACTGACGTACATGAACCGCATCAGGCTGCACCTGTTGCAGAAGTTGTTGATGTAATTCAGTTACCTGCTTTTTTAGCGCGTCAAACAGATTTAGTTGTGGCGATGGCTAAAACAGGTGCAATTATTAATGTGAAAAAACCACAGTTTTTAGCGCCACATGAAATGCGTCATATCATTACTAAATTTAATGAAGCTGGTAATAACAACGTAGCTCTTTGTGAGCGTGGTTCTAGCTTTGGTTACAACAACCTTGTGGTTGATATGCTGGGTATGGATGACATGAAGGCAATGGCACCTGTTATTTTTGATGCAACACATGCGCTACAACGCCCTGGTGGACGAGCTGACTCTGCTGATGGTCGTCGTGCACAAGCTGCAGAGCTTGCGCGCAGCGGTATGGCATTGGGTATTGCTGGTTTATTTATCGAAGCGCATCCAAATCCTAACGAAGCTAAATGTGATGGCCCATGTGCGCTAGCGCTTAGCAAGTTAGAAGGCTACTTAACGCAAATGAAAGCGGTTGATGATTTAATTAAAAGTTTTGCTCCACTTGATACAAGTGCAAGCGATTTATAATTAAGCATGATGTTTATTAAAAAGCGACTCAGGTCGCTTTTTTTATGCCTTTAATATACACAAACTTATATGATGTATATAATCTCACGCATAAGAAAAACTAATTCTAAGCTTGGTTATTATGTCAAGACGGGTACCTCCATTAAACGCATTAAAAGCCTTTGAAGCGGCTGCACGCCATTTAAGTTTTACAAAAGCTGCAGAAGAGCTTTATGTAACGCAGGCGGCAGTAAGTCATCAAATAAAAACACTTGAAGAGCATTTAGGGCTGAAGTTGTTTTTACGTAAAAACCGCTCTTTATTGTTAACTGAAGAAGGCCAAGGCTATTTTTTAGATATTAAAGAGATTTTTACTCAGCTTATTGATGCAACTGAAAAGCTATTAGCTCGTGGCGCTAAGGGCTCACTAACGGTAAGCCTAACCCCTAGTTTTGCTATTCAGTGGTTAGTGCCTCGTTTGAGTTTGTTTAATGAGTTACATCCAGAGATAGATGTGCGAATAAAAGCACAAGACCAAGATGAAAACTCACTCACGGATGACGTAGATATTGCTATTTATTATGGAAGGGGTCATTGGAATGGCGTACAAGCGTACAAGCTTCATACCGAATATTTAGTACCACTTTGTAGTCCTATGTTATTAAGCGGGTTAAAGCCGCTTGATCAACCTAGTGATTTAGCGCATCACACACTATTACACGACACTACACGTAAAAACTGGAAAACGTGGATGAAAACCGCAGGCGTGCGTAACATTCAGGTAAATCAAGGGCCTATATTTAGCCACTCCTCTATGGTGTTACAAGCAGCTGTACATGGACAAGGTGTGGCAATTGGCAATAGTGTATTAGCTAAACCCGACATAGACGCAGGGCGTTTGGTAATTCCGTTTAATCATAGCCTAGAGAGTAAAAATGCGTATTACTTAGTGCTTCGTGAGTCGCAAACAGAGCTTGGTAAAATAGTTTCGTTTAAAGAGTGGATGCTGAGCTTAGTAGAGCATGAGCAAGAACATGAGTATTAATAATGATTGAATGGTTTAAAAGCACGGAGCAACCTGCAATAGCACAGTTTATATTTGCACATGGCGCAGGTGCTGGTAGCGATTCTGACTTTATGCAGCACATGGCAAAATTAATAAGCGAGCAGGGTGTTGATGTTGGTTTATTTGATTTTGAATATATGCAAATCGCTAAAAAAACTAATAAACGCAGGCCTCCTGAGCGAGCACCAAAGCTACTTATTTATTATGAACAAGTGCTAACGAGTGCGCAGCCAGATTTGCCGTTGTTTATAGGCGGTAAATCGATGGGCGGTCGCATGGCATCAATGCTTGCATGTAGTACAGAGCAAAGCCTTTCAGGTGTTATAGCATTTGGTTATCCATTTCATCCGCCGGGTAAGCCAGAAAAATTACGCACCGATCATTTTGCTGATATTGTTTGCCCTTTTTTAGTATTACAGGGCGAGCGAGATACATTTGGTACACGTGAAGAACTTCTTACTATGAAAATGCCAAAGCAGCCTTTGTTTACTTGGCTGAGTGATGGCGATCACTCATTAAAACCACGTAAAAAAAGTGGCGTAACTGAACTGCAAAATAGAGAAACAGCAGCGTTAAGTGCTGTTGAATTTATTAAGCAACAAATTGAGATACGTTAAGACTCGAGCAGGGGGTTAGATGATTAAATTATTTTTAATGACCGGTAGTATTTTTTGTATGCTTTCGGTGATGTTAGGTGCATTTGCTGCCCATGGTTTAAAAAGCCGCTTATCGGAGTATTCATTAGGCGTTTTTAAAACGGCTGCTGAGTATCAAATGGTATATGGACTTGCACTTATTGCAGTGGCTATTTTAATTAAATGGGGCATAAACCTGAGTTGGGCTGGTGGCTTTTTTATAATGGGCACACTACTTTTTAGTGGTAGTTTATATTTACTCGCTCTAACAGGAATGAAGTGGCTTGGGCCTATAACACCGCTTGGTGGGTTGTGCTTTATTATTGGTTGGATTGTTATTTTAGTGCAAGTTGCACGATTTAAGTTTTAAAGAGTTTAAGGGTTAATATGTCTAGTGTTGTGATTTTTTGTCGTAGTGGTTTTGAAAACGATGCCGCTGCTGAAATAACGTTTCATGCTGCAGAGCAAGGTTTTGCAGGGTATGTAAAAGCAAAACCAAATACAGGTTATGTTGTTTACGAATGTTTTGAAGCGCATCACAGCGATGAAATAATCAAAAAAGTTGATTTTAAAAACATGGTGTTTGCACGTCAATGGTTTGCCGGCACATTACTTGAAAACATGCCAGTAGAGGACCGTGTGAGCGCAGTAGTTGAAGCTGCTAAAGGTTTTACATTGTGCTCAGAACTGCGCGTTGAAACGCCAGACACAAACGAAGGCAAAGAGCTTTTAACGTTCTGTAAAAAAATCTCAACACCGCTTAAAAAAGCCCTCGAAAAACAAAATACTGTACTACGTGAGCCAAAAGCAAATCGCCCAGTAATGCATGTCATGTTTTTAACAAACAATACGGCTTATGTTGGTTACTCGTATAGCTTTAATAATTCTCCATTTTTCATGGGTATTTTGCGCCTTCGTATGCCAAGCGATGCACCGAGTCGCTCAACGTTAAAACTCGATGAAGCATTTAACGTATTTATACCTGAGCAACAACGCGAGTCACGCGTAGCTGCTGGTATGCGCAGTGTTGATTTAGGTGCATGCCCAGGTGGTTGGACTTATCAGCTTGTACGCCGTGGTATGTTTGTAAGTGCGGTTGATAACGGCCCAATGAATGACGATTTAATGCAAACTGGGCAAGTTAAACATTTTAGAGCCGACGGTTTTAAATATCGCCCAGAAAAAAGAAATATTACTTGGTTAGTGTGCGATATGGTGGAAAAACCGACCAAAGTGACTACGCTAATGATTGACTGGGCAGTAAATGCATACGCAAAAGAGTTTATATTTAACTTAAAGCTGCCTATGAAAAAACGCTTTGATAGTGTTTATGAATGTCTTTCGATGATCAGAAAAGAGCTTGAGAAACAAGGTATCAATTACGAGTTGCAAGCTAAACATCTATATCATGATCGTGAGGAAATAACCGTTCATTTAAACGTTACTAAGGTGCCACAAAATTTGTATAGTTAATATGTAGAGGCTAAAAGTGGTAAAAAACAATATTAATAAATGGCTAAGTTTACTTTTTTTATCACTTTTAATCACAGGCTGTGGCGGGGGAGGCGAAAGTAGTGATACAACTACGGCCCCTGGTAACGCTGCGCCCAGTGTTACGCTTTCGGTTAGCAGTAACGTTATTACTTCTAATCAATCATTTACTATTACAGCGCTTGCAAGTGATAGCGACGGACAAATTGCCAGCTATCAATGGCAACAACTTAGCGGGCCTGAGTTTACGTTTACCTCTAACGGTAACACGCTTACAGCCACTGCACCTAGTGTAACAACCGATACGACCTTTAGCTTTTCGGTTACAGTTACTGACAACTCAGGTGCTACTGCACAACAAGTTTTTTCAGGCACTATCACCTCTCAAAATAATGCTCCTACAGTTAATATAACAGGCCCAAGTAGTGCACTTGCCAGCACACAAGTTAGTTTAGTTGCTAACGCTCAAGATACAGATGGCACTATAAGTAATATTAATTGGATTCAGTCTGCTGGGGACAATGTTGAGTTTTCACAAACTGATGGAGTCCTTAGTTTTACCGCCCCTAATGTATCTGAAAATACAACACTAGGTTTTAGCGTAACCGTAACTGACAATGCAGGTAAAAGCGCTCAAGCGAGTAAAACGGTTTTAATTAATCAAGTAAATAGCGCGCCAACAGTCATTGTTACAGGCCCTGAAGAAGCTGAAAAAGGTGACAGTGTAACCTTAGTTGCAGATGCACAAGACAGCGATGGTAGTATTAATAGCATAACTTGGCAGCAAATAAGTGGTCCTGTAGTTGAACTTACTCAAACACAAACAAGCATTAGTTTTAATGCGCCCACTGTTGCACAAAATACCAATGTTACATTTGTGGTTACTGTAACCGATGACGATAACGCTACAAATAGCGCTCAAAAAACAGTTGTAGTATTAGCACCAAACAATCCACCAACTGCAGATGATGTAAGTATTAGCGTGCAATATAATCAAGCCACAGAATTTAGTTTAGTAGTTAGCGATGCTGATAACGATACGGTTCAGATTGATTTTGGTGATGATTTAAATGGTGCACAAATTAGTGTTATTGATGCACAAGCCTTACTTTTTAGCTACACGCCTCCTGCAAACAGTATTACTTCACAAAGCTATACGTTAACTGCGTCTGATTCAAAAGACACAACCGAATTTACCCTGAATATTACGGTGGTTGATTCAACGCCCGCTACAATTAGTAATGTAACACCCCAAAGTAATAATGACCCAGTTCTTGTAGATAGCCCTGTTAGTATTACATTTTCAGATATTATGCTAACGAGCACTTTAGCAGTTAATTCTAGTAGTGGTGTTTGTACAGGAAGCGTACAAGTGTCGGCAGATAATTTTACTACTTGCTTGGCCTTAAATATTGAAAGTTTGTCGGGTACTACTAGTGACACAAGTACTTATTTTCATACTGTAAATGTAAGCGCAAGCTTTAATGAAGATACCCAATATATTGTCCGTGTTACAGCTGATTTAACTAATTTTGATGATACGGCCATTGAAACGCAAACCGCTACTTCTTTTACTACCTCTAGCCAAGATATAAAAATAACTGAAGTTTCTTCTGTGCAATTTAGTAACGACTTACCTTGGATTGAAATTTATAACGGCACAGGGGCTGATGTAAACTTACAGAGTTATTCGCTTAAAACCCGCAGTATTAATATGATTAATAGCTCGACTAGTGCAGAGACAACTTTTTCACTGCCCAATAAAGAGCTTGAAAATGGTGAGTACCTTATTTTACAAAGCAAGTTTGGAGATGATTTTTTAGTCAGTGCATCAGTTAACAACCCTAAAATAGCGCTTGTGGGTAATGCTAGTGATGAAATTAGACCTTATTGGTACATAAACGGTTTTGTAGAATTACTTAATAGTGCAGGTACACAAACAATCGACTTTGTAAAATTTGGTAACTCAGTACAAGAACCAGTAACGCCATCACAATGGCAAGGTGGTAACGCAGAGCAAATCATCTCCGAGCAAGGAGGCAGCTTAAAGCGCGAGCTTAATGCGACAGACACTAATCAAAGTACTGATTGGAGTTATTCTGTGTTTAACACACCCGCTGGGCCAAACAATATAAATTGCACAATAGATGATGATGAGGATGGTATTCCTGATTGCGCTGAGCAACAGGGTACAACATTCGCGGGTTTACCACTTTATGAGTGGGGGGCGCGTACCTCACAAAAAGATATATTTATTGAAGTTGATTATATGGACAGCACTGATGTAGGTATTACTCCACATCGAATCGCACTTGAAAAAGTAGCCACTGTTTTTGCAGAAAAAGGCTATACAGTCCACTTTGACGTAGGTGATTTGTTTGATCAAAATACAAATACAGCACCGCAAAACTTTGATTTAGGTGGCGGAAATCTTGTCCCTTTTAATAGCTATACCCCGTTTGAATACGATTTAAGTAGCCCTAATTTATTTGCTTATAAAATGGAATATAGCGATATAACTCGCAGGCCCATTTTCCATTATTTATTAATGGCAAGTAGTGGTAACGAAGACGGTAGTATTAGTGGTTCGGGTATTGCTGAGATAAGCGGTAATGATTTAATGGTAACTATGGGGGGCTGGGGTTTAACGCTTGATACGCAAGTAGCAACCAATGTAACTTATAATTATCAAGCATCAACAATATTTCATGAGTTAGGTCATAACTTAGGTTTGTACCATGGCGGTGATGAAGAAGTTAATTTTAAGCCTAATCATTTAAGCTCTATGAACTATTTATATCAATTAGCGGGTTTATCAACAATAGGTAATAACGAAGGCGATCGCTACTATGAGCGTTTTTACCCAGGCAATGCTAGTTGCGATATTGCACCAAATACTAATAGTCATTTAGGCTCTACGGATGATTTTATTATTGATTATTCAAATGGTAGTTCAGCAGATTTAAATGAAAGCACCATACTTGAAATACAGGGGTTAAATAGAAATAGCTCACTACCAGTTGATTTTAATTGTAATGCAATTAACACCGAAAGCTTAACCAGCTTTGATACTAACCAAGATAATACAATATCAATACTGAGTGATGTAGATGAGTGGAGCATGCTTAATTTACAGTTTTATATGCAAAGTGCAGGTAATCGATTTGGCGTGCCAAATACAAATAACAGTAAGGTGCATAATTTACAAAGCTCGCCTACTAATATTGAAACGCTGCCCAGTTATATAAAAGAAGCACAGCCAAGTAGTGCAATTATTGCTGAGTTAAAAGCAATTAAAGAGCAATAGTATGAAGCCAATGCTAAGCACTAAGTTTATTATCTTGAGTAGTTTTTTTAGCTTACTAATAGCGTGTAGCGATACTAACAATGCACGTGAGTGGTTACTAAAAAATGATAATTTGTATTATAAAAATACAGCTGTTGACTGGCGAATTGAATCAGTAAAGGACTGTAATACATGCGTTATAAGCCAAGATGTTGTTTATCAGCCTGAAGGTATTAGTCGTTATAATACGTTAATGCAGAGTCAGAATTGGGTCGCGGTACATGAACTAAGTAAAATCAATGTCATTCGTTTAAAGATGCCAGACCAAACACCTTATTTATACGTAGAGCGTGTAAAAGGTCAAATACTAAAGCTGTTTGATCAGCAGCAAAACTACAGTATAAAAATTGGTGAAGTTACAGCCGTTAATATTAATAATCAGCGCTTTAGTATTTTGATTAAAAAATTTGAAGAAGTAGATAAACAAAGCGATGCATTACCAAGGCGTGCATCGCTTGAGTTTATTGCTTTAAAAATAGATTAAAAAAAGCACCTTAGGTGCTTTTTAATCTAGAATGCGGTGTCCTTCGAATATTGAAAAGTCAGCAACCTTTTAATTAACTGCGATATTTTGGACGATAGTTATCTACCCATAAACGTGTTGCACCGCACACTGCGACTGGCATAACTATTAAGTTTATAAAAGGGATAGCAGTTAACAACATAACAGCAAAACCAAATCCGTATGACAAACCTTGCTTAGATTTTAAATCGTCTTTCATTTGCTTAAAGTCAATTTTATGATTATCAAACGCATAGTCTTCGTATTGAACTGCGTACATCCAACAAGTAAATAACACCCATAGTATTTGACCAATGACCGGTAAAACCCATAACAATATAAAAAAGCCAATTGCGCGAGGAAGGTAGTAGCATAGTTTTGTCCACTCACGGGCAAGCATGCGAGGTATATCTTTAACTAGTTCGGCAAAGCCGTCATCGTTAATTTTTTGACCTGTTAGGTAAAGCTCAACTTTTTCACTCAAGAGCGCATTGAAAGGGGCTGCAATAAAATTAGTGATAACTGTAAAGAGCATACTATAGCTAAACAAAACAACTAATACGGCAATAGGCCACATTAGCCACTCTAACCAGCTTAACCACTCGGGGAGCATGTTGTTTATGTAGCTAAAACTATCACTTAACCAGCCAACTAAAAAAAACAGCGAGCTACCAAACAGCAAAATATTAATTAATAGCGGAATAAGGACAAAACGCTTTAGCCCTTTTTGGCTAATTAATTTAAACCCCGAAAAAAAGTATTCCATACCTTGTGTGATCTGCACTGTAACCTCAAAAAATATTTACCATTACTTATAGTATAAATAGCTTAAAAATTTTGAACAGTACTTTTAAGTAACAAAGTGTTAGCTTTAATATTGTGGTTTTGTTTATATAGTAACAATAGGTGTTCAGTAATATGCAACTATGATTATTTAAGACAGGCCCGATTATTTTTTGCCAATAAAATAAAAAACTTACTAATCATGACTATACTGAACTTTACTGCGTAAGAAAAAAGCGCTTGATTAAAGCTTTTGTTGTTTCAATGTGTATAAATAATACGGGTAAAGGAAAATGGGTACGGATAGGTTAAAAAAGTTATTATCTCACCAGCAAGGCATTTTATCTAAAATTGCATTAGGGGTACCTTTAACTGAGGTGCTTACTGAAATTTGTTCATCAATCGAGCAGATTATTGATGATGAATCCGCTAGGTGTTCAATCTTATCAGTTAAAGGCCAGCAGCTTTTTCATTGCGCAGCTCCTAATATTCATCCAGAGTACTGTAGTTTGCTTAATGGAGTCTATATAGGGCCAAAAGTGGGCTCATGTGGTACTACTGCATTTTCGAAATCGCGCACTATTGTTGAAAATATCGAAACTTCACCGCTGTGGGAGGACTTTAAAGACTTAGCACTAAAGTTTGGTCTTAAGTCATGTTGGTCAACGCCTATTTTTTCAACTCAAGCCGATTTATTAGGCACCTTTGCTATCTATCACAGCACTCCTAAATCACCATCAAAGCAAGACTTAGAGTTAATCGATTTTTTTGTACACTTTTCTAGTATCGCTCTTGAAAAAAGTAACGAATTTAACAAAGCAAAACAGCTGCTCGCGAATTTACAGCAAAGTAATGAAAAGTTTAAAGCCTTCACTAAGGTAATGCCTGATCTCATTCTTATTTTAAGTGAAGAGGGAATTTATACCGATGTGTATGGTACCTCTAATGAGTTACTGCTTGATTCAAGCAAGGACCTTATTGGTCAAAGTGTTAAGGATCTGCTCTCCCAAGACGATGCACAAATGATAATGGACGTTATTAAAAAAACACTCTCGACTAACGAGACGCAAATTTTTGAATATGAATTAGCTGTACCAAAGGGGAATATAGTTTTTGAAGGCAGGGCTGCTGCATTAGATCATTACCACCCCAATAGTCCTACAAAAAGGCACGTAGTATGGATGGCCAGAGATATTTCAATAAAGAAAAAGGCCGAACAAGAAGTACATAAGCTTGCTTTTTACGACCCATTAACGAATCTTCCAAATAGAAGAATGCTTAGCGACAAATTAAGCATGTGTGTGGAGAGTGTTAAGCGTGATAAAAATATAGGGGCGTTATTATTTTTAGACCTAGATAATTTTAAGCGTATTAATGATTCACTTGGGCACAGTGCGGGTGATGAAGTACTTGTGGAATTATCAAAAAGGTTAAGCGCAATAATAAAAGGCTCTGATACGTTGGCCAGAGCGGGTGGCGATGAGTTTATTATTTTACTAAAACACGTTGGAGAAAATACACAGCAGGCGAGCATCGAGTGCAAAATAGTAGCCAAAGAGATTCAAAGAGCTTTTCATGATAAATTTGAAGTGGGCAACCTTGCATTTCAAGTAAGCTGCAGCATAGGTATTTGTCTAATTGATAGCGTAAATGCGCAGGCAGGCAATATATTAAAATTTGCAGACACGGCTATGTATCGTTCTAAAAATAAAGGGGGGAATAGCAGTAGCTTTTACGATCCAGCCTTACAAACACTGCTTGAAAAACAAACTGAACTAGAAACCGATATAGTCAGGGCGATTGCATCTGATGAGTTTTGTGCTTATTTTCAGCCTCAGGTAAATACGTATGGTGATGTTATTGGTGCTGAAGCACTCATTAGGTGGAACCATCCTCAAAAAGGGTTAATAGCGGCAAACGAATTTATACCAATTGCAGAGCAATACGGGCTTATTCAAAAACTACAAAATATTGTTTTACATGATATATGTATTTTAATAAACGAACTTAAAGCAGATAACATAATAGACGACTCGTTTAGTGTTTCAATTAATATTAGTCAAAGCCAGTTTAATTCATCAAATTTAAAAGGAGAGCTGTTTAGCACTATCAATAAATTTGATATTCGGGCACAGCAAATTAAGTTAGAAATAACTGAGTCAATGCTCTCAAGCGATATAGATTATACAATTAGGCAAATGAAAGAACTCATTGCCGCTGGCTTTTTATTTTCGATTGATGATTTCGGAACCGGTTACTCCTGCTTAGCGTACTTAAGTGCGTTTCCTGTTAAAGAATTAAAAATAGATAAAAGCTTTATTGATAAAATTTTAGATAGCACGGTTGGCTTTAATATTGCGCAAACAATTATCAGCCTAGGAAAAAGCTTAAACTTAGAGGTAGTTGCTGAGGGCGTAGAAACAACAGAACAATATGACTTACTTAAAAAAATGAATATTGACGCCATGCAAGGCTACTTAATTGCAAGGCCGATGGATAAAGAAGGCTATTCAAAATGGCATAGCGCTAATACTAATGCGCAATAATACTTGAACATTACTATTTATTAATTAGTAATAGTTTAGCAAAATTTACACACTTGCTAGGCCACTTTTGCTCTTTTAGCTGGAGAAATGTCCTAAGCCATATGCTAAATAAGGAGTAAAGATTTTTTAATTAAACAATGCTAAGCTATGACCGCTTAAATATATTATTTAAAGCTTAATAAACTTATAACAATGAATGGAAGCTTTATGCAGTTAGTCGATTTGAACCCGAATGATCCCGACGTGGTAAATGTATTTGATGATATAGACCGGCTTATAAACTCTTTATATCCTGTTGCTACCGCACAGTCTCTGGAGTTAAACGAATTAACCTTACCTAATGTGTACGCTATTGGTTTAAAAACTGAAGAAGGTATTATTGCCTGCGGTGCGATTGTAGAGAAATTTGATACCCAGCCTTACGGCGAAATAAGACGTTTATATGTAAAACCAAGTCATCGTGGTAAAGGGCTATCAAGACGTATTATGCAGATTTTATTGCATCAAGCTGGCGAAAAACAAATCCCGTTAATACGCTTAGAAACAGGCCCAAAACAAATAAAATCAATCAATTTATATGAAAATTTAGGCTTTAAACGCTGTAGCAGTTTTGGCTCATATGTAGATAATCCACAAAGTGTTTTTATGGAATTAGGGCTTAGTAAATAAGTTCATTAACGCTGCGACATGTTAAAGCTTAATGTGTCGTAAATATCTGCCTTCATTATTATCTTGTAATAAAAGTCATACTCAAACTAGTAACTATAAAAGCAGCTTTTATAGTGATGCAAAAATACTTCACTGTTTTTAACACCTGTCTTCGTATAAAATCTGCCTCGATAATTAGTGACTAACTTACAAAGCGAGAATTTTTATCTTTTCTAAAAGTAGCAATAAACAAATGAGCGAAATAACAGTAGTAACCCACAATGGTAATTTTCATGCAGATGACGTTTTTAGTATTGCGGTACTTAAACATGTTTTGCCAACGTTTAAATTGGTACGCACACGCGATAAAGCGCTTATAGAAAGTGCCGACTACGTAATAGATGTAGGTGGGGAATACGACCCTGAAACTAATCGCTTTGATCATCATCAACGTGGTGGTGCAGGCGAGCGAGAAAATGGCATTCCTTTTTCATCATTTGGTTTAGTGTGGAAAAAATACGGCTTAGCACTGTGTGATGATAACCAGGCCGTTGCTGATAGAGTGGATTCAGGCTTAGTTTCAACTATTGACGCCATTGATTGTGGTCATGTTGAAGGTGTATCGAAAGGGATAAGCTTGAGCCAAACAATTTCAATGTTCAACCCTACATGGGAAGAAGAAAGTAACTTTGATACCTGCTTTGATGAAGCCGTTGAATTTGCAGCACGTATGCTCATTCGTTTTATCGCCTCAGCTCACGGTAGTGTTAATGCAAAAGAGATTGTCGCCAAAGCAATTGAAAATGCAGACGATGCCAGAGTAATCGTGCTTGAAAAGTACACACCGTGGAAAAAAACAGTGCATATTTTATCAAGTGAGGCGCTATACATGGTTTACCCATCACATTCTGGGCAATGGATATTACAAACAGTACCCGTTGAGCCTGGCTCGTTTGAAGATAGAAAACCGCTTCCTAAAGCATGGTCTGGTTTATCTGATCAAGCGTTTGTAGATGAAACCGGTATTGATGATGCAGTGTTTTGCCATAATGGTTTATTTATAGCGGGCACTAAGTCGTTTGAAAGCACAATGAAACTTGCCACTATGGCGCTTAGCGAATAAAAACGCAGATTCATAACGAATACTAAGCATAACAATTTGTATTGATTGTTATGCTTGTTATTTTTGCGCGGAGCATTATGTTTGAATTAAAAACAATCGCACTTTTTATTATTACAGCCTTAGCTGAAATAGTGGGGTGCTATTTGCCCTACCTTTGGCTAAAACAAGATAAAAGCATTTTACTTTTAATTCCTGCGGCTTTAAGTTTGGCACTATTTGCATGGTTGCTCTCTTTACACCCTACTGCTGCCGGACGTGTATATGCAGCTTATGGCGGCGTATATATTTGCGTTGCGCTATTATGGTTATGGGTTGTAGATGGCGTAAAGCTTACTATGTGGGATATTATCGGTGGTTTAGTAGCACTGCTAGGTATGGCAATAATTATGTTCGCCCCAAAGTCTATTTAATTCAAATGCATGCCAAAGCTTACTCATAATGAAATCATCCTTGAGCTTCCTGAAAGCCGATTTTTTGAAGATATGTTTGGGGTAGACTACCCAGGTTATCTCCCTTATTGGCTTGCCTATATGAGCCCAAAAGAGAGGCAAGCGTACCTCCTAGCTACAAAATCTGAGTATATGGATATAGTTGATGAAATGTATAGCGAAAGTTTTAATTGGCAGGAATGGCTACCTTACCCTTATTAAAACATCGCAAATTGTAATACCAAACCAGCACTCATATTTTAATGGAATAAAAGATTGAATATATTATACCTTGTGATTATTTTTATATTTATAGCAGCTAGCCTCCTATTTTTTGCATTTTTAATTTATAGACTACCAAAATCCCAGCAGCAAAAATGTATTGAAGGTGAAATTGTATTTGTTTTTATTGATAAAAATACATGTTTTAGACACTTTTTTGAAACTGTTATTTTAAGAAATAAAGTAGTTACTTTAGCTGATAATGATACGGCATTTTATGTAAGTGCAAATGACTATAAAAAACTCTGGGAAGTTAGCCCACATAAATTATCTACAATGCAATGCACTTATAAGTTGAACTTAAACACTACACCTCTACTATTTGGTGGGTATGGTTTAGCTACGGTTGAAAATATGACAGCGATAGATAAAAAGCCAATAATAATTAAATAAAGAGTCAGTTATACAGTACTCATAAGTAGTTGTGAGCGGTTATTGGTGCTGGTGGATGTAGGCTAAGCATTTTTGACGTGCAGTTTTTATTCACTTTGTAGAATACATGGGTATTACTTGGGCACAACACGCAGCCTCAACTGTGAGTAATTGAGGTGTTGAGAACGCCTTGCTCTAATCCATCAAAAGTAAATTTTATAAACAAAGTAACTCAAGATGAACTTTATTGAATGAGCTAACTCATTTTTGCTAATAAAATTTATAATGAGACATTTAAAAACAGCCATTTTTTATAACTTTTCTTATCTTTAAAAATCATCAAAGTCCTGTTTTATATATGCTAGCGGGCAATAGTTGTTTGGTTATTTTTTTAACATCAAAAATCACTCGTTACGAGTAAAAATACTTGTTGGACTTGAATCTCTATTTTTCTTTTAATGCGCGGCACTAGCCGAGTCGGCATTAATTAAATAAAAGAGAAAGATAAATGAAAGAGACAACATCACTAGAACAAGCTCGTACGAGCTACAATGTTCGTCATTGGAGCCAAGGTTTTTTTGGTATTAATGATCAAGGTGATGTGTATGTTGCGCCCAAGGCTCATGCCCCAGAGCAAACCATTGCATTAACTGATATCGCAAAGCAACTACAAGATAAAGGTTTAAGCTTACCTGCTTTAGTTCGTTTTCCGCAAATTTTACACCATCGTGTACACAGCTTATGCGGCGCATTTAATACTGCGATTGAAAACTATGGTTACCCTAAAGACTACCTATTAGTTTACCCAATAAAAGTAAACCAACAACGTGAAGTGGTTGAAGAAATAGTAGCAAGCCAAGCACAAGTAGAAAAAAAACAACTTGGTTTAGAAGCCGGCAGCAAGCCTGAATTACTAACGGTACTAGCACTGGCTGAAAAAACCAGCGCTGTTATTGTATGTAATGGCTACAAAGATAAAGAATACGTACGTTTAGCACTTATTGGCGAAAAGCTAGGTCATAAAGTGTATATCGTACTTGAAAAGCTTTCTGAGCTAGACATGGTCCTTAGCCAAGCAAAAGAGCTTAACGTAAAACCACGCATTGGTATTCGCGTACGTTTAGCGTCGCAAGGTAAAGGTAAGTGGCAAGCGAGTGGCGGAGAAAAATCAAAATTTGGTTTATCTGCATCGCAAGTTTTACATGTAGTTAATCGTTTAAAAGGCGCAAACCAGCTTGATTTATTGCAGCTTGTGCATTTTCACTTAGGGTCACAAATGGCGAACATTCGTGACGTACGTTTAGGTGTAAGCGAAGCTGCGCGTTTTTACTGTGAGCTACGTAAATTAGGCGCAGAAATTGATTGTCTTGATGTAGGCGGTGGTTTAGCTGTTGATTACGACGGCACGCGTAGTCAGTCGCATAACTCTATGAATTATAGTTTAGCTGAATATGCGAATAACATTGTGTACACCATTGGTGATACATGTAAGCAATATGAGCAACCAATGCCGACTATTATTTCTGAGTCGGGTCGTGCGCTTACGGCGCATCATGCTGTACTTATTTCTAATGTTATTGGTACTGAAAGTTACACGCCAGAAGAGTTAGTAGCGCCAGCGGCAGATGCACCCCTGTTATTAAAAAACATGTGGGCATCGTTTGTACAGTTAACTGATTTAACGGATGACCGTGCATTAATTGAGATTTATCACGACAGCCAAGGTGATTTAGCTGAAGCGCATAACCAATTTGCACTCGGGTTACTTGATTTATCGCAACGTGCATGGGCTGAGCAAATTAATATTCGTATTTGTTATGAACTCAACAAGCACATGGATAATAAAAACCGTTTTCATCGTCCGATTATTGACGAGTTAAACGTACGTTTAGCCGATAAGTTTTTTGTAAACTTCTCGTTATTTCAATCCCTTCCAGATGCATGGGGCATTGATCAAGTGTTTCCGGTATTGCCATTAAGTGGCTTAACTGAAGCACCAAAAAAACGTGCTGTATTACTTGATATAACCTGTGATTCAGATGGCGCACTTGAGCATTACGTAGATGGACAAGGTATTGAAAGCACACTACCAGTGCCAGAGTTTAGTGCTGATAAACCTTATTTAATGGGCTTTTTCTTAGTGGGTGCTTATCAAGAAATTTTAGGTGATATGCATAACTTGTTTGGTGATACGCACAGCGCAATTGTTAATATGGATGAGCAAGGCGTTGCAAGTATTACCGAGATAAACCAAGGTGACACTGTTGCCGATATGATGCGCTATGTACATTTAGATGTTGAAAGTTTTCAGCAATCATACGAGCAGTTAGTAAGCACTAAAATTGAAAAACACGAACAGCAAAGCGTTTTAGACGAGTTGCAAAGCGGCCTTGATGGCTACACTTATTTAGAAGAGTTATAAGCAATGTCAACTTTGTTTGGTCACGCAGATCACTCATTGTACTCAAATGGGATGACGTTTTTACGCCGTCCTATGGTGCAAAACATTAATGCAATTGATGCAGACGTAGTGGTTTTAGGCTTACCATTTGATTTAGCGACCTCGGGCCGCCCTGGTGCGCGCTTAGGCCCTGATGCAATTCGTCGTGCATCGGTTCATTTAGCATGGGAAGACACTAAATACCCGTGGACTTTCCCGCTGTTTGAGCGCTTAAAAGTGGCAGACGCAGGGGACTTTACTTACCCTGTTGGCGATCCTGAGTATTTTACTGCGCAACTAGAAATGGCTGCTGATCAAATACTTCGCCAAGGTAAAACACTATTAGGTTTAGGGGGCGATCACTTTGTAACGCTCCCGCTATTACGTGCTCATGCAAAAATACATGGCAAAATGGCGTTAGTGCATTTTGATGCGCACACCGATACCTATAGCAATGGCTCGCGTTTTGATCACGGCACTATGTTTTATCATGCACCAATGGAAGGGCTGATTGATGTTGAGCACAGTATACAAATAGGTATCCGTACCGACTTTGATCAAAGTAAACATGAGTTTGCTGTGATTGATGCAATGCAAGCCAACGATTTACATGCTAATGATATTGCAGCGCAAATACTTGAGCGAGTAGGTGACCTACCTGTTTACTTAACGTTTGATATAGATTGTTTAGACCCTGCGTTTGCGCCTGGTACAGGCACTCCTGTGTGTGGTGGTTTAACGTCAGATAAAGTACTTAAAGTACTGCGTGCGCTAAAAGGCATAAACATGGTGGGTATGGATGTGGTAGAAGTATCACCTTCGTACGACCAAAGTGAGCTTACCGCAATTGCTGCAGCAACCATTGCGAGCGAATTACTGCATTTGTGGACGCATAAAAATAAGTACTAATTTTATAAATTTTGTACTACAAAAAAGGGTATGCATTTGCTTACCCTTTTTTATTTAGAGGTATCGATTATTCAACTGCTCAATTTCTTTTAACCAAATAACGCTTAGCCCAATAAGCGGCAGGTTAGTAGTTACAGGGTTAAATGCTTCAATAAGCAATTGTGGCTGCATTACAACTACAGCAAGTAAAAGCCCCATAAGCGCCAATATATTTAAAGCTACCAAATGCTTATGTTTATAAAACACAAATAAACACAAGCCAAATATAATTTCGCCAACACCCGCCGAACGTGTAATTAAATCAGACACTTCGGCTGAAAAACCAGCACTGCCAGTCATTAATTTTTCAAGTGGTGCTACGTGATAAAGCTTTGGGAAAAAGCCGTGAATGATACTAACCCAAATAACTATTTGAACAATTTAACGATCTAAATCAATTACTAACGTCGTTAAAAAACTTTTATTTAGAACCACTAAACACAAAGTTTTTTGCCTAGTTACTAAATGATTTATTTAACGTTAAAATAGCCCCCATAGTTAATTGAATTAGTATATCCAACTTAAACTCACTATGTAGCGAGCAAGTTGAATATAACCGCGATTATTTCCTAGCATTGTCAATACGCTCTTGTGCACTTGGGTGGCTAGATAAGTACTCTAATAAGTTATTTACTTTTTCGAGGTGCTCGTTTTCGCTGGTATGGCTTTCTTGCAGCGCTTCTATTGCATCAGCAAAATCATTACTCGAATACCCAAGTGACTCTAATTGAGTGAGTGCAAAGCTATCTGCCTCGCGTTCCATATCTCGTGAAAACCCTTGCTGAGCAAACGATGCACCCGTACCTAATGCAACCTCTGCAACTCCCTCTAAATCACCAAATACAACTGCTAGTACAATCGTACTTGCGGCAGATTGTGCTGTAATACGTACGCTATGCTGGTGGACTACATGGCCCATTTCGTGTAGCAATACCGCTTTTAGTGCATTGGGTTTATCGGCAAGTAAATTTGCTAAATCATCGGTTACCACGATACGGCCATGGGGTAGTGCAAACGCGTTAGCACCAAAGCTGTCTGATTTATAAAACGATAACCTATAAACCGATTGATCAAGCGATAACGCATTAAGCATACTTGTAAAATGTGCTTGTACTTTAGTTTGCTGCTCTGCGGGCAGCTCACTTGGGTCAAGCGCAATCTTTTTAATTAGTGTAAAACTTTGCTCCCCCATCTGTTCCACAACATTACGTGGCAGGGTATCAACACTATAAACAGCAATGGCCGGTACCGCTTTATAAAGTACTAACCACATAAAAAGTGGTGTAAATATGACTGCGGCTAAAATTACCCATTTACTTTTTTCAAGGCGCTCCATTATGTGATGGTTATTTTCTTTAAATGGCCATCTGTAACTTACATCTTGAGGGATAAAACGACTGCCATCTTCAAAGTTTAATTCGTCGGCAAGTCCTGCCATCCCTGAACTTAATGTTAGACTTGAGATTACGTGGCAAGCGATAACGTGTTCATCGTTGATAACCTCAATGTGTGTGTCGCTAATAGTGGCAACACACACTTGATAGTTACTCGATGCGATGGGGAAAAAATGTCCCTTTACATGCATGGTGAGCTCTTAAGTTAGAGAAAGGTCAATATCAAATACGTTTGCAGCTTCTTCAGCAAATGATGATTGCTGTTCTTGCGCGGTATCGATTAGGTTTAATGCACCAGGATAAATAGTGACGTTAGTTACATCAGCGAGCATTTTTGATGTACGTACTTTTGTCCATGGGTATGCAAGCCCTAAAGAAAATACAATAGCCAACATATTAGTTAATAGTAAAACAGCGAAAGGAATTGGTTTTAGCTCTGATTTAAATGTAGCAACGCCTTCAAAATGGCTGTTATCAAAAATGTGATTTCTAATAGCGGCGTGCCATACAGCAGAAACAATGGCAATCATTAGCACATAGGCAATCATCATAAAGATAGGAAGCATAACCATCGCTGCAGAGTTTTCTAAATTTTGTTGGTTTTCAATATCTACTAAGTTGAGGCCAAATAATCCTAAAATCCCCATAAATACCACCATGGTGATAGAGCTCACTACAAAGCAAATAAGCGCTGTTAGGTAATAGGTTTCGCCTTTAAGATTTACAGTAAGTGGTTTATCGCCATAACTAATATTGCTATGGATATAACTATCAATACGTTTTATAACGTAAGGCATTAATAAATAAAGCGTAAATATGCTTGCAATAGGTAAAAGTATAAAGTTAACAAAGGCTTCGCCATAACTGCCTTTAAAAGCAAAGCGAACATTACGATGGCGGGTCATACGCAGATTAAAACGTAAGCCTTGGTTAATAATCCATGGCATTAAAAAGATAAAACCAAGAGCAATAAATAGGCCTAAAATAGGCATAAAGCTAATTGAGAATGTGTAAATAAAAAATACAACAACCGCTAAAATCCGACCTTTTAAAATTTGTATTGGTGTTGCTAGGTAGTCAAAACTATGGCCATCTATACGGGTGTGGCCGTAAAAATAGCGATGCGTACGTACTTTAGCCCACGCCGAATATATGCCAAGCGTAATAACGCTAAGTAATATATTTACAATCCAAATTCCAAAAAACTCACCACCTTTACCACTAAATTGCACTTTTCCGCTAAAAATTGGTTCAGCAGGTTCATTTATTGGTGGGGTTGTTTTAGATGGGGTAGGGTGTATTGATTCCATTAAATTATATCCATGTTGTTTTTTTGTTAATTTACCCATTTTTAGTGCAAAATTCAATGTTTATAATTATCCAACCCTTCTGCAAACAGCTATAAATAGGCGTTTTAAATATTGAGTTAAATACTCTAATACTTTTTTATAAATAAACCTCGCTGGTTTATTTATTTGGCTGGTAACTGGGGTCTTTAGCTTATTAATATGCGATTTAGCTACTATACATACTTAGTGCTGCTTAAATGTAATGGCATTAATTATGTATTAAGCACACCTGCGTACAATTAAGCTAATTGATTTATATGCCAAAATAATAGATTGTAAGAGTAGTGCGGATGTAAATTTATTTAGGTTTTACAGCTTTTATCACCGCTTTAAATAACATTAGGATATTTATTATGTTCCAAGCAGTCGTGTTAGGGGGATTAGAGTTTAGCCCGCTGATTGTTTACTTCCCAATAGCATTTATTTTAACGGCGTTGACTCGTTTTGTTTTGCATCGACTAGATTGGCATGACCGTATTTGGAAAGTGGCTTGGTTTGAAGTGTCATTATTTGTTTGTTACTTGGCACTCGCCGTCTATTTATACCAATCTGTTTAATTAATTGAGCTATTTTGAGGCAAGAAAACCGTGTCGATAACAAGGCAAAAATTTCGTTATTTAGTTGTTCTATATCAGAAATTTTTAACACAGTTAGCGTCAGGTTTAAGCCCTCAAATTACTCAAGTATTATTGCGGGTTGGTATTACTAAGTGGAAGATAAATTGAATGATTAAATATCTGCGTATTACTTTTACTATCTTGGTTGTTATAGCTGCGGTTTTTGCTGGGCGTTGGGTATGGACTGACTACATGCATACTCCTTGGACGCGTGATGGGCGTATTCGAGCCGATATTGTCACGGTTGCTCCAGACGTGTCGGGTTGGGTAACTGCTTTAAATATTAAAGATGGTCAAAACGTACAAAAAGGCGAAGTACTTTTTAATGTTGATAAAAAGCGTTATCAAGCAGCGCTTGATAAAAGTAAAGCAAACACAGAAAACGCATTGTATACATGGGAACTTGCTAAACATAAATACGAAAGACGTGTTGAGCTAAACACTCAACAGGCAATAAGTGAAGAAACTTTAGAATCAACACGTATCAATACTAAAATTGCTGAGGCAAATTATAACCTAGCCAAGACAGAGCAAACAATTGCGCAGTTAAATGTTGATAGAACTAAAATTGTTGCGCCTGCATCAGGGCAAATAATTAATTTGAATTTACGCCAAGGCAACTATGTAGCTCAAGGCACGCCTGTCTTTGCTATTGTTCAGTCAGATTCATTTTATGTAACGGGTTACTTTGAAGAGAGTAAAATACCGCTTATTTATCCTGATCAAAAAGCTAAAATAGCCCTTTTAAGTGGTGGTAAGCAATTAACAGGGCATGTAGTGAGTGTAGGTAAAGCCATTGCAAATACGAATACACAAAGTAACGGACAACTTTTACCGCAAGTGCAACAAACATTTAATTGGGTACGTTTATCGCAACGTATTCCTGTTGATATTAAGTTAGATTCATTGCCCGAAAATACACAGCTTAGCGCAGGAATGACCGCCACTATACATCTCGCTACGCGCTAAGGGGAATACAGTGGGCGTAGTATTCCAAAATTTGTTTTTTCCTAAAAAACAGGCAATTATTTTTGCGACTAAGGGTGTTATAGCCATGGTGATGGCGCTGACTATTGCTATGTCGCTTAATCTTGAAAGGCCTTATTGGGCGCTAGTCTCGGCTATATTTTTGCAATTACGCCCGCAAAGCGGATTAGTTATTGAAAAAGCAATTTGCCAAATAATAGGCACCATAGTGGGTGGTTTATTTGGCATATTGCTTTTAACTCAGCTAATTCTTTACCCTTATTTAGCGCTCGGTGCACTGGCATTATGGTTGGGGGTAAACTCTGCGTTATCGGCAATGGTACGCCAAGCAAACTTTGTTTATGCGTTTGCTATGGCAGGTGTAACAGCCGCTATTATTGTACTTTTAGTCATGGTTACTCCGGCAATGGTGAGCAGCCAAAGTATATTTGATATTGCACAAGCGCGAGTAAGCGAAATAATAATAGGTTCTGTATGTGCTGGGCTTGTGAGTCATCTATTTTGGCCTGTAAAGGTTAAACATTTACTGCAAACACAAGCGCGGTCGGTTATAAATCAAACGTTACATTATTTAGTTATTGAGCTTGATTCTAAGGGCTCGCACGAAAACCGTCATCAGCAAATAGATGGCATTATGGCAACATTGGGATCAATAAACGAAGATTCCAGCGCAGTAAGGTACGAAGGACCAAAAGGTCCAGGACGCTCGCGTGCTGCAAATCAGTTGTCGCAAAAAGTACTTTCTTTATTGGCCTTAATTCAAATAATTGGCCGTCTACAGCGAAACCACGAAGACCTTATTACACCTACTTTAGATAAATTAATAAGTAAACTTAAGCACGTATTTGCGCAAATTAAAGAGTCTGACGATTTTGATTACTGCGCCGAACAAGTTAAAACGCTGCGTAAAGAGCTAACCGACTATAGAGCAAATACGGTGTGTGATTCGCCATTTGAATCTCACATGCTCAATGTGAGCTTAGAAGTAGCAGCCGACTTAACAATTTTACTACGCGCATACAGAGCGTTAGAAGAGCGTGATAAAACATTATTAAATGCACCCAGTATGCTTACATATCGCGACCCATTAGCTGGCATTATTGTTGGATTTAGAACTGCTTTGGTATTTTCTATCGGCGCATTTATTTGGATTAATACAGGCTCTTCTGCTGCATTATTAATTATGATTTTACCGGTCATATTTTCGATAATGTTGGCGAGAATACCGTTAGCTATTTTACAGGTGGTAATAAAGCGTTTATTGGTAGGCGTGGTGGTTGCTGCTATTGTAACTATTTTTTACGCACTCAATTTATTATCACAAAGTGGTGGGCAATTAGAAATATTGCTACTTGTATTAGCAGGACCTTATTTTCTGGGTTTACTGCTGCTAGCTGATCAACAAACATTGCCATATGGCTTGGGGTTTTGTATCCCATTTACGATTTTGGTAAGACCCAGTACCGATATGAGCCTTGCGTTTTCAATCGATTACACACTTAGCTCTGCCATGGCAATTTTTGCGGGGGTGAGTATTTTATTTTGGATTTTTCAGTTATTCACAGGCCCGAGTGTGCAATTACTTGTTCATCGTGTTTTTAAGGCCACTTATAAAGATTTACTCGAAATAAATAACCATCCAACCCCAAGTATTTGGTATAACCGCCGCATGGCCGATAGGTTAATTCGCCTAACTAATTACGATCAAGGTTCACACTCACGCGTAATTACTGATCTTGCACTAACCGCTCTAAATTTAGGGCATGCGTCGGTTCGATTAAACTCAATTTGTGAAAATTTGGCTGGTAATACAAAGCTAAAGTATTTAAATGAGTGGCAGCGTACATTAGCCGATGCATTTATGTTGGCAACCAAGGGCAAATTTAATAATAAGTTTAAGCAAGCGTCAGATAATCTTTATGGAGAATTGGCTCAGACGGTTGACGATTCAAATCAATTAGAAGCAATAAAAGGCATGTTTATTCGCATTAATCTGACCTTTGAAAGAAGTGCGAGTAAGATAAATTAGCCCCATTCGCTGCTTTTCGAGTTCAGATGTTATAGCGAAATCTGTTATACTTGCTGGATAATTTTATGGGGCTGTTATGATTTCAAAAAACCAACTCAAACTTATTCGCCAACTTGGCCAAAAAAAGTACCGAAAGCAATATAATCAATACCTTGTACAGGGTGAGAAAAACGTACTTGAGTTATTAAACAGCCCATTAAATGTGGTTAATATTTTTGCTACAAACGAATTTATAAATGCGTACCAAGGTAAGTATCAGCACGCTAATTTTATTGAAGCTGATGAAGAAGTCCTCACCAAAGCCAGCACGCTAGTTAGCAATAATGCAGCCATTGCTATTGTTGATATGCCAAAGGCAGCTTTACCACAAGCAAGTGGCTTAATACTCGCACTTGATGGCGTATCAGACCCTGGTAATTTAGGCACAATAATAAGAGTGGCAGACTGGTACGGTATTAAACAAATAGTAACTAGCACCGACAGCGCAGACGCTTACAACCCAAAAACAATTAGCGCCACGATGGGCTCATTTGTAAGGGTATCGGTAAGCCAAATAGATTTACCTGATTACCTACAGTCTTTAAATTTACCTGTTTACGGTGCTTTTTTAGATGGGCAAAGCGTGCATAAAACCCAATTTACGGGCTCAGGCGTTTTACTAATGGGCAGTGAGTCGCATGGAATACGCGAGACATGTGCAAAATTAGTAACTAATAAAATCACCATCCCCGCTTTTGGTGGTGCAGAATCGCTTAATGTTGCAATGGCGACCGGTATTATTTTAGATAATTTTAAACGACAAGCTTAACAATTTAACTGTTAATGAGTTAAATTGTTTGTAATCAATAACAATAATAATCGGTAATAACAATAAGATGCGCTTAAGCACTATTAAATTAGCGGGCTTTAAATCCTTTGTAGAGCCCACTAAAATTCCATTTCCTGATCAAATGACGTGTGTTGTTGGCCCCAATGGCTGTGGCAAATCTAACGTTATTGATGCAGTACGATGGGTGCTAGGTGAAAGCTCTGCTAAAAACCTGCGTGGCGACGCCATGACCGACGTTATTTTTAATGGCTCAACTAATCGAAAAGCCATATCACAAGCCTCTGTAGAACTTGTTTTTGATAACGATAAAGGAAGTCCTTCAAACACATTTGCCGATCGAAACCAAATTGCTATTAAGCGTTTAGTAACGCGCGACGGACAGTCACTGTATTTTTTAAATGGCAGTAAATGCCGTAAGCGTGATATTACCGATATATTTTTAGGCACCGGTCTTGGTCCACGTAGTTACGCAATTATTGAGCAAGGGATGATCTCGCGCTTAATAGAAAGTAAACCACAAGAGCTGCGCGTATTTTTAGAAGAAGCCGCTGGCGTTTCTAAATACAAAGAGCGCCGCCGTGAAACACAAACTCGTATAAAGAGCACTCGCGAAAATCTTGAACGTTTGTTAGATGTGCGTAAAGAGTTGCAAAGTCAGCTCGATAAATTGGCTGTGCAGTCGGTTGATGCAAAAAAATACCGCGAATTAAAAGTACAAGAACGTACGCTAAAAGGCCAAATTGCCGTTTTAAAATGGCAAAAGTTACATCAGCAGCAACTTGAAAAAAGTGCCCAAATTAAAAAACTTAATGATCAAATTTTGTTTTTTAAAACCGCTAACTCAGGGCATGACGATGTACTTGCAAGCCTAGAGGGGCAAGTACAAGCCCAGCAAGATAAACTAAGCGATGCACAGCATCAGCAACATGTAATACACACCGAGCTTACTCGCGCTGAGCAACAACAAATCAATGTAAAGCAGCAAACCCAAACGCTTAAACAAAGTTTAATTAAATTACAGCAACGCCAAATTCAAAGTGCTGAGGTAAAATCGCAGCAGCAAATTGTGTGCGAGCAACTTAATGAAGCCCTGCAAGAGGCAAATGAAAACGCCTTAATATGTGAAGAGCAAGTTAGTGGGTTAACGCATGAACTTGAGGAATTATTAGCACTTAAGCAGCGCCACCATACTCATTGGCAAGCTTTGTGTGAGCAACAGCAACAGCTTAATAATAACGTGCAACTACATAGTAGTCACATTAAACAAACTCAGCAGCAAATAAGCCACGTTAACGAGCAAATTGATCAGTTAACTGTTCAGCTTAGTGAGCTACAAAGTAGTGATGTAGAGCAGCAGTTAATACAGCAAACACAGCAAACACAAACCTTAACTCAAGAACTTGCCGCTAAACAAACAGCACATACGAAGTGCACTGCTAAGCTTGAAGTGCAAAATGAGCTTGTTAATAACTCACAAAAACAATATTCGACGCTCACTCAAACAATAAACGAGTTAAAAGCCAGTATAACGGGGCTTAAAAGTACATTAGGGCTTGATGAGAAAAGTGAACGTACTAATGGTTTGTTTAATCAGCTAGGTGTTAAAGAAGGCTTTGAGCTTCTAATAGAGCAAGCACTTAAATCTTTAGAGCATTTAAATGTAAGTGAGCAGCAAGCTGATAACAGTGTGTGGCCAAATAGTGATAAAAGCATGCCAACAAATAGCTTAGCTACATATATAACAAGCGGTGTTTATCCAGAGCATTTAGCACGTATTGCTTATAGTGAAAGCGGTGATTTAGAAATACTAAAAGATAGTTTTTATACAGCCATTATGGATAAAAACGGTGCTTTATATGGTCGTAACTGGCATGTAAGTGCCGAATGTAATGCAGAAAACTCATTACTGTTAAAGCATAAGCAATTGCAAGATAAAGCGCAGCAATTAAATAATACCGAGGACGAGTTACAACAAGTAACACACACGCGTGACGTACATACAGCTGAGCAAATAAAGTTAGTTAACGAGCAAAGCGAGCTAAAAGAAGCCATACATGAGCTTGCGCAAAATATAGCGGTAGCCAGTACGCGCAGCGATATGCTCAAACAGCAAGTAGCACAATTTAAGTTACAACTAGAAAAGCTACAGCAACAAAAACAGCAATTCACCACTGCGCTTTTACAATTAAATACCGTGCTTGATGAGCAAGTAGCGCAATTTGAAGTGTTAAATGAGCAGCAACTTAACTTAGCGGATGAAATAGACGCTGCAAATAGCTTGCGCTCACAAAGTAATAAAAGTTATAGCGAAGCATTAAGCATGCTTGAGCAATATAAAACACAAGCACATAAGGCAACGCTCTCAGAGCAAAAGGCACGCAGTGAATGGCAGTTAAGCCAAACCAAATTGAGCCATGCAGAGCAAGAGCACGTTAGTGCATCAGAAGGTGCGCAAGAACTACTTAGTGAAATAGAAGAGCTGCTAATACCAGAGCAAGAACTTAGCGATAAAATTACGCAGCTCTTAGCACAGCATCAAAAAGGTGAGCAGGCATTAGTATTGCTACAAAAAGAATTAGCTCAGGCGAAAGAGAGCTTAAACACTAAGCAAATAAGCCTTAAAAATTCACAAGGTGAGCTGGTGGGCTTGCAAGAGCAGCACCAAAAGCTAACAATTGAAGAACAAAGTTTAGTAATAAAAGCGCAAGTTGCGCTTGAGCCATTAGAAGAATTAAAACAAAGCTTAAAAGCAATACTTGATGAATTACCAGATTCATTAAATTTAAGTGCAGCACAAAATCAGTTAACAGGATTTACTAATCAGTTAGATAAATTAGGTGCAGTAAACTTGGCGGCAATAGAAGAGTTTGATTTAGCCAAAGCACGTAGTGATTATCTTGATAATCAATTAGATGATTTAACAAAAGCGTTAAGCACCCTTGAAGGTGCAATTCGTAAAATTGATAGTGAGACCAAAACACGCTTTAAAGCGACGTTCGATCAAGTTAACGAAGACTTTGCTGAGCTATTTCCTAAAGTTTTTGGTGGTGGTAGTGCGTATTTAGAATTAACCAGTGACGATTTACTCGAAAGTGGTGTTAGTATAATGGCACGACCACCGGGTAAGAAAAATTCAACAATTCATTTGTTAAGTGGTGGAGAAAAAGCGCTGACCGCATTATCATTAGTGTTTTCTATATTCAGGCTCAATCCAGCTCCTTTCTGTATGCTGGACGAAGTAGATGCACCACTAGATGATGCCAACGTTTTGCGTTTTTGCCGTTTGGTTGAAGAAATGTCACAATCAGTGCAGTTTATTTATATTAGTCATAATAAAATTGCGATGGAAATGGCAGGTAGATTAACAGGTGTTACTATGGCAGAACCTGGCGTATCGCGTATGGTTGCTGTAGATATAGAGCAAGCTGTGCAACTTGCACACGCATAAATTTTTATAACAAGTGTATTAGTTTTTCATTAATATACAGGTTTTAGGCATATCAAATAATAAAAGGTGAGGGGATGGCCGAACAATTAAGATGGGTTTTAATCGTTATCAGTGTAATTGTCATTGGTGGTTTATTAATACATGGATTGTGGTCAGTTAGAAAAAAAGACCGCCCAGAAGTATCGGATAATGAACGGGTTGAGCCATTACAACAAAGCACACCAGCTTCATCTAAACCGTTTCGTACTGAGGCTGAGCCAAAAGAGCCAATGCAAGACGAACGTGATGAGCCACAATTTGGCGAGCTTAACTTTGATGCAAATGAGCCGCAAATTGATACAAGCGTGCCAGAAACACCGATTGAAGATGACTTAGAAATAGTTGATGATCTTGAAACAAAAGATCAAAGTGCTGAAGAAGCGCCTGCTCAAATGTCTGACTTTGTTATTGTGCATATTCAAATGCCAGAAGAGCTTAGCATGCAGGGTAGTAAATTATTGCCAGCAGTTAATACTTTAGGTTTTAAATATTCTGAGGAAGGCTTTTTTAATCGCCACTTAGATCCTGCTGGCCAAGGCCCTGTTTTATTTAGATTAGTAAATATGTACAACCCAGGTACGTTTGATATTGATAATATGGAACAATTTAGTACCGCTGGAGTAAGCTTATTTATGACGTTACCGTGCGACGGCGATGGTCTAGCGGCATTTAATATGTTGCACAGCGCAGCTAAAAAGTTAGCGGATGAATTTGGTGCACAAATTTTAGATGCTGAGCGAAATGAAATGACAGTAGAGCGCATCAGGCAATATGTTGAACAGGTTCGTTCTTTTTCAGCGTAAATAACGCATACATTATATTTTTATAAGCCACTGGACGGTGAATCGTCAAAGTGGCTTTTTTTATGTTTATTGAGGTTTAAATGTCTAGCAGCATTAGTGAGCAAATTAATCATCTTCGTACTACATTAGAGCAACACAACTATAACTATTATGTGCTCGACACCCCCAGTATTCCTGATTCTGAATACGATAGGTTATTACGCGAATTAAGCGCACTAGAGATGCAGCACCCTGAATTTTTAACCGCCGACTCTCCGACACAAAAAGTAGGCGGTGCCGCACTGAGTAAATTTGAGCAAGTAGCGCACCAAGTACCCATGTTATCGCTTGATAACGCGTTTAGTGAAGAAGAATTCACTGCGTTTAATCGTCGTATAAAAGAGCGCTTAATGAGTACTGATGAGCTTACTTTTTGTTGTGAGCCAAAACTTGATGGATTAGCCGTATCAATTATTTATCGTGATGGTGTGCTTGTACAAGCGGCTACGCGAGGTGATGGTTTTACCGGTGAAAACATTACTCAAAATGTTAAAACCATTCGTAATGTACCGCTTAAGTTACGTGGTGATTACCCAAAAGAGCTTGAAGTGCGCGGCGAAGTATTTATGGACAGCGCTGGCTTTGATAAATTAAATACTGAAGCGCAAAAACGCGGTGAAAAAGTATTTGTTAACCCGCGTAATGCAGCCGCGGGGAGTTTGCGTCAACTCGATTCTAAAATTACAGCTAAACGCCCACTCATGTTTTATGCCTATAGTACCGGGCTTGTAGCTGATGGCAGTATTCCTGAGGATCACTATCAGCAATTAGAAAAGTTAACTGACTGGGGGTTGCCACTGTGCCCAGAAACAAAATTAGTTGAAGGTCCTAAAGCCGCGCTTGAGTACTACAGCGATATTTTAACGCGCCGTGGCGAGCTTAAATATGAAATTGATGGCGTAGTAATAAAAATAAACCAAAAGGCCTTACAAGAGCGTTTAGGCTTTGTGGCACGAGCTCCCCGCTGGGCTATTGCGTATAAATTTCCGGCGCAAGAGGAAATAACCCAACTACTTGATGTTGATTTTCAAGTCGGTCGTACTGGCGCCATTACACCGGTTGCACGTTTGAAGCCTGTTTTTGTGGGTGGCGTTACCGTATCAAATGCAACGCTTCATAACAGTCATGAAGTTGCACGTTTAGGCGTAAAAGTAGGTGATACAGTTATTATTCGCCGTGCTGGAGATGTAATCCCACAAATAACGCAAGTTGTACTTGAGCGCCGCCCTGATGATGCCAGAGATATCGAATTTCCAGTAACTTGTCCTATTTGTGACTCTCATGTTGAAAAGGTTGAAGGCGAAGCTGTCGCTCGTTGTACGGGTGGGCTTGTATGTCCTGCACAACGCAAACAAGCAATTAAACACTTTGCGTCACGCAAAGCGCTGGATATAGACGGCCTTGGCGATAAAATTGTTGATCAGCTGGTAGACAGAGAGCTTATAAAAACACCCGCTGATTTGTTTGTTTTAAAACAAGGACATTTTGAGTCACTTGAACGAATGGGACCTAAGTCAGCCAAAAATTTAGTAACAGCCCTTGAAGAGGCGAAAGGCACTACGCTTGCTAAGTTTTTATATTCATTAGGTATTCGCGAAGCAGGTGAGGCAACAGCACAAAATTTAGCTAATCACTTCCTTACCCTTGAAAATATAATAAATGCCAGCATTGATAGTTTAACGCAGGTAAGTGATGTAGGCGAAATAGTTGCAACGCATGTTCGTGGCTTTTTTGATGAAGAGCATAATTTAGCAGTTGTTAATGCGCTTATAGAGCAAGGCGTAAACTGGCCAGCGTTGAGTGCGCCTTCTGAGGAAGAGCAACCACTCGCAGGACTTACATATGTACTTACCGGCACGCTTAATACACTTAACCGCAATGATGCTAAAGCTCGCTTGCAGCAATTAGGTGCTAAAGTATCTGGTAGCGTATCAGCGAAAACTGATGCGTTAGTCGCAGGTGAAAAAGCAGGTTCAAAACTAACTAAAGCGCAAGATTTAGGTATCGACATACTCACGGAAGATGAATTAATTGAGCTGCTTAAAAAGCATAATGGCTAGGAAAGCGACAATGAGCCGATATGGGCCAGAATACTGGGATAAGTACGGAAGTTACCGTACACCTATAGCATTTCATTTAAGTTTGCTGGTGCTTTTACGTGGCTATTTTATTTGGGTGATTGCGGCTTTAAGCCGCAGGCCTGAACTGGATTTAATGTCGTTATTTTTTAAAAATAAAAATGATTTTTTTATCGCAATAGCAATTGGAAGTATTGCAATAATACCGACTATTTTATTTTGTTTACGCAGACCACGAGATTCACACAGTGCGAGCGATAAGTTAGCAAAAATATGGCGGCATATGCGCTGGCCCCTTATTGTATGTGCTGTTGTTGATTTAACATGGTTAAGTATTCAAGCCGCGCATAGCCATTATCGATTTTCATCATTTTTAGCAGTACAAATGATGATTGTTTTATGGGTATTGTGGTATTTGGTGAAAAGCCGTTATTTAACCGTTTTTTTTAATGATTGGCCTGAGCCGACAGAAAAAGCATCAGAAGAAAAAAAGCGACTTAAAAGGGATTAGTTGTGGACGCTGTAAATAAAAAAATAGCGATAGCTATAGCGTTAATAGGCTTAGTGCTTGTTATTTTAATGATTAGCACTGAGCTTTTAGAGTCTATGTGGTTTAAAGCGCTATTTGGGTTGTGGGTATTTGTTTTTTGCTCAAGCGTTTATAGGCTAACGCCCTTATTTAAATCAAGAAATAGGCTAGAGGATTTTATTCAGCGAGATGCCCAACATTTACTACTTTTTAGTTTGATGGGATTTTTTGATAAAAAGCATGGTCCAAATTGGTTAGTTATTGAGAGTATTGAACGCATAACAACAAAGGATGATGAGCTAATTATTTACAGTAATAACGAGCGCCAAATGAGTGTTAGTTTACCTGTAAAAAAAGCAGAGCTAGATAGTTTTATTAAACGAATACTTACCGACTCAGAAAAACAAAATATTACCTTTAGCTGAGGAGATTACCTTTAAAATTGAACGAGTTTTAGTTTTAAACGATCAACACTCTTTAGCTGATCTTTAGTGTATTAAATAACGTAATAATTGACCGTACTTCTTATAAATTTATTAAGTACGGTTAATCAACTATTCAATGAGGCTATTATGTTGAAGTGGAATGATGTTATTAACTTTGCCACCAACGGCAATCCTACCCCAAGTAAAAAAGTAGTCAAAACTGACGAGCAGTGGCGGATGCAACTATCAGAAGATGAATATTACGTAACACGTAAGAAAGGAACAGAGCGCCCAGATAGCTCGGGTAGTTGTACATTACTCGAACCTGGCAAGTATGTGTGTATTTGCTGTGATAACCTATTGTTTGATGCCGATGAAAAGTTTGATAGTGGCACTGGTTGGCCGTCATTTACGCAACCTGCGACAATTGAAGCGATTGGTTATGTAAACGATACAAGTCATGGTATGGAGCGCATAGAGGTGGTTTGTAATGTGTGCGATTCGCACTTAGGCCATATTTTTCCAGATGGCCCATTACCAACAGGTTTACGTTATTGCGTTAATGCCGCAGCAATGAAAAAGATCTAATATTTTATTTACTAGCGCTTTGAATATCTAAATTCATTTCTTTTGCTATATGTAAAATCTTATCTAAACGCTGCGTCTGATCTGCTTGTAATTTAGTTTTATCAAGAAGGGCGTAGCATCTTCTAGCAAGATCCATATTAAATGAGCTGCCAGATTGCTTGGTTGAATCAAATAGGCACTGTAATAAATTAAGTGCAATACTCTGATTGCGAGGCATTACTCTAAATGCTTGCGTAAAAGCTTCCAGCGCAGTATTTAACTGCCCTTTATTAAATTGATTAACGGCATGGTTATTAAGCTCTTTTGGACCCATTTTAATATCGCGTCGCTCACTTTGTTGCTGCTGAATATAACGCAAGTAAGTTGTGTCGCTAACTGCAGGGTGTCTTTCACAGTGGCTAATTATTTGTGTGAATAAGGTTTGCGCCTTCTGATGAAACCCCAGTTCATGAAATGCTTTTGCTTTATCAAGTGCTCCATCAACCGATCGGATATGAGTATCGTCGTCATCAAGCTGCTCAATTAGCTTTTTCGCTTTTTGATGCTCGTCTTTTAAGTAATGAAGTCGTGCATTAAGTACATCAATTTGAGCTTGATTTGCATTATTAGGAAACTGTTTTTTTAAATCATTAATGTACTGATTTGTTTGTCTAGAAATTCGTTGAATTTGATCAGTTTGATCAGTCGTTAACGCAAAGTCGATACCGGCACGTGCTGCATTTAAATATACATCGGGGTGGTCGTGTATTGAGTGCTTTGCAAAGGTGGCTATATCTTTTTGAGTTAAATAGCTTTTTTCGTAGTCGTGATTAATTAGCGACACATTACTTAACGATTTTTGGCGTGTGATGTTTCGCGGTGCAATGTCTGCTGCTTGACTTAAAAAGCTTTGTGCTAGTTCAAACTGATTTAGCTTTATTTCTAATCTGCCCAACAAATCAAGGGCTACTAAACGAGTTTCTTGGCGCTCTAACATTGTCTTGAGCATTCGCTGCGCCAAAATATGTTCGTTATTCGCTATAAGTGCCTCTACTAAACCTACTTTTGCCCAAGCAAATTTTTGAATATCGAGAACAGACTTAAAAAAGTCTTTTGCATCTTGAGCACGCTTTAAGCGAAGTAGGGCATCGCCTTTTAAGCGAAGTAGGATAGGACTGTAATTATTATTTTTTTTATCCAGAGCGGTATCAATAAATTTAATAGCTTTTGAATCGTTACCATCATCAATTAATGAATACACTGTTTGTAAGTCGTGTTTACGCTTTAAGATTCGTTCAATGCGTGTTTTAAGCTCTTGTACTGTAAAAGGCTTAACTAAAAAGTCATCTGGCTGCAGCTCAAGAACACTATGAACGAGTGAGCCACTTGTTTCTGCTGAGATAAAAATAAAGCCAGTCGAACTTTTTATGAGCTGCTTTACACGTAGCTCTTCATAAAGCTGGTAGCCATCTTGGTGTTTGTTTAAGTTGAATGAGCAAACTATTAGATCAAATTCTTCACTTAAACACTGCTCTTTTGCAGAGTTTGCATGATCAGCAAAGCGCAACTGCCGAAAGCCAAGCCTTTCTAACGATTGTTTCATATAGCTTTGAGCAAGTGGCTGCTCCTCTACTATAAGTATTTTGGCTTTTGAATAGATCTTAGTTGGCATTGGCTTAAGCGTAATTGTATTTAACACAGACTATAATCAACAGTTTAACTCCTTACAAGGGAATTTAAATGATAGCTGTATTTATTAGGTACTTAACTTTGCCTAATACGTTTATCTAACTACGAAAGTACTGAGCCGAATAACATAATTAAAAACCAAATAAGTAAAATGGAAACGCTATATTTGATGAGTGCTTTGATATGGAAATTTAGATTTTAATAAAAATATGAAATATATTTAAGGTAAAAATAGGAGTTAAACGTATTTAATATGGGAAAAAGTTATTACTAGAGAAATTGTTTAATGGTATTTATATGTGGTGGGTGATTACTTGGCTTGATACCAGTGACCCTCGCCATTATTTGTAAAGGGTGGTGATGCTCTTTTTCTTACGACTAAGTTAATTACATACGATTTTTATATTGAGTTTTTATAAAGTTCTTAAATGTATTTAATATGAAAAGAAAGAGTTATTACTAGAGAAGTTATCTGATGGTATTTATATGTGGTGGGTGATACTGGACTTGAACCAGTGACCCTCGCCTTGTAAGGGCGATGCTCTCCCAACTGAGCTAATCACCCACATATAATAGGTATGCCTGTTATTTAATTCTTTATTATCAATTAACCGCTTGATGTAATTTGGTGGGTGATACTGGACTTGAACCAGTGACCCTCGCCTTGTAAGGGCGATGCTCTCCCAACTGAGCTAATCACCCAAATTACATTTTAATATGCACCATTCTAGGAATGGTGGGTCGTACTGGACTTGAACCAGTGACCCTCGCCTTGTAAGGGCGATGCTCTCCCAACTGAGCTAACGACCCATATTAAATTTTAAAACGCGACTATTGATATAATAATAGGTTTATATGTGGTGGGTGATACTGGACTTGAACCAGTGACCCTCGCCTTGTAAGGGCGATGCTCTCCCAACTGAGCTAATCACCCACATATAAATTAAAACGCTACTATTAAAATAAATAGTACTGGACTTTAACCAGTGAACCTCGCCGTTACTTGTAAATAGCGGTTATGCTCTCTTTTTCTAACTGAGCTAACGACCCATTTAGATTTTTTGTAATATGCACCATTTAAAAAATGGTGGGTCGTACTGGACTTGAACCAGTGACCCTCGCCTTGTAAGGGCGATGCTCTCCCAACTGAGCTAACGACCCATATTACAATTTTAAAACACGACTATTAATATAGTAATAGGTTTTATATGTGGTGGGTGATACTGGACTTGAACCAGTGACCCTCGCCTTGTAAGGGCGATGCTCTCCCAACTGAGCTAATCACCCACATATAATTTAAAACGCTACTATTAAATAAATAGTACTGGACTTTAACCAGTGAACTTTGCCGTTACTTGTTAGTAGCGGTAATGCTCTCTATTTTCTAACTGAGCTTATGACCCATATAGAATTTAGATGTGAACACTTTAACTAAAAAGTGGTGGGTGATACTGGACTTGAACCAGTGACCCTCGCCTTGTAAGGGCGATGCTCTCCCAACTGAGCTAATCACCCACATCTAAACAACATTGCATTGCTGCGTTGTTGTGGGGCGCTATTATAGATAGAGTTGGAAATGTGTCAACACTTGAATGATAAAAATGTGCTGAATGAAGGTTTTATAAACAATAGGATATGGTTGAAGTCTATTTTATCATCAAATTTGATATTGCAGTTCAATTAAGCACCTAAAAGTGAGTAGGGAATTGTATTTTATTAACCTTAAATTTAGTTTTACGATACTCATTGTTTTTTTACTGGAGTCGTTTTTATGATTATGAGCAAGATCGATTAATATTAGGGCGAGTTATTTAGTGAATAGAGTGGTCCTTTAAAAATGAATTTAATCTAAACTTCCCAAAATAAATGCTATTTCAGCATTCTAAACTCTATTTTTGTACTTACTTTATTTTTATAAGCCAACCTAGCCATCTCGTAAATACGTATTCCTCGCTACTAGCTTCGGGTTAAGACTAAATAGATCACATATAACTAGGGCGTGTTGACCTTTGTGGATTCAAATTTGTTCAATCTAGGGACGATTAAATCGTGGCGCGAGGTTTGTAACCTAGTGGGCCAAGTAAAAGCCGAGCAAAGCTTCCGCTTCACCCACCAAAGATCAACGCGCCTTGAAGTTTTATACATAGAATTACGAAGCAACAGTGCTCTTTTAAAAATGCTCTTCAAACAATAATCGAATTTTTTAGTACGAGTTACGCTGGTTATTAAGCAAGTAAAGGCTGCGGGTACTCTCAAACCCACATTTAAGTTTTGGTTATTATAAGCAATTGTAACTTTTAAAAGATTAAGGCGATTGGCGGGGCCTTAATTGGTAGTTTATAGATAAGTTTAATTTGCATATAAATGTATACCTTTGCTTTGATGCAATTTTGTTTCATTAAATGGGGGAGTGGGGGCTATTGAGTATTCGCTGCAATATAGTGATGTTATTATAAGCAGTAGGGCTTGAATCTTATTCAAATTGTATTTTTTAGCACGCTTGATAGCCAGTTTGTTGAAAATTAAACCATTTAAATAAAGCTAGGTAAAAAACTGTTGACTTTATTTTGGGTGGTGCATAGAATGCGCCCCGCACTAAGCGATACACGATGTGTTTATCACGGTGGGTATTGATTAAGTTGGGGCCATAGCTCAGCTGGGAGAGCGCTTCGCTGGCAGTGAAGAGGTCTGCGGTTCGATCCCGCATGGCTCCACCAAAAATTAGTGTTTTGTCCTAGGGTAGCAGTTTTCTGTGTCCCCATCGTCTAGAGGCCTAGGACACCGCCCTTTCACGGCGGTAACAGGGGTTCGAATCCCCTTGGGGACGCCACTTAACTTTTATTAGTTAAAGGCGGTTTTACCGAGAAAATAGCGTCACAATTAAAGCTCGAGTCTTTACTTGTATTAAACGCAATTACCTTAAAGCTCATGATTTGAGTTAAACTTATCAACTGTCCTAGTGACACATTTATGTGTCCCCATCGTCTAGAGGCCTAGGACACCGCCCTTTCACGGCGGTAACAGGGGTTCGAATCCCCTTGGGGACGCCACTTACTTATTTTTTAATAGGGAAGTGAAGTGTTATAAAGAAAGCTCGCCTGAAACGAGTCTAAAAATTCAGTTGTCCTAGTGACACATTTATGTGTCCCCATCGTCTAGAGGCCTAGGACACCGCCCTTTCACGGCGGTAACAGGGGTTCGAATCCCCTTG